>JBBWZQ010000310.1:0-179681 GCA_039649115.1 Micromonosporaceae bacterium | reverse complement strand
ACGTCACGCTTGCCCGCCTTGCTGAATCCCTGGCACGGCGGCCCGCCGGTCACCACGGTCACCTCGCCGACCTCCAAGCCGACAGCGTCGAGGACCAGTTCGCCGGTGAGGTTGCGGATGTCGTAGGCGAAGAAGTGCTCGCAGCCGCGTTCGTGCGCGGGCCGGCGCGAAATCCAGCCGGACCCGGCCACGGCCGGCCGGGCGAGGTGGCCGTCGGGCCGGCGCCGCGTGGACTTCTCGTCCAGGCGCATCGACTTGGCCAGCACCGCCTCGTACTCGGCCTCCCGCTCGGGGCTGTCGAAGTGGATCCGCACCCCGGGACGGGCCAGGTTGACCATGTAGGTTACCGCCGCGCTGACCCAGATCTCGCAGGCCGCCGCGACGTGGAAACCTGCCTCGTGCATGCCGAGACCGAACCCGCCGGCCCCGGCGAACAGGTCGACGGCCACCGGGCGTTCATAGTGGCGACGAGTGGGTGGGGGGACCAGTAGGCCCAGCGGGCCGCGCGTCCAGCCGTCCGCCGGGTGTCCGCCGTAGGAGATCGCCGTCGCGGGCGCGGGGAAGTCTCGCCGGCCGTTCATGCCGCCACCGCCCGCTGGTGCTGGTGCTGCGCGGTGTCGACGGGGCGGTGCAGGCGGTACAGGGCGGTCACCAGGCTCTCCGGGATGCCCATCAGGTCGGCGATGCGCCGATCCGACCAGTCCAGGTCGAACAGGTAGGCCATCACCGCCGGCCGCTGCTGCGGGCTCGGCCGGGCCGGCACCGCCGGGGCGGCCGCGACCACCAGGTACGCGGCGTACGGCCATCGCTGCGGGTACTCGACCTCCTCCACCGTCCACGTCGGAGCGGCGATCAGCCGGGCGTTGCTCTGCTCGGCAACGTTGGGCAGGTCCTCGGCGGCCTGGCCCAGCGCTGTCCGGGAGCTGAGATTGGGATCGGGCACCGGCCATACGGCACGGAACGTCCACACCACCGGCACGTCGTTTGGCTCGTCGCTCGCGGCCAGCCCGCCGGGGCGCTGTATGTGCTGGTCAGACACGGTTCCCATCTCCCACCCGCCGGCTCGGAAGGCTTCTCTGCCTCACCCCTCTATTGTATCATGAATTACACGTGTAGAACACGATACTAGGCGGGGATATGAGATCTGAGCAGGCGACCGGAGCGGGCGGGCCGCGCTGATGGGCCGGCCGGTGATGGTCTCGATGGGCATGGGCTGTGACTCAGCAGCGCAACCCACGCCGGGTCGGAGCAGCTCGCGCTGCCGCTCGTCGGGGTGCACTGAGGGTCCCGGCGGAGGTTTCGCCCCCGAGTGGATGACCTGGCCGGGGTTCGCTGGCTCGCGGGCCTGGCTACCGCGTGCAGCACTGGGATTTTGAGACCCCGGCGCCGGGCCGTCCGAGCGGGGTAACCGGCCTACCATCGGTGCGGTTTACCCCAGCCGCGTCATTCGACGGGGATGTCGTCGACCCAGGTCGGCGTGAGTTGCCCGTCCGCGCCGGGCAGCATGAAGCGGTAGCCGGCCGGGCCGGCGTCCACCGGCGCACCGTCGATGGCGTCGATCAAGGCGTGGATACGCGGGAACGGCGCGCTGCGAACGCGCGACGCGATCTCGGGCACCGCCATGATGGACAGTGCCCAGCCGGCCAGGCTCGCCGCGCTCTTGGGGTTGAGGGCCGCCGCGTGAGCGGCCGGCTCAGAGTCCGTGATCAACGCTTCGTCGCCGACGACCTGGTACACGACCTGGGCGCCGTCGCGCACGATCGGCACGCTGGTGCCGACGGGCAGCTCGGCCGGCATGGCCTGGCTGGCCGCACCAACGCGGCCGACGAACGGTCCGTCCTGGCTGGCGAGCTCGGGGAACTGCTGGATCGTCGGATCGACCAGGCGGCCCAGGCCGGGCAGCCACAGCACACAGTGCCCGACGAACGTCTTGCCGTCCCAGCGCGGGTTCTGCCCGTACACGCTGACGCCGCCGGTCGGCGGCTCCACCACGACCGACACCGGCGTGATCCGCGCATCGATCCCGAGCAGGCCGTACACACCCTTCAGAGCCAGGCATGCATCCGCGCACACGTTCGCGTTGCGCCCCCGCAGATGATCGATCAGCAGCACCGCCGGCAGGAACGTCACCCCGAACTCGGCCGGCACCTGGCTCATCATCCACACCGACTTCTCGGTGTCGACCTTCAATCGGCCCGGCCGGTACGAGACTGTGGTCTCGCGACCGTCAGGCAGCCGCACCGTCTTCGACATCGGACGAACCGGCACCTTGCCAGGGCCCAGGGGAACCCGCTTGGGTTGACGCTTCTTCGACTTCGGCACGACGCGACCATAGTGGCCACATCTGACAATTTCGATGCGTCTTCACGCACAGCGAAACAACCCCATCGCGTACCGTAGACCCCATCGAAGGGACCGGCATTCCTCAGCCGGAAACCGTGGGGGCGAGCAACTCCGACTGATCCTCGCCGGACACCCCACACGCGGCGACTAGCGGGCAGCCTGCACCGAGCGGGCCAGGCGCCGACGTAGCCCGGGGGATCGGTCACCCCGGTCGCGAGGGCGGCCCGGGTGCGTGTGGCCCCAGGCGTAACCGGGGCGCGAGTCGACGGAGGAACCGTCATGGCCCGATCCACACCCATGGACCACGAGTCCGCCGACCGCATCAGCGCGGCCGCCGACCGCGATACGGACTCGCCGACCGCGACCAGCGGCTTCGACGACCGGGCACAGGAAGCGGCCGACCGCAACGATGCGCAAGACCCGTACGACTACGACGACTACGACATCGAGTAGCCGCGCCACCCAGAAGATGTCCGCCGCCATTGGGTGGGCGGCAGGCATCTCCGCGCACAACCCGCCCGTAGAGCAGGTCGAGGCTTACGGAAAGATCATCCGTAGCGTTCAATCCTGCGCCAGCCTCAACCCCGAGCACCGGCGGCGGTTCTACAGGTTCTGCAGGCGGTCTCGGCCAGCCGCCGAAATCCGCAGCAGGTCGCCCTGCTCGCCGGTGGCCGGCGTGACGCACTCGAGCAGCCCTTCCTGCTCCAGGCGCACGGCGGTGCGAATGATGTCGATGCGTCGCGTGGCGAAGGCTTCGTACTCGGGCGCGTCCTCGGTCAACCCGTGCGGGCCCGGATTGATGGCCTCGGCGATGTCGAAGCGGCCCAGCGGGGCTGTGGCGTCGGCGGCGACCTGTAGCACCCGCCGGGTGAAGTCCTCGCTCATGGCCACCAGTATCCCGACGATGGGGCGCGGCGCAGACACGACCCGCCCCCGGCGCCGTAGGCGCCGGGGGCGGGGGTCACTCGGACGGGACGGAGCAGGCTACGGATGGGGCTGGTCGATCCGAGTGTGGTCGGCCCACGCGGCGAGATCGGCGTCGTCGATGTGGTAGATCTGCAGCGGCACCGGCCGGCCCGATCCGGCATGCAGGTATGCGTGACCGGGTACGCGCACCGGCTCGCCCGGTTCGACGTCGCCGTGATGCTGCGGGCACAGGTCTTCTACGTTGCCGGTGACCCGCCATCCGGCGGCCTCGATCGCCTGGATCAGGGCCTGCTCGGTGCGGGTGGCGGGAATGCCGGCCGCGATCGAGCAGACGCCGCACACCTGGCAGTGGCTGTGCCACTGCTCGGGCACGAACAGCCGGTCCAGCACCCGGCCGACGACAAACCCAGCCGCCGCGGTCGTGGCCGGCAGCCACGGCATTGGGGAACCGAATGACCAGGGGGCACCGGCCACCAGGCCCACGACGCCGGTTAGCACGCCGGCCAGCGAGAGCAGCACGGCGTTGGCCCAGACAGGGTCCCGGCTGGCGCAACCGGGCGGGTAACCCACGAGGGTCAAGAACAGGTTGGACAGAGTTCGGATCTTGGCAAGCATGCAGGGGCTCCGATCGGTAAGGGAGGGTTAGGCACTCGGCCGGCGCGGGCGCACACGGACCACGATCTGCGGACGCTCGATGTCGGAGTAGACGGCGAACTGCCAGGCCAGCAGCAGCGCTGCCACGGCGGCGGCGGCGATCATCACCCAGGTCCAGTAGCCGTAGTGGTAGCCGACGACGGTGCCCGCCCGCGTCAGGAGGACCACCACGGCGGCTACTGGCAGGCAGAACGCCGACACGTCGACGCCGAGTTGGATCCGCCTACGCTGCGTGCGACGCCGGTCGCCTGGATGCTCCTGCTCCCAGCCGAGCACCTCATGGTCGCCCGCCAGGGTGGCCAGTCGGGGCGCCAGGGTGTCGCGGCAGTAGCGACCGAGCTGGGTGATCATGCGGTCGTTGCTCAGGTACGTCCAGCCCAGCACGACGCACGACAATGGGATCGTCAGTAGCAGCTGGGGGAAGTTCAGTTGGAATGCGGCGTACCCGACGGCGGCGACCGCGGCCATGTTGACGTAGATCAGGTTGTCGCGGAACCCGATCCGCGACCTCTGTTCATCTTTGAGCTGGGCATACTCGGCCAGTAGTGCCGCGACTGCGGTCTCGGTTCCTGGCCTGACGTCGGTCATGTCTTCCTAACCTTTCTCGCCGGAATGTTCGGCCTCCGGTGTGTGTCTGGCTGGGCGGCCCTGGCGGGTGCCGACCGCGGCGGGCTCGCCGGTGCGGCGGGTAGAACGCGGCGGGCGCGGTTGCGTCTCGCGCCGAGCGGCCGAGGGGTTCACCACACCCTTTGAGTATCACCTCTTACACGTGTAGTCTGAACCACACGCGCGGGTGGCCATCGGACGATCCCGCCCACCTCGACGGGAGAGCCGCAGGTGCCGACGTTCGCCGAGTTGGACGAGATCCGCCGCCGCCCGCAGCCGGCGTACCCCGAATACGCCGCGCTGCGTGAGCGGGCCAAGCGCAGGTACCCGCGGTTCGTCGAACCGGGTGGCCCCGCCCGCACGGCGGCGCTGGTCGCCCGCCGGGGCGCGGACTGGTGCACGGCGGTGCTCGGCTACCCGTTTCCTGGCCACGGCCGGGGCGGCATCAGCGTGTTGGAGGCCCACCTGCTCGACCTGGCCGACCGGGACGGCCTGGATCCGCCGCTGCCTGACCCGGTGCTGCGTTGGCGGGCCGAGGACACCGTGCGGCGTGCCGCGCGCCAGCGCGAGATCGCGGTGGCGGCCGCCCGTGACGTTGAGGCGTGGCGGCGGGCCAGCGCCGGCTGCCCGGTGCCGCTGCAGGCGCGGGCCAACACCCGCGGCCGGCGCACCAACAGCTCGTACGCGCCCGAGCCGCTGCGCCACGCGGTACCCACGATCGACGCCCACAGCGGCAGCACCAGCCGTCCCCGGCTGCACCAGGCCGGGCGGGCGCTGTGCGAGCGTGCCGGCCGGGTCCGGCCGCTGCTGCTGCTGCTGCAAGAGGAGCCCACCGGGCAGCCGGCCACCTGTGTGCGCTGCCTGGCCTACGCCCCGAAGATCCGCCCCGCCGTCCAAGGAGCGCAGTGATGACCGAGATTCGTGATCGCGTACCCGGCACCAACGTTCCGTCGTTGTCGCAGCATGGGGCATCCTGGTCTCGACAGACGGGCGACGATGGGGGCCTCGGAGTGGGTAAGAGCGGCGTCGGCGGGTTCGTCCCGGAGCGGTTGCGTGCCGCGCGCGAGCAGGCCGGGCTTACCCAGCGAGACCTCGCGGAGCGGCTGCTGCACGCCACCCGGGAGGGTTGGCCTGGTGACATTGGCCTGGCCCGGGCCGCGCAGGACGTCGACAACGTGCGACTGCAGATCACCGACTACGAAGCCGGTCAAGTCACCCCGCGCGCGGAGATGGTCTTCCACATCGCCCAATCGCTCGGGGTGGACGTCTTCGATCTGCTGGACCCGCAGACCCCCTACACCCTGGAGACGTTGCGGGTGCGCCGTGGCCTGCGCCAGACCGACGTCGTCGACCGCGGTCTGGGCGTGGGCCGGGCCTTCTACAGCCGAGTCGAGCGGGGCGCGGCGACCCTGGCCGACGAGCACCGCCCCCGGCTCGCCGAGATCCTCGACGTCGAGCTCGCCGACCTGGCGGCCGCGATCGCCGGCGGGCAGACCATCGGCTCCATGACTGCCACCAAGAAGGCCTCAGCCGCCAAGCGCCGCACCCGGGCCGTAGGCTAGACGCGCGTTTCATCGGCGCTGAACCGAACGGGTCTGATAGCTCACAGGGCCTCGCCCCACCAGGCGGGCCCTGTTCGCGCTCGCGGCGAGGGCAGGCGGCGGCTAGTCCGCGAGCAGGTCCCGCAGCGTCTCGCGGGCCATGTCGATGGCCCGGTCCAGGCTGATCGCCGCCTCGTACTGGGTGATGGCCTGCATGCCGGCGTCGTGCCGGTTGCCCGGGGCGACCGTGATCGCGGTGTCGAACGGCGCCGCCAGCAGTCGACCCGCCCAGTGGTGTACCCCGTCGCCGGTGCTGTCGCAGCCCTCCAGAAGATCCTTGAGTGGGTCTGGCAGGCGGGAGCCGAGGTCGCCGACCCTGGTGGTCAGATCGGCCAGGTGTAGCTCGTTCTTGCGGGCCTCGGTCAGCAGCTCCTGCTTAGTGATGACCCGGCAGGCGATGTCATTGAGCTGGTCCAGCACGCGCTGCGCGTCGGTCAACTCGTACCGGTACCGCACCCCGACCCGGCGACGCTGCGCCGCGTCGGCCGCCGCAGCCTCGGCCGTGGCCTGCGCGTCCTGGTCCTGCTGCCGCCACTTGCGGGCGTCGTCCCGGCTCTGCCGGGCGATGAGGGTCTGGCGCCACGCCAACCCGATCCCGCCGACCGCGACGGCCGCGCCGACCAGGGCCAGGGCATCGGTCAAAGTCACCGGTCCAGTGTGCCCGGTCATCGGGCGGGCGGGGCCGGCGAGGGCCGGGACGCGGCTGGGCCTGCAGCTAGCCGGCAGCCGGTACCGGGTCGACGGCCGAGCCCCGCCAATGTCGTGGCATGTGGGAGCCGGTGTCAGGGCGGTGTCTGCGACCGTGCTGTGGTCTCGGTGGTGAGGTCGTCGACGGGGATCTCCGGGTACAGCCGCTGATATTCGAGCAGGTGCGCGGCGACGTGCGCCCGGCCGGCGGGGGTGAGGCAGGTCAGCGGGATTGTGCGGGAACCTTCCGGATCGTGTCGGTACTCCGGCACGGTAACCCCGACCTCTTCGACCAGTGAGCCGTCAGGGTGCTGGCGCAGTCGCGTGACGGCGGCCTTGCTGCGGGCAATCCGGTCGATCTGCCAGGCCACAAGCCCGTGCGGCATGGACGCGATGCTGTCGGGCACCGGCTGGTCGAACTGGATATAGTGCCGGGCGTCGATGTCGCGGAGGAAACAGCGGTCGTCGCGCTCCATGCGGGTCAGCTCGGCCAGAAGCCGCCAGTCGGGGGCGCGCACCAGACCCTTGGGGCGGGTGGCCCGGTGGTCGGCGAGGCCAGCGTGCGCGTCGTTCGTGGCGGGCGGCTCGACAGCGTCCACCTCTGGGTACAACTCGCTATAGCAGCGGTAGTGCAGCTCGTAGTGAGCGCGGCCGCGGGCGCTGATCCGGGCCCGGTGTTCTGGCCGGTCAGGGAACCCGGGATTGGCTACCCGGGTGGTGAACTCCTCCATGTAGGAGCCGTCGCGGCGGTCGCGCAACTGGAGCAGGGCGGCCCAGCTTGGTCCGCGTTCGGGATGGTCGCGGGGCAGGTGCCAGCCGTGGTGGTCGTACAGCGTGCCGGTGCCGCCGGCCCGGTACAGGGTGCCCAGGGCACGCCACAGCCACTCCGAGAGCAGGCCGGGCGGCGTCCTGCGCTTGGGTTCCTCGCCGCGTCCGGCGCGGGCGGCAGCCCGGCCGGCCGTGGTCAGCCGCACCTCGACGGTGGGCAGGGTACCGAGCATGGTGCTCTGGACGCCGCCTCGGTTCTGCACCAGGCCGCGCCGGCGCAGCGCCGCCAGAGAGGAGCCGGCGCCCGGGTCAAGCTTGCCCTGGCGGCGCAGGGCGGCCTGGACGCCGGTGTCGCCGGCCAGCCCAGCGGCGTCTACGGCGTAGAGCAGCCACCGCCACTCCGACGCCGGCGGGGTCTTCTGCCAGCGCCTGCGGCGATCGGCGATGTCCACCTCGGCGGCCTGGTCCGCATCGTAGATAGCCAGTAGGTACGCCTGCTGACGCTCGTTGAGGTGTTCCCACGCCTGCCGCGCGGTGAGCGTGACCTGGGCCGTCATCGGTACGGTCCCGCGATCATCGGCTCCGGCTGATCTTCCAGAAACCGTGGTTGTGTCCCTCGGCCAAGGCTTGCAGGGCGGCCGTACGCCTTCACGCCCGCCGCCCGTGACCGCGCCCGCCGATGGCTCGCCGCGACACCACCGCGGTGGCCCGCACCGGGCCGGGGGCATCCTCACCCGACGCGTAGCCGGGCATCCGGACCACGGCGTAGACGTGATGAAACCCGCCACGATCCTTGGCCGTCCCGGTCTGCACCTCGAGGCCGCCGGCCGCCAACGCCTCTAAGAAGGCGCGCGCTTCGCTCAGATCGCCTTCCACCCTCAGCTGCAACATGACCGCACCATAGACCCGGCACAACGAGCCAGTCAAACAGCAAAACAGCAGGTCGGAGCCTTCTTTGTCGGCGGTTAGGTAGCTACCTTTCCTCCGAGTCGAGAGCGCGGCGCATGGCCTGCCGCAGTACCCGTCCCGTAGTGTTGATCTTTGCGGTGAGCTGGTCCCGGGTGCCCAGGTCGGCCTGGGTAGGTCCCCGGCCGGTCCAACGGGCCCGGCTGTTGTGCAGGTGCCCGCGCCAGTGGTCGCCGAACTCGTCGTACCAGGCTTGCAGTCGGGCCACGGTCGGCGCCGAGGTCCAGTAGCAGGCCCGGGCGAGGGTCTCGCCAAGCGCGTCGGGCAGGTACAGGGTGACCCGGGCGTCGTACCCTGCGTCGTGGGTGCCCCAGGGGCGGCCGCGCCGGCGCTGGGCGCCGGGCGGGATCGGCTTCCACCGCCGCGCCCACCCACGTTCGGCCAGAACGGTGCCCAGCGCGGGCAGCACGTACGCGGTGCGGGTGCCGCGCAGCTCGCCGGTCTCACGCAACCGCGCGAACTCCGTCTCCAGGTCGGCGAGCAGCAGGGCACGCTGCGCGGTGCTCAGTTCCTCGGCGGCGACCCGGCGAGCCACGGCTTCACGCTGCGCCTGCCACCACTCCCGCTCGCGCTCGGCCACTGCCTGCACGGCGCCCGCCAGAGCCTCGGCCAGCTCGCCCGAGCACCGGACGTTGAATACCCGCATGGACGCACCTTACCGCAGGAAGAGGCCCATCATACCGGCGGTTAGGTTGCGACCTAACCGCTAATTCGGGAAGGCGCCGCGGCTCAGCCGGCGCTGGTCAGCCAGGTCTTGGTCCCGGCCTCGGGCACTGTGGCGTACGCGTGCGCGACCACGCTGTGCGCGGCCAGGGCCGCAGCGGCCGCGGACCACGCGCTCGCCGCGGCGGTGGTGAGTTCCTGCGCCCGGACGCCGGCGGTGACGGCCGCACCGGCGACGGCGGCGGCCCGCAGGGACGCGACGAAGGAAGCGATCACGCTGGCCTGGGCGGCGAGAGCGGCGGCCATGCCGTGGGCGTAGCGCTGCGCGGTGACCAGGCCGGTCACCTCGCCGCCGGTACTCGCGGAGACGGTTGGCGCGGTGGCGGGCTGGGCTGCGGCGGAGGCGGTGTCTGCTTGCGGCGCCCTGCGGCGGGTGGCGCGTGGTGGGATGTGCCAGGCCAGGCGCGAGTAGTCGGCGGCCCAGAAGTCGACCTGTTGGATGGCGGCGCGTACCTCGTCGGGATCCAGGTCCAGCCCGCTGAAGTCTTGGCCGCCTTCCTCTATGACCAGTTGCCGGATCCGCACCCCTGGCAATGCCCGGGGTGAGTCGAGCAGTTCGTCGGCCACCGTCCACATCGCGTCGCTGTACTCAGCGAACAGCAGGTAGGCCTGCCGCCAGGCATGGGTGGCGATGTCGCGCACGGTCCACGCCGGGTTGATGGGTGGGTCCAGTTGGTAGTCGTAGTTGTCGTCGTCGTCGGGGTGGGCGCGGTGCCACGCGTAGCGGGCCAGTTGCTGCATCTCACGCAGGTCGCCGCAGCCACCCGCCACGGTGATGCGCCGGTCGTCGCCGAATCGCCAGGCGTCTTCGGCGATCATGCCGGCGGCCCGCCACCACGAGGTCCGGCAGCCATTGGGGGCGCCGTTCGTCGCGCCATCGGCCCATGACGTGCCCGGCCGAGCCGGAGTCGCGGGGCCGCAGCGTGACGTATCGGATCGGGCAGCCCAGCACGGCTGCGGCGACGGCGTGGCCGGCCTCGTGCGCGGCGGTGGCCTCGCGCTCGTCGACTCGCCGGCTCATCGGATCGGGCTAGTCGTCGTCGGTGGTGGGGGTGACGGGCCTGGTGGCGGCGAGTTGGGCGCAGATCTCCCGCAAGTCGCTCTCGCTGGCTTGCAGCAGCCCGGCGGCGAGACCACGGTAGCGGCCCCGCGCCGCCGTCCATGGGCCGGGCGGCGTGCCCAGGTCGACCTCCTCGACGTCGCCGTCGTCGGTGCCGCGCAACCGGGTGCCGTTGACGGAGGCGAAGACCTCCGCCAGTCCGGTCCTGATCTCGAACTCTTCCACGATCGCGGTGGGCTCTTCGCCGAGGTCCAGCACCCGCAGGACGTCGTCGATTTCATGCTCGGCGACGCGGGCCAGGATGTTCCAGCGGTACACGGGCCCGTGGCCGGTGAAGTGGATGAACACCAGGCTGGCGTCCTCGTTGACGTGAATGGTCGGGTGCGGGGCGAGGGCCCGCAGGGTGGTGCGGAACGTGGCTCGGGCGTCGACGAGGCTGCGGTGGGTGCGCCGCCAGCGCAGCGCGCAGGCGACGTACGCGCACATCACCAGCCCGACGGCCAGGTTCGTGACCGCGCCGAGGGTGTCCTCGCCGGCGCGCAGCGACAGCTCGCCGACGGCGGTCAGCAGGAGGCCGAGCCCAGCGATCAGGGCCTGCGCCCATCGGGTGGTCTGCACCCGCCACAGCCAGGTGATGACGCTCATGAGTGCTCCCGTTCCGGTGCGGTGGAGTCCGCTGTTCGGTGGCGGACGATTTCGTATGCCTGGCCTTCGCGTTCGGTGCGGATGATCAGCCTGGCGGCCTTGGCCAACGCGTCGCAGCGTGGACAGCCGGGCCGGGGTTGCCAGGTCTCGCCGAACCGGGGTGGGTCGACGCCGAAGTCGCAGGTGTGGTGCGCGGCGCGGCCTGGATCGTCGGGGTCGTGGTCGCGAAACTGCGGGTCGATCCAGCGGCGCATGACGCTGTAGAGCAGGCAGCACGAGATGGACGCGGACGTCGACGGCCAGCGCCGGCCGTGCTCGGTGCGGTACAGGGTGCGGTGGGCAACCTGGCGCAGGTGGTCGTCCCAGACCCGCAGGTTGCCGCCGCGCATCAGGTTGGCGGGGCCGATGATGCCCACGGTGCCCAGTTCGCAGACCAGCTCGTGGGCGCGCAGCCAGAAGTACACGGCCAGGTCGGCGCTGCCGCGCCGGCCACCGGCGATGTTCGTGATCAGATGCTGTCGGTACGCCTCGCCGAGCGTGCCGCGCAGTTTCTTCCCGCCGAGGTAGGGCGGGTTGCCCAGCACGACGTCGAAGCCCACCCGGTCAAGGCCGTCGCGGTGGTCGAAGACCTCGGGGAACGCCGTGGGCCAGTCGAACCGGCCCGGTGTATCCATCAGGCTCGTGGCGGCCCCGTCCCACCACGGCTGGCCGTCGCCGAGCAGCGAGTCTCCACAACGGACCTGCCGCCGCAGCGTGTGTGTCACGTCGTGGTCGGGTAGCAGCAGTGCGAGCGCGAGCCGGGTCAACTCCACCGACAGCGGGTCGATGTCCACCCCGTACACACAGTCGACGGCCGCCATCATCGCCGCGGCCTGGACGGCCGGGCCGAAGGGCCCCCGCAGCGGGTACGGCTCGTCGGGCAGGTCGTACAGGCCGACGAAGTACCGGGCGTCGCCGATGGTCCATAGCTCCAGGTGGGTCCGGTGCAGCAGCCGGGCCACGGCCACCAGGAACGCGCCGGAGCCGCAGGCAATGTCCGCGATCTGCAGCCCGACGATGTCCATGATCTCCTGGTCGACCAGGTGCGGCCCGACCGCGTTGTGGGCGATCTCGGCGGCCAGCGCGCGGGGGGTGAAGAACGCCCCACGCGCCTCCCGTCCGGCCGGTGCGGGAGGCAGTGCCCACCTGCCCGCGCCTGGGCAGGCGGGGCAGGCGTTGGCGTGCCAGTGCAGCTCGGCGAACGTGACCCCGCCGGGGCGGTGGGCGAGGATGGCCAGCCCATGCACGATCGCGTCGCGGACCTGCTCGGCGCCAAGATCGGCGCGCCGGGCGGCCTGCGGGTCGGCCCACAGGACGTCGGCGCCGCAGGCGATCGCGTCGACGTACCCGTCGGCCGCCTTGCGGCGACGCTCGCCGTCCCAGCCGGCGACGGCGGCGACGGCGGCCGGCACCGCCTCCGTCAGCCACGGCATCGGATGCTCGACCTGCGGGTCTGCGAGAGTCGCTGCCGGGCGGCTCATCGGATCAGCGCCGCGGCCAGGGCCGCTGCGGCGGCGGTGGGCAGCGCGGCCAGCAGCAGGAAGACCGCTGCCCGGACGTGGCGGTAGCCGTCGCGCACGCGGCGGGACAGCCAGACCAGGGCGTCGGGGTCCCCCTCCGGGATCGCCGCAAGGACATCGGCGATGTCGGCGGGCTCCACCCGGGCGTAGCGGACGAACCCGTGATCGCCAGACAGTTTGGGTTGGATCGCGGCGGCCAGCAGCCCGACGGCGGCGGCGATCTGGGCGACGGCCAACCAGCCGAGCACCGCTGCCGCGACCGGCAGGTGGACCTGGCTGAGCGCGGCCAGGCCGAGCGCGGCCGCGGTGCCGGACCAGCCGAGCAGGGTGTTCGCCTTGGTGTCCATCCGGTTGAGTTCGGCGCGCACGTCGACGATCGCCGCGGCGATCGGGGCGGTGCGGGCCTGGGCGGACCAGGCCGAGCGGGGCCGGGGACGCCGGCGCATCGTCCGGTGGGTGGTGCGGCCCGGTGTCAGGTCAGCCATGACGGTCCTCCCGCGAGCGCGTTCGGCGGTGCAGATCCGCCAGGGCGCGGGCGGGGGTCCAGCCGTACCCGGTGCGGCCGGTGACCCGGTCCCCGGCGGCGAAGCCGGCGAACAACTCGCCGCGCCACCGGGCCTCGCCGATCGCCAGCCGCACATGCCAGAGGGCAAGTTCGAGCCCGAACCGTCGCAGGCTAGACCAGAAGACGCCGGGCAGCTCGACAAGCCCGACCGGGTACGGGCCCGCGACGCAAGTGGCAGCGCCGTGCGGGTTGCCTGCCCGGCGGCGGGTCTGCACCGCCGCCGGGTCCGATGTGGATGGTGCGAGGCTCACCGGTGGCTCCCGACCCGGTCCGGCTCGTACTGGCCGGCGGCGGCCGGGTCGGGGATGGCGGCCAGCAGCCGGGCCCGGGAAACGGCCTGAGCCCGGGTGTAGCCGGTGGCGGTCAGGTAGCTGGCCGGGGCCTCGGCCTCCGGTCGCAGGGCGTCCCAGCCGGTGCCGTCACGAGTGGCGACGGACCCGTTCCACACGATGACCCAGGCACCGTCGCGGCGGCGGCAGGCCTCCACTGGCAGCCGGTTGCCGCCGACGCAGGTGGGCTCGAAGGCGTAGCCGGTGACGCACCGGTACAGGGCCGTCCACAGTGGGGCGGGAATGTCCAGCAGCGCCTCGGTGCCGCGCTGCACCTCGACGGCGGCCGCGACGGCGGCGTTGTCTTCGGCATAGCCATGCTGTTCGACGTACTCGCGGTACAGGCCGATGCCAGCCTCGGCGGCGTTGGCGTTGTCGCGGCCCGCGCTGTCCAGCGCGTCGATCAGCAGCGCGATGCGCCGCTGGTACTCGACCGCGTCCGGCGGCGCGCCGTTCGGGCCGGTGACGGAGGTGACCTCTTCGAGCAAGGTGAGCTGGTCGTAGCCGGTGAGCATGAGGGGTTGGGTCCTTCCGGGGTCAGGTGCGGGGATGGTCGGGTACGGCGATCGGTGCGGGTGGCCCGTCGGGCCGGTCCGCCAGGGCGGTGCGCAGGGTGGTGTGGTGGCAGGACTCGCAGACCCGCGAGCAGCGCCAACCCGCCGGCCGAGCCGGACTGTGGTGGTGTTGGCACATCGCTGGCAGGTGACGGTCGGCATCGGCGTCGGTCCCTACTGCGCGCAGGTTCCGCAGTCGACGCACAGCCGGCGGCCGCGGGCGGTGACCGCGACGTGCTCGCCGGCCTCGACGCTGTGCTCGCAGCCGGGGCAGACCTCGACGGTCAGGACGACCTCCCAGTGGGAGACCGGGTCGTGACTGGCCGGATTGAAGTCGAACTCGACAAGCCGGGGCGGGACGCCGTCGAGGTTGGGCTGCGGGGTGAGCAGGGACAGCGCGAGCAGCGTGCGGACCCGGGCCTCGACGGGCGGCTCGTCGTAGCCGGTCACGAAGCGGGACCGGGCGAATGGGTCCCGGGTCACTGGGCACCGCCGGCCGGTGGGGTCGGGTAGGCGCGCAGGGGCACACCGTCGGGCAGCCGGCACGGGTGGCGGGGGTGCCCGTTACGGGTGGCGCCCAGGCACTGCAACCGGATCCGCTGTGCGGCGAATATGTCGGTGACGTGGCGGGCCCGGGCGGCGGCGAAGGGGTGCGCGCCCCACGCGGCGACGACAGTGGCGAGGTGGTCGTCGGCGAGCTGGGCGAGGATTGCCTCGTCGTTGCTCACCCCGACCGGGTCGGGGTGGCCGCGCAGCGCGCCGGGGTCGGTGGAGCGCAGCGCGAACAGGTTGACCACAACCAGGCCCCCGGCGCCCCATCTGCGCGAGTAGGAGGTGCAGCGGCCGATGGTCTTGTCGTCGACGAGCGCGTCGGCGGTGGACGGGTTGAGCATCAGCCACCCGATCCGGGTGCCCGAGCCCCAGGTGCGGGTCAGCACGTACCGATGCGTCTTGGCCGCGTCGGGGGAGAACGTGGCGGAGGCGTGGACGGCGCCGTCGAGGCCGCGCAGTTCGTCGGTGACCAGGCCGGCCAGGGCCTGCCGGGTGGCGGGGGTGCTCACTGCGTCTCCTCCTTCGCCGCTTTGCCGCGCCGGACAGCACGAGCCCGGCGGGTGGTCGTCATCGGGAACGTGCACGGCCCGGATCGGTCGCGCGGGGCCGCGTTGGGGGGAACCGGCGGTACCCGCCGGCGGGATCGCAGTGGCGGTAGTCGGGTCGCCGAACGCCGTCACCCAGGGCCCGGTCATGCAGGCGTAGGCGGCCTGGCTGAACGGGCCCGCGTCGACCTGGTCGACCACGAGCAAGGCCCACGCCGCGGTGGTGGCACAGCTGGCCACCACGTCGCACCACGGCGCCGAGTCGGCGGTGAACGCGGCCGGCCCGGCCGCGTTCGGGCCGACCGCGCAGCGCTGCGGGCGGATCAGGTCGCAGGTGTCACCGGCGATCGCCTCGATGCACTCCCCGTCGGTGTACCGGTGGCCACCGGCTACCTGCGCGGCCCGCGCACAGTGGTAGACGTCGTTGCTGTGCGCCCACCCGTCACCTCGGCTACGACCGGCGAAGAAGCGCAGCGCGGCCCGCTCCAGGACCAACGCGTCGTCGTAGGTGAACCACGACAGCCGGTCCAGCACCACCCACCGCGCCTTCGCCCAAGGCGTTTCATGACCGCGCCACCGCAGCGATTGAGGCACCGAACGCGGCCTCCCGCTCGTCGACCCGGCTGACCCCGCCGGTGCCGGTCGGGTCGGCGACCAGCAGCGCCAGGGCGGTCTGCTCGGCCAAGGCGAACGTCTCGTCCCCCACGCGGTTGTCCTCAGTGAGCGGCCAGGGCGCAGCGAGAGGGGCGCGCTGTTCTCCGACGGTTGCCGCCGCGGGTTCGACTGCGCCGACGACGGCCTGCCACGGGGCGTCGAACAGGGCTCGCTCGTCTGCGTCCAGCAGCTCGCCGGCCAGCAAGACGAACGCCATGTCGGAGGCGGCGACCGCGGCGGCGTACTGGCCACCGGGCGCCTTCGCCGCGATCCGCCACACCAGGGCGCGGACGGCCGCGTGGTGCGGGTGATCGTGGGGGACGGCCATGCTGACCCGATAGCAGATGCGGACCTGGTCGAGGCTGTACAGGCGGTGGTTCGCCCGGAACTGTTCGGCCAGTGCGGCGTGCTGTCGTGCGGTCAGCGAACGCACCTGTTCGATGAGCGCGGCGATGTCGGGGCGAGCCAGCACGGTCAGCGTGTGCGGGCTGGGCGTCGGCTCGGCCATTGACAACGCCGTGGCGTGGTCGCGAACGTCTGGCACGACGCCGGGGGGCTGACCGGCCAGGGTATGGGGGGCCATGTCAGGCCCGGTACAGCACCGTCGGAAAGCCCTGCTCGATGAACCAGTCGTCCAGCATCTGGGCCACGTCGTTGGAGCTGCCCCCAAACCGCTCCGACTCCAGAAAGTCGCGGTGGAGCTGGCAGACGGCCTGCGGCTCGACGGTGGGCATGGCCGCGTCGGCGGGTGCTGGTTTGGTGTTAGCGGCGGTCTTCTGCGACATCAGGAACTCCTCGCGGTCGCCGGACTCGACTACCTCTATAGTATCACAGATTACACGTGTAGGACGTACTAAGAGAGGGGTCGTCATTGGGCGACGAATCGCTTGCCGCCGGCGTCCGGGGCGAGGGCGTATGCCTGCCGCACCATGTCCTGCCGGTGCAGCGCAGCTGCGGCCGCCGTCCACGCCGCGCTGGCCTGGGTGGACAGTTCCTGCGCCCGCTGGGCGGCGGCTACGGCCTCGCCGTTGACACCTGCCGTGTTCAGCGACGCCACGAACTGTTCGGTCGTCTGCGTCTGGCTGGCCATGGCCTCGCTCATCGCGGCGGCGTACTGCTGGGCGGAGACCAGGCCGGTGACCTCGCCGGGCGCAGCAGCCGGCGAGCCCGGAGCGGGCACCCTGGGCTGCGGCTGCTCGGTCGGGGCCGCCAGCGCGGCAGCGGGCGGGCACGTCGCGGCGGCCTCGGCGTCGGCCACGATCTGGCGCGCCTGCCGCACCAGTTGCGGATCCGGATGCTCTGGTGCGGCGCGCAGGGTGACGGCGATGCTGCTGGTGCGGTAGGTGGTCGACGAGACGGCGCCGCGGAACTCGCGGTCGATGAGCTCGGCGGCCTGTTCGGGGTTCAGCCGCTGGCTGCGCACTCGGCGGGCGACCTCCCGCAAATGCCGCCGCACCTTGTTGCGCCAGGCGGCGGGATCTCCCGCCGGGGTCCTGGGGAACATCTGGTCGGCGGCGGCTTCGATGAAGCTCGCCGGGTTGTGTCCGGCCAGGGCCAGCGTCTGCTGCTGGTTCAGCTTCGCCATCGTCTTCCCTTCACGAGGCCCACCGGCCGGCGGCGATCGCTGCCGAGGATGGTTGGGTTTGCCGGGCTGGTGGCGGGGCCCGCGCCGGGCCCCGTCACCGGGCGCTGAACGCACCGGGTCCAGTCAGCCGGCGTTCAGGCGGCGACACATGTGCCGTCAGTCGGCGATCTGCCGGCAGGTCACGGAGATGTCCGGCCTGCGGTAGGCGGCGACCAACTCGGTCACCGCCGCGGCGACCGCTTGGGCCAACGCGGCCGCGTGCTCAACGACGACATCGACGCCGGTGTCCGTCGCCACGGCGGTGACCTTCAGTCCGTGCAGCACGCTTGCCTCGGGCCGCGCGGCATGCGCCATATCGGCGAGCACAAGCCGGGCGAGTTGCTGAGCCGGCAGCAGGTCGTACGCAGCCGCCGCCCGGCGCCGGGCCAGCTCGTCGCGGCCGTCCTGGGTGAGCACCCACCGCACGTAGCCGCCGCCGGGCGTGCCGAGTTCGATGAAGCCGGCCACGGCGGCGAGCTCCACCGGGTAGGACACGTCGATGTGGGCGCTTCCATCGGCGCCGGGAGCGATGTCGTAGTCGTCGGCGTGCTGCAACAGGCGGTCAATGAGGAATTCTTCGACGACCGCGGCCTGATCGAGGTGATTGGGCATGGGGGATCTCCCGATGGATTGGCTGCCCGGCGCGCCAGCGACGGGCGGGAATGTGGGGACCGTCAGCGGTCTTCCGGCTAGTGGGAACGGGCCGGCGACCGTTGGGTATCGGAAGATCACCGACGCGGCAAAAGTGCGCAGCGTCTCGGGATCGCCGGGCGTACCCTTCGAGGCGTGTAACGGACGGTGACCAGTGCGGGTGGTCTTTGCCTCGCGACGGCCGGCGGGAGGCGAGCATGAACGACAGCGGGTCCACCGGCCTCGCCGAGATCGCGGCGTTGATCGGGCAGTGCCAATTCGTCGACGTCCGACTCGCTCTGGTCAAGGTGGCCGAGGACTGGCAGGTGCGCCACGGCGAGGTGACGCTGCACGCCGCGGCGGCCCCCAAGGCGCGCGCCTGGCGCTATGCCGCAGAGGTCTTCCTCGAACGGCGTGTTCCCGGTGCGGTAGCTGCCGGACTACTGCGGGCCGAAGCCCAGGACCTCGACGGGCTGAAGGTCACCGCACCCGCACCGCTGGGCGACGGCACGTTCCAACGCATCGCCGCGCACAGCGACTGGCGCCCGACGCGCATGCCGTGGCCGCGCACCCAGTGGGAAATCAGCGCGGCGCAGCCACCGTCGTCCCGGCAGGGCGGCCTGCTGGTCGGCGACGGACCGTCCTATGTGAGCTACGAGGCGGCGTTCAGCGCGTTCTTCCTCGCCGCGCCGCCGAGCAACCAGGCCAACCAGCAACCGCTGTGGCGAGTGATCCGGCTGGATCGGCGGGCCTGGCTGCACCGGGTCGCGGTCGCCTCGGACGCGGTGGAGGTGACGGTCAAGGGCACCACGCTCGACGGGGTCAACCTGGAGCTGAGCACACCCACGGACCGCATCGTGCGCCCGGTCGGGCGTAGCGGCCGGCTGAAGGTACGGCTACGCCAGGGCCTCGCCGAGGGCAGCCTGTTGCTGCTGCGTCACGGCGGCGAGTGGCTGGACTTCCGCTACTTCACCCCCGCCGGGCCCGGCCGCCAGCAGGATCCATCGGTGATCTGGCACCAGCCCGAAGCGGAGCTGGCCCTGCTCGTGGCCGGCGGCGAGGGCCAGTACGTGGAGTTCAAGCGAGAGGTCCCTAAGACCTCGGAGTCCCGCCGGACGGTGCTCAAGACGATCGCCGCATTCGCCTCCGGTGACGGTGGCACCGTGCTGTTCGGTGTCGCCGACGACGCCCAGGTGGTCGGCGTGGACCCGGCCGCTCTGGACGGGCTGATGCTCGCGGTCGGCAACATGATCCGCGACTCGATCGATCCGGAGCCGCGGTTCCGGCTGCGCGCCGCCGAACTGGACGGCAGGACGCTGCTACTGGCCGAGATGAACGGCGGTGGCCAGTGGTACACCCTGAACCCCGCCCGGCCGGAGTTCTATGTCCGGCGCGGCGCTAGTACCCCGCCGGCCCGCAAGCATGAGATCGCCGCCGGCTTCGGGCAGCCAAGCCCGCACCTGGCGTGGTGACCTTTCCATCACGGCGCAAGTCAGCACCACAAATGACGGGGGGGTTAGGTAGCTACCTTTCCGCCATTCGCGATGCCTCTGCCGGCGTCGGCGCTAGCAGTCGCTACGGGTCCGGTCGGGCGGCGGCTGTGCCCGACAGCGGTGCGAGCTCCTCGACGGTGAAGACCTGGGGTAGGTCGTTGTCGGATGCGTCCAGGTGGACGTGGAACCACAGCACTGGCTGCCCGCCCGGCTCGTACGGCCAGGACACCGTGATGTAGGAGATGGTGCCGGTCCGGCCGGCGGCCCATCCACCGGCATCGGGTCGAACCTCGATGCGTTGACTGGCTTGGTAGGGCGAGTCGTGGGCGATGAGAAGCCGGGCGCCGCCGCGCTGGGTCACCCCGTATCCGAGTAGTTCGGCCAGGTGCTGGGCCGCGCGGGCGCTGAACGCCACAGTGCCGGCCGGGCTCTGGCCGGGGTGGTCGACGGAGATGGTGGCCGCGGTCTGGTCGGCCGGCCCGGCGAAGCGGCGCAGTTCGGCCAGGATCGCCCAGGGCGCGGAGGTGGTGTTGGTGACGTCGGTGATCAGGGCGGCGAGTTCATCGGTCTGCCGGCGGGTCAGCTGGTGGCGGGTAAGCACCGTCGCGGCAGGGTCGAGCACCGTGAGGCCGGTGTACGGGCTGCGCTCGCCCGGCTCGGCGCCGACCATCCACTGGTCGAGCGTGGCGGCGAGTTCTGCGGCGGCGGTCGGCACGGGGTGGCTCAGGTCAGTGGGGGACGGCGTCGATGAGTGCCCTGGCATCGTCGGCCAGCAGGTGCGCAGCGGCGGACTCGCTGATTTCGCGGACGAACGCGCCTTTGCCGCCGGCCTCGCCGGTGAGGGCGCCCATCCGCCGGTCGCCGTGGGTGGAGATGACGACCTCCTCCACGGCCACGTCGGGATGGGCGGCGGCGAGCTGGGCCGCGACCTGGGCGTTCTGAGCGAGGGCCATGGGGCTGCCGCGGGTGCCGAGGCGCAGGGCACGTGAAGTCACCGGGTCAGCGTACGGGCGCGCAGCGACCACCAGGCCGGAAGCCCAGTCAAGCAGCGTGACCATGGCGTTAGCGGGGTCCGCCCGGGGCATGGAAGCGTGCGCCCATGTTGTCGTTTGGGTTGAGGTAGACCATGGCGCGGAACCAGGTGCCGGCCTTGCGCGGTTGACGGTGACGCAGCAGCATCGCGTACGCGTAGAGCAGCCGATGGGCCGGCCGGTTGTCCAGTTGGCCGTAGGGCAGGACATCAAAGAACGGCCAGGGCAAGCTTTGCTGCAGGACGCAGATGCCCGCCTGCGCCCAGTCCAGGGCCGCATCCAGATCGCCGCACACTTCCGGGTCTGCATCCGGATCGTCGTCGAGGTCAGCCGCGCGGTACGCCTGGACGACGTAATCATCCAGGCATCGCGGCACGATCATTACCCCGCCTACCTGCCGGCACCCCCGCTCGTAGGCTGCGCTCTCCGCAGCCGGATCCTCCGCGCTGGGCTGCCAGATTCGTTCCATCCGCCAGACCCGGCGCATTCCGAGCTTGCGCACCTCTCGCTCGAGCTTGCTGATCTCGCCGGGCGGGTAGTCACTGTAGAAGTCGTCCGAGTCAAACTCCCCGATGTCCCGCCACGCCACCAGCGGTCGATCCAGCGCAGCCAGTGCCTCGCAGGCCAGTGGCGTGGTCGGTGGCATCCACGGCATGACCCAGTTCGGTACGTCGGGACTTGTCACCTGGCCAGCCTTCCAGCGCTGCCGGCGATCAACCGGACCGGGGTCCGGCGGCCCGCCCGCTCGCCCCCAGGTTGCCGTCACTCGGCCCAACACGGCTGCCCGCCTCATTGACAATGGCCGGCCGGCGCCGGGCCCCTGGGCACCTCGGCAATACGCGTGGCGAGCGGGCGTCGTGACACCCCGATCCCCGGATGTTCATGCTCCGCGCCCGCCAGCGATGGGGCCGCTCACCGATCCCCCTCGATGAGCACGGTGCGGATCCGGTGTGTAGATCGACTTTTGGTCGAGATGAAGGTCATCTTGGATCGTCAGGACCTGCTCGGGCGCTATCCACGGGCTTCACCGCCCCCGGCTGACCGCCTCGGTAGTACGCCCGGCGGGCGGACGTGATCGCTCCGAGTTCCCGGATGTCGATGCTTCGTGCTCCCGCGGCGATCGCCTCAGTCCGCTTGGCGTCCACCACGTCGTAGTGGAAGTGGGCGCAGACTCCATCCCGGACCGGGCAGGAGCCGGTCTTGCAGCGCGGCTGGAACCATTCTCGTTGCAGTCCTATCCGCGCCGCGAACTTCTGCAGCGCCTCCGGTGTGTCGGCGGTCAGATGCGACCACCGCCCTCGGAAGCGCCCGACAACAGCCGGGCGGCGAAAGTTGTCGACGTAGACCTGTGCGTTACTCACCGCTACCACCGAGGCGCTCGCGGAGCAGGTGAGTGCCGCGAACCCACACGGCCTCGAACACGTCCGCGCGGTGGCAGCACTCGGGGTCGGTCTCGACGCACAGCAGTGCCACGGTCTCCCGGGCCGCGGCGCGGGCGACCGCGTCCACCCCGGCCCTTCCCGCCGGGCTAGCCAGGACCGCCCGATACGCCGCATGGGCCTTCTCGCGTTCGGCTGCCGAGCCGCCGAAGCTGGCCCGGTTGCGCTTGGGGTTGCCCAGCTCCGGGCGGTGCTCGTAGGCGATGCCGGCCGCCTGTAGCGACGCCGCGAGCGCGGTCTTGCCGAATCCGGGCCTGCGGGACACCGCGTTGAGCCGCACGTCGACCACCCGGGTCACGCCAGCGTCACACAGCGCCTCGACCAGCGAGTCGGCGGTGTGGCCTTGGTAGCCGACGTGAGCTAGACCGGTGCCAGGGCCACCCAGGGACGAGGCGTCAGCCACGGCCGCCTCCGTAGGCGGCCGGATTGAAGCGCGATCGAAACAGCCAGCGGAGGGTCGCGTGGTTGCTGGTTCTTGTGGTGGCCATGGCACCCGTCCTTGCTCGGTTAGTCGGCAGCGTGAACGGGGTGAACGTTCCGGAGGCCGTCACGTCGCGCTGTGGCACGTGATACTGCATACTGCGCGGCTTGCAACCAGGCGCCCGGCGGGGCAGAGGAGAGCCGTCCACGACACGCCCTCGATGATGTTGAGATGTGACGGTCGCGACGCCGCCCGTCATACGACGTATCTGTGCCGCTGGATGCCGCTGCCGGCGGGGCCCCAGGCGCGCCGTGGCGGTGCGGCCGGTACGCCTGGGCCGCTTCTCCAGCCCCAGCCCGGCCGCCGGGACCTCCGGCTACTCCCCCGCTTCGGCGGAAGCCGCTTCGTCCTCGGGGATCCAGCCGGGTGGCGGGCACGCGGCTGCGGCGGGCCCGATGAGATGGGCCGGGTAGGCGTACCCCTCATCCCCCCGGTTCCGTCGATTCCCCTCCAGCTTGCGGCGGAGTTTGTCGACATACACGTCATCCGGCCCGGCGGAGTCGACCGAGGCCCGCAGATGGTCGTCGGCGACCAGGGGTGCCATGCCCTCGGCGAGCCCGACGAGGTTGTCCCCCGCCAGCCCTCTGGCCGGGAGCCGGTACCCGGGCGGGTCCCCGTGACGGGGGGGGCTCCAGGGGTGAGCCGCTCGCTCGCTGTAGAAGTTCGCCACGGCGTGAAAGGCTTCGGCGGTGCTGGCTGGCAGCCGCGAGCTCGGGTATGCCAACCGGGGGCCCTTGAGACTGGCATCGGAACGAAAGCCACGCTAAGCCGGGTGCCGACGCCCCCGCCTAGACTCATCGGTGCGGCCCGGCTGGTGGCAGTGCCCTCGACAAGCTCTCCTCGGCCGGTCCGCGCTTTGCGTCCGGGGGCGGCTCCCCAAGATTAAATCGCAACATGGCTTGCGATTTATGGAGCGGTTGGACAGACTGAAGGGGTCGAGGGCAGCCCCACGGGGACCACCAATCAGCGGGAGAGCAAATGTCCACCATCATCACCGTTCCACCGGCCGTGGACGGGAGCAGCGGCTCCTGGTGCAGGACTGTCAGCGGGTTCCGCGAGCACGGCACGGGTGGCGACGTTCTGGACGGTGAGTGGCTGTCTGCCGGGGACACCGTCACGGTGCCGGTCGGCACGATCATCATCACGGTGGACAAGACCACCACTGGCTGGGACTACCACTACAAGACCGGCGTGAGGTACGCGGTCCAGACCGCCGACGTCGCCATCTACACCGCGACCGAGAGCGGCCTGAGCCTTGAGTGGAGCCGGCATTTCAAGAACGCTAAGAGCGCGTGCGGGGCCACCACGGTCAAGAAGCTGGCCTCCCTGCTCGCACAGCACCCCCCCACCGGGCCGACGCCGGTCGAGGTGAAGGAAGAGGCACAGCGGCCCAACCGGCGCCCTGAGGACTGTCGGTGGTGCCGCGTACGCGTCCCCGCCGGCCTAGGCCACCTTGTCGGCCACGGTCCACAAGCCACAGTGGAGCACTGGCAGACGTGCCCGCCCCGCCCGGTCATCTCCGGCACCCCCTGCACTTTGTGTGGAGTGACCGTGATCGCCGGTAGCTGGGACACCCAGGCGCAGCAGGTCATGGTCCGGGAGGGAGAGGGCCGCTGGGAGACCCGGCACGCTACCCGTGTCACCTGCGAGACGAGCCGCCCCGAGTCGTACGAGGAGCAACAGGAGCGGCTCGAAGCGCGGCGGATCGCGGAGGCCGGCGAGCGGGAAGCGGCCCGCCGGGCGGCCGGGAAGAAGGCAGCGAAGGCGGCCGAGCGGGCTGCGGCGAAGGCCGAGAAGGAGAAGGCCGAGCACGACGCCGGGCACCACCACCCTGCGATGGGTGGTGCGCCAGTACGCGGCCGGCGCCGGCGCGACCGGGTACGGCGACTATGACCCGGACGAACCCGCCGAGACCGAGTACACCCGCCTCGGCGACGCCCGCCACGCCTACCGGCAGTACCAGTACACCCGGCCGACGATCGACCGCAGCACCAGCGGGCGGACCTGCGCGAACTGCGAGCGGGCCGGCGCCCGGCACGAGAGGAGCGACTCGTCTGGCATCCCCGGCTGGGTGTGCGACGGCTGCAACCGGGATGAGGACTACCAGCTGTCGTTCGCGTAACCGCCCTACCGGTACGTCCAAAGAAGAGAAAGGAAGGCATCCGTGGCTGACTGGCCCCTGACCCGCGCCGAGCTGGCCCGCCGGTATAGCGTCCACCCGTCCGCGATCACGCGGGCGCTCAACGCCGCGCGAGCAGCCTGCGACAGGGACGCCAGCCTTTCCGCACCGCCGGAACCGGTCAACCCCGACGAGCCGCTCAAGCGCTGGTTGCCCAGCGTCTTCGACCCCTGGTGGAAGTCGCGACCGCGGCGGGGACGACCAAAGACCCGACGAGGAGAGGCGGCCTGATGGCCTGGAACTACATGCAGGTAGAGATCGTCCCGCAGGACGCACAGATCCGGCCCATGATCGGGCCGGGCGGCCTCGACCGTGACCAGGCGGTGGCCGAGATCCAAGGGCTACTGGACCGCGGGGTAGCCGACGGCGCGATCCCAGCGCAGACCGCGAGGACGTGGCGGGCCGGCGCGAAGGACGACACCGCCTATCTGGGTCCTCTGATCTGGACCGTCTACGAGCACCTGGACGGGGAGGACCCACGCAAGGCCGCCCTGGCGTGGCTGGAAGACCTGGCGACCACCATGCGGTCAGCGGGCGCGGACGTCCAAGTCGCCGCGCCGCCGCCCACACAACGCTGACGGGCTTACCGGCCGCTGCGCACCACCGCATAGCCGCCGGGCAGGTTGACGGCTGATGCATGCCCCGGGGCGGCGTGTCTATCCGCCCAGGGATGGTCGCGAGGTGCTTCCAGGTGATCGTCTTGGCCTCGCGGTCCACGGTGACGTCGACCAGGTCCACGGTTTGACGTGCCAGCGGGGCGTGGCCTGGTCGCACGCGCCGCAGGATGCGCAGGGCTTCATCGGAGTCGGACTCGCCGTGGGAGTAGGAGATCGTTAGGTGATGCACGCCCCAGGGATACTGGACCGCCTGCTCGCCCCCGGGTGCGGATGGCGTCCCGGACGGCATGGTGTAGCGCGGCGAAACAGTGCTTGGGTACGTGACCCCAGCCGCAAAGTAACCCGCGCGCAACTGTCCCTGTTCGACACCATCGAAGGGGGGTCACCCGTGCCCGCGCACCGCCTCGCCGACGACATCGGCAGCCGCGCGTGCAGCGGTGGCCAGTGCCTCGAGGTCCGTTGCGGCGGTTGCCGCCAGCCGCTGACGCAGCTGAATGGAGCTCGGAGTGGAGGCGTCGAGGCGTTCGGCTAGGGCGAGGTCGTCCAGGCGTCCGCCAATCTCATCGGCTGTTTGGGTAATGTCGTCAAGGTGGCTGAGTTGAGTATCGAACGCGGCGTCGGCGGCGGCGAGTTCGGCCCTGCCGACAGCGACGCGGTCCGCCAGTCCGGGCCGGTCTGCGGCCTTCGCGGTTACCGCACGCAGATCGACCGTGTCCAGCAGTTCCGCAGTAAGGGCATACTGCAGCCGATCAAGCGTCTCAACACTCACACCGGGTAGCCAGCCGTCGCGCACGACGGCGTGCTTACGCAGCCGATCAGCGAGGTAGTACAGCCAGCCCAGGCGAACACCCACCTCAGGAAACGATTCAGCAGCCTTCTGCTGTCGGGCTGACGTCAGGACGTGCGCCTGCCACCGAAGAATGACCTGGATGCGTTGTCGGTCGCGTACAAGATCACGCAATCGGAAACAATTGGTACCGAATCCGAGGGCCGCCAGCGCGGTCGCGCACGACAGCACTGCGACGCCAGTGGATGCCTGCGGGATCATAGTTCTCGTTAGGATGACCCCGAGAAGAGCGCCGGCAGCCACCCCTGCTGCCGTCACCAGGGCGAGGCCGACAGCGATATTTCCCAGTCGCGCCGGGCTAGGTAGGTACAGCCCGTCTTCCCCGCCGGGCACCCCTTCCAGCCAGGAGCGGTCCGGCGCGGGCACATCTGGCGAGATCAGCGTCCTGAATTGCCGTGAGTCGTGCCTGGCAGGTGAGAGCCGCCGACCGTTGGGCAGAACCACCTCCGCTCGGGGCTCGGCGGCGGGCGTATCGGGGTGTGTGCCTTGAGGGATCCGGCTACCGTCCACTTCTGGTCTGTCCATCTCCACATACCTAACCCTTCAGGGGCCCTCCGTCGCTGCCTTCATCGTGCACCGCCCGCCAGCGAGAGAAACTCGGTGGTCGCGTACTGGACAATGACAAAGGAGGCGGCCGGGTTCTCATACCGCTCCCAACATCCGGCGCCAGCATGCATGACCCTGGCCGCCAGGCCGGCTACCGTCAACCCCACGGCGGACCTGACGCACGCAGCCCCCCCCTGACGGAGCCGATACCGCCAGCCTCCACCCGGCTACGCGCCCGCAGACCTGGCCGACTCGTGTCCATCGTGGAGAATCCCCTCCCTCGACCGTTCCACGAGGACAGCCACCGTACGACCGAACAGCACGCCGGTGTACGTCCGGTACTCCACTCCCGACTCACCGGTCCAGTCCTCGTGTGCACGGTCAGCCAGCGCTTCGATCAGCCGCTGCGTCGAGTTGGCGTCGAGGTTGTAGCAGGCGTTCACCTTGACCTCGTCCACGATGTCGTCCACGAGACCGCGGTCCATGGCGTGGGCCAGGATCCGCAGGGCCTCGGCGGTCTTCTCGCGATCGGCCTTCACGGTTGAAACTCCTTCGTGTCGGGTCGGTGAGCGGGCGGCCCGGCGGATTCCACCAGCCGGGGTTGTGCTCGCGGGCGACGGCTTCGAGCGTGGCCAGGTTGGCCCTCGGCGTTCGGCGGCGCGAGCAACCACGAGGTGGTGTCGTTGGTGCCGCGGCGCTGGCGAATCGCGCCGGGCGCCGGTCGCCCCAGCTGGACAGTTGGCGCCAGGCCGCTTCGGCTTGGGGGGTGTCGAGGTCACCGTGCACGACGGTCAGCCACCGGTACCCGCGTTCGGCGAGTTCGGCCTCGCTCCGGTTGGTCAGCTCCAGCATCTGGTCGGCTGTGGCGCGGGCTTCCTGTGCGGACAGCGGCGGCTGGCCAGGGACGTGGTAGCGGGTCAGGAACTCTGCGAGCCGGTCGGGGTCGTTCATGATGTCTCCGTCGAGGTGGCCGCAGTGTGGGCGGGTAGGTGGCGGTAGAGGGTGGCGCGGCTGACCTTGAATGCGGCGGCGACCTGGTCGACGTGCTGGCCGGCGGCGACAGCGGCCTGGGCGGCGGCGACCTGGGCGGGTGACAGCTTGCGGGGCCGGCCGGCCGACTTGCCCTTGGCTGCGGCGACGGCCAGGCGTGCGCGGCCCGCTCGCGCATGAAGACGCGTTCCATGTGCGCGAACAGGGGCCAGCAGCGCGACCGCGAGTTCGGCCATCGGCGACTGGTCGGTGGTGTCGATCGGGATCGGGTCGCTGAGGGGGTCTTGATTCCGATGTGCTTTCTCCCGCAGCTCGTGGACGACGTTGAGGCACTCGCGCAGGTTGCGGCCGAGCCGGTCGAGGTTGGTCGCGACGATGGTGTTGCCGGGGCGGGCGTAGCGCAGCAGTTCGGTGAAGCCGGCCCGGTCGATGGCGGCGCCGGTCTTCTTGTTCGCGTGGATCCGTTCGTCGGGGATGCCGTGCTTCGCGAGGGCGTCGAGCTGGCGGGCGAGGTCCTGGTGGGTGGTGCTCATCCGGGCGTAGCCGAGTTCGAGGTTCCCGGCGTGCCGGCTGTCGGGACTCATCGGCGGCCGGTTTCGTTGATCTGCTCGACCGCGTCGAGTACCGCGCGGATCCGCTGGCATCTCCACGCCGGCGTGGCCGGCTTTGCCAGCCCGCCCGCCGGGGCAGGAAACTGGCAGTCGCTGTCCATGATGGAGTGGATCATCGCGAGGGCGACGGTGTCGACCACGCCGTCGAGGCCGCGGTGCTCGGTCGCGATCTTCTGCAGGTGCGACACGATCTCCTCGACGGTGCCGTCGAGCGAGGGTGTGCCGGTGCGCCGGGTCTCCGGGGCTGGGCCGGTCACCGGTTGCCCCGCCCGCGCCGCGGCCGACGGTCGGTCTCGTCCAACGTCCCTCCACGGGCGCCGGCGGCTTCGTCGCCGGCCGAGTCCAAGGCGATAGTCACGGCGGCGAAGTCGCCGCGGTTCTCGGCCCGCAATACCGCCCGCATCCGTTCGTGCTGGGCTGCCAAGTCGCGGATGATGCGCATGTCGCCACGGATGTGCTCGACGCCGAGCAGCAGCCGGATCGCCTCGGCGACCGCATCGGCGGCGTCGCTGTCGGCGTAGACGTCGATGGTGCCGGTGGCGGCCGATTCGTCCGCGTAGTCCACGTGCACAGCCCACCGGTGCAGGGGGAAGTCCTGCTCCGGGGGCGCCTGCTTGATGCGGGCGACGGTGAAGCTCAAGGGCTGGTCGTCGTCGCCGTACGGGAGGACCCAGGCTGTCCAGAGGCCGCGCCGGCGGTCCTCAGTTTCTGCCTGCCAGGCGGCCATGGCGGCGTCGGCGGCCGCGCGGTGCGCGGCGACGGCGGCCGTAACTGCCGGGTCCAGCGGGTCGCCGGCCCGGATCTTCGCGTTGAGCCACGTGGTCCGGTTGGTCTGCTCGGTGCTCCACTCCAGTAGCCGGGTGGAGGCGCCGAGCGCGGTGGTGGCGGTTCGCGGGTCGCGGCGGCGCAGGGCCTCGCCGACCGGCCGGTCATCGTCGGGGAGGCGCAGGTCGCCTGGCACGCGGTGGTTGCTCAGCCACTGGTCGAGGGTCTTGGCCCGCAGCCCGGGGTCGTCGGTGCCGAGGGCGCCGACCAGGTCACCGGCGTAGAGCCGATCACGCCACTGGGCCACCACCGATGCGTACCTCTCATGGGGGGTGGCCCGGCTGGTCACCCCGAGGGATTCGGCGATGTCGTCCCAGGACAGGTGCCGCTCTCGGGCGTAGATCACGGCGTGGGTACGGACGTTGTCGAGTAGGTGCGCCATCGCAGCCACCTTCTCCAGCAACTCCCCCACGGCCTCGGGTCCGGCTTCGAAGCGCGGGTCGGCCCAACTGCGGGCTTGGTCAGCGAGTTCGGCGAGTTCGCTGGACAGGGCCAGTCGGGCGAGCGCGGCGTCGCTGAACTGGACGAAGCTCGGCGCGTCAGCGCCGGTCGCCGGCGCCCCGGACGTCTGTTGGGGCTTGTCCATCTTGCGTTCCACCCTTCGACGGCACTGGTGGTGTTCGGTTTAGCCTGACACGTTCGGTTAGACCTGACAACCTGCCAGCGAGGCCTGCGGCGGTGTGGCGGCCGTACCGGGGTGAGGAGGCTCGGGGTGCTCGGCCCCGACCGGCCACCGGAGCACGGCGGAGGTTGGTGGTGGGGGCGTGCTGGTGGTGCAGGTCCTCGGGGATGTTCAGGCAGTGGTGGGGCAGCCCGATCGTCTGGCCGGAGAGGGTGGTCGCCTCGGCGAGCACCACCAAGTCGTTGGTCGCCTTCTCGACGCCGAGGAGGCGGAAGCCGGTCAGCCGGACGTAGCCGAGGGCGGCTTCTGCCCAATGCTCGATGACGTCGCAGTAGCCACAGGTCATGGCACCGGTGCCGGTATCGACCTCGAACTCGCCGGCCGCCCGTTCTGGTTCGGGGGCGCGGCGGGGCGTGCACGCGGTGGGATAGCCGCCGCTGTGGTGCCGCCACTGGCCATCGGTGAAGATCCTGGGCTGCGCACAGTCGGGGCAGGCCCCGGCTCCGGTGATAGCGGCGACCTCGTATCGCACGCCCGGATTCGGGTGCGAGCGACACAGGTCAGCGACGGTGGCCGCGGCCGCCGCGGGGATGTGGTGATGGGTGTAGATGGCGCGATGGGCGCCGTCGCTGCGCACCTGGGCCGCGCTCTGGTATGCCTGGCCGCGCCTGTACTCAGCCAGGTCGCGCTGGCGCTTGGGCCACTTGGCCAACTCGGCGTCGCCCTCGGCCTCGATGGCGGCGGCCCACGCTTCGGGGTCCTCAACGATCCACAGGGTGACGTGGGAGCCGAGCCGTTCGTCGACAGGCCTGCCGGTATCGGCGTAGACCTCGCGGCCATCGCGCTCGAAGATGCGAACCGGCCGGCGTTCCGCGATGAGGGTCATGTCCATCTCCGTTCCTTCACGAGTCAGTCCCTGGGGTGGCCGAGGGCCGCGATCACCTGGGCGGCGCGGTCGTCGGCGGCTTGGGCGTGTTGAGCCGCCTGCGCGGCGGCTGCCGTCGCGGCCTCGGCGCGGGCGCGCTCGGCGGCCGCGTTGGCGGTGGCCTCGTTGACCTGTTGGTGCATCTGTTCGATCCGCTCGCGGAGCCCTTCGGCGGTACGCCGGGCTTCGTCAGCGGCCTGACCGGCTTCCTGGTAGGCGGAGGTCGCCTGAGATGCGGTGGCCTCGGCCGACACCGCGCGGCGTAGCGCCTCGGCGAGTTGGTTGCGCAGGTCCACCGTTTCCGCCCGGGCGGCTGCGGCGTCCCGCTCGGCGGCAGCGGTTGCGGCCCGGGCGGCAGCCAGCTCGCGCTCGAGATGTTCGGCACGCTCGGCGGCTTCGGCGGCGCTCGTCTCGGCGGAGCGCCGGCGCTCGGACTCCTGGGCGAGGGACCGGTCGGCCGCCTCAGCGGCGGCTTGGGCCTGGCCGCGCGCGAGTTCGGCGGCGGTCACGCGGGTCCATGCCTCCTCCACCCGCGCGTCGGCCTCGACCCGGGCGGTCCGCGCGGCATCCTCGGCGGTCTGCCGGTCGCGGCGGGCGCGCTCACGCTCGACGAGGGCCGCGTCCCGGTCCCGGTGGGCCTGGGCGCGTTCGGTCTCGGCGGCCCGGGTCGCGGCGATCGCGTCCCGCATCGCCCGTTCGGCCTCGGCGATGCGGGCCAGCGCGCCGCCGTCGACGTCGCGGACCGCGGCCAGGACCTCGTCGAGGCGGTCGCCGAGCGCCTCCACGTGCTCGACGAAGCCACCGGTGGCGGTCCGGTAGGCGTCCAGCGGCGCGTCGAGCCCGGCGGCGACCTCGGCGGTGCGCCGCTCCACGTCCATCTGCTGGCACGTCTTCCCGGCGGGCCAGGTCCGGTCCTTGCAGAACTTCTCCGGCCGGCCGCGGCCGCTGTACGGCGGCAACGCGCGCCCGCACGGCGGGTAGCCGCAGATCCGGGCCCGATCGGAGGGTCCCACCACCATGGCGTCAGTCATACTGGACAGCCTAGCTTTAGTATTCTTAAAAAGCAAAAATACTTTTTCACTTTTTAGAAAGTAGTTAGTCTTCCATCTTCGTGGTCATCTCACGTACTGGATAATCACTGTTATCATGTACTATTGATGATCTTCCGGTGGGCGTTGGTTTCGGCCCGCCACCCGGTCGGCGGCGGGCTTCCATGTTGTTGGGCGTCGTCAGAGCTTCAGTGGTGAGCGACGGGCCGGTTCGGTGACTGCGACACGGATCTTCAGTGGGAACGACACGGATCTTCAGCGATTTGGTTCTCGGTCCGGGTGCTCGGGAAGATCGCGGGCGAGGCCCAGGCTGTACCGGACCTCGGGGGTGGCGAGCTGGTCGGCGGCGGCGCGTACCCGGGCAGTGGTCCAGCCGAGGATGTCGGCGATCTCGCTGAGGTGCATCGGTTGGCCGAACGCGGCGGCTAGGACCGCGTGGACCTGGGCGCTGTCCTGTCTGGTGTCGCGGTGCGGCGGGTCGGGCCAGGCTGGTGTGGTGGTGAGCCAGTCGGGCCAGGGCAGGTCGAGGCGTTCGGCGAGCTTGCGCAGCACCCTGGCCGGGTAGTGGTCGAAGGTTTCCAGGCTGGCGATGACGCGAATCTGCGCAACGGACAGGCCAAGCAGTATCCCGAGTTCTTCGCCGGTCATCCCGTGGGCGCGGGCCCGTTGCAGCAGCTGCTGGCCGAGCGCCGGGATCGGCGCGTTGGGGTCGGTCATGGGGCAGCAGTTGGGCGTGTGATGGGGCGGGGCGCCAGGTCGGCGAGGGCGCACAGTTCCAGGCCGCGCTGGCGCATCCAGGTGGTGGAGTGGCCGCGCAGGTAGGCGCGGCTGCGTCGGTAGCCGTTGGCAACGGTGCGGTCGATCGCGAGCAGGCGCCAGTGCACCGCCTACGTGACCTGGCTTGGCCACCACGCCGAGGCCCACCCCGACGCGTTCGCCGACACCATCGGCGCCGAGGCCGCCGTCACCGCGTGGCGCCGGCGCCTGCTGCGCGCCAAGGCCAGCCCGGCCAGCGTCAACCAGGCCCTGGCCGCCGTGACCCTGATGTACGAGCACGCCAACGGACTGCGCATCAAGGTCAAACGCGCCCGGGTACCCCGCCCCGGCGAACCCGACGCGCTGACCAACAAGCAGCAAGGTGCGGTCGAGCGGGCCGCCGGCCGCCGCGGCGTACGCGACGCCGCGATCATCTCCGTGTTGCTCTACGCCGGCGCCCGGGTCGAGGAGTGCGCCCCGCGTCGACCTCGAAGACGTTGCCATTACTGCCCGCACCGGCAGCATCCGGTTACACGGCAAAGGCGACGAAGTCCGCGACGTACCGCTGCCGGCCATCGCCCGCGAACGGCTCTCCGCCTGGATCCGCGAGCGCGGCACCGCGCCCGGACCACTGTGGACCGGGCAACGCGGGCCGCTGACCATCTCCGGTATCACACAGGTCGTCCTCGCGGTCGGTGACGACGCCGGCCTGCCGGGCCTGCGACCCCACCGGCTACGCCATGCCTACGCCACCCGGCTTCGCCAAGGCGGCGCCGACCCGGCCCAGGTGCAAGCACTACTGGGCCACGGCTCGCTCGAGTCCACGGCTCGGTACTCGCCAGAGCGCGCCGGCAAGGCCGGGCAAGCCGCCATCGTCGAGCGCATCTTCGAGTAACCCGTCCCACGGAGGCGTCATGACACCCACATACGACAGGCGCTCTACGACAACGTCGACCAGATCTGGGAGAACACCAGGCCCGTGACCGGGACCCGGCCACCCGACCGGAATGGAACGCCATCGCCGGCCTGCGGGAACCTCGCCAACACGCTGCGCGGCACACCTCCGCAGTTGACTGGGGAACGATGAGGAGCGACCGAGAATATCGGACCGCTCTACCATCAGGAGGCCTCTCGTTGCCCTGGCAACGGCTGCTGCCGTGTCATCCGTTCGATAGACACCGGATCGGCGCAGGTGGTCGAATCATGGTCGATGAAACTTCTCTTGTGGTACGGCTCATAGCTTCTGATCACCAGAGAACTGCTCACGTCGGCGGGAGTACAAGCAATGGAAACCAAGGATCTTCTGCGCGCACTGCAGGAGGTGGAAAAGCGTGCAGAGCGAGGCAGTGATGAGCACGTGATCAAGACCTACGTCGACGAGGGTGCGCTGGTTTCGGCGCTCGCCACCCGCGACAACGGCATCATCTACGGCCGGCGGGGGACCGGGAAGACGCACGCACTGAAGTACCTCGCCGAGACCCGCCGCAAGCAGGGAGACTTCGTCGTCTACATCGATGTAGAGCAGGACCTCGGCTCGACCGGGTCGATCTACTCCGACTCTTCGATAACGCTGGCAGAACGGGCCACCCGGCTGCTCGTGGACGTCATCGGCATGATCCATACCCGGCTACTTGAAGACGCCTTCACCGTCGACAACGACACCCAGATCGATCTGCTTGACAGAATGCTCGACCACTTCACCGAGGTCATCGTCACCGGGAACCTAGAGGTGGAACGAAGCATAACTGCCGAACAGACCCGCTCCGATACCATCTCAACGACCGCGACGCTCGGTCCCAAGCCCGGTATGACGTTCGGCGCCTCCGGCAAGGCCGACAGCAAGGTCGCCGGAGCCTCACGTACGAAAGCGACCGGCATGGCCCAGCATCATGTCCATTTCGGAGCAGCGGGAAGCCTGCTACGGCGGGTAGTGGAGGAGCATCCCGCGAAGCGCTTCTGGCTGTTGTTCGACGAGTGGAGCGGCCTTCCGCAAGAACTGCAGCCATACCTGGGTGAGATGCTGAGAAAGATCTTCTTCAACTTGCCCAAGGTGACCGTCCGAATAGCGGCTATCCCCCATCGAACGGAGTGGCGGGTGCTGCGCGAGGGCGGCGGCTACACCGGCCTGGAGGTGGGCGCTGAGATCTTCCCTGTCCTCGACCTGGACGAGTTCGTGGTGTTCCCGGCCCGTAACCGCCAGGAACAGACCGCCCGCGCGACCCGCTTCTTCAAGAACCTGCTATTCCGCCACCTGAATCAAGCGCTGGTCGACGCGAAACTTGGGACCATGACCAGCCCTGATGATGTGGTGAGGCTGCTATTCACCCAGCTGACAGCCCTGCAAGAGCTGATCCGGGCCGCGGAAGGAGTTCCCCGAGATGCGTTGAACATCGTCGCGCGTGCGGCCTTGCGCGCCGGAGGCAGCAAGATCGCGACCGAGCAAATCCGAACCGCGGCCGCGCAGGTCTACCAGGTGACGAAACAGGCGCTGCTCAACAGCACCCCTGCCGCCCGTCAGCTTCTCGAAGTGATCATCGGTGAAGTGATCAGCAAGAAGAAGGCCCGGGCGTTCCTGCTCTCAGCGGAGGATGCGCAGCATCCGCTGATCCGTCACTTGGTCGACGACAGGATCCTGCACCTCATCAAGCGCGGCTACTCCAGCAAGGCAGAGCCCGGCGTTCGATTCGATGTGCTTCAGATCGACTACGGATGTTACGTGCAACTGCTCACGACCCAGAGCGCGCCGAAAACCCTGTTCGGCGAGGAAGGCCCCGCCGACGACGACAGCAGCATGTCCGCGCTGTTTGCCGAGGAAGTCGAAGTGCCCGAGGACGACTACCGAGCGATCCGCCGGGCGGTCCTGAGCCTGCACGACGTCCTTGAACCCCCAAGCGACGTCAGCTCGACGTTGCCGTAGGCCCGCCCGGAGTCTACTTCCGAGAAGCAGTCCCGGGAACCGCGACATGACACCGAATCCACTTCCGAGAACACGAGTCGGCCGGCGGCCGGGCTGTTCTCAAGGACCGACGGCGAGCGGGCATCCCACCGGGCGCGGCCGCCTAAGACCACCACCACCGCGCGGATCGACCCGTTCGGCATCCCCCAGCCGCGGCCGGTGGCCGACACCGACCCGCAGCCCGGGGCTGCGGGCTTCCCGCGCCGGTGACCGCGGCGCCGTTGATCGGGCCGCGCCGGCGCGGCAAGGCACCGACCGCCCTGCCGCCAGCGCTGGCCGCCGCGCACGCCGGCTACGAACGCCAGCTGCACCAGGCGTCCCTGGCCGAGCTGTCCCGCCGCACCTACGCCTCCAAGGTCCGCACCTACCTGGCGTGGCTGGCCGACGCGGACGTCGACGGCGACCCGCTGACCAACCCGAAAGCGCGGGACTGGGCGGTACGCGACTACCGCACACACCTGGCCGCCGTACTCAAGCGCAGCAACACCACCATCAACAACGCCCTGGTCGCGATCGACGACTTCTACACCCCGCGCCGGACTCGGTTCGGCCAAGGCCGACTGGCTCGACCTCCCCACCGTCGCACCCCGCGCGTTGACCGGCCGCGCGGTCATCGGCTGGCTGCGCGCCCCCAACACGGTCGACTGCACCCGCGACCGGGCACTGGCCCTGACCCGTTCTACGCCGGCGCCCGCATCGCCGAGGTCGTCGCCGTCGACCTGGACGACCTGCGGCTGTCCGCCCGTAAGGGCACCGTCCGGTTCTACGGCAAGGGCGGCAAACCCCGCACTGTCGACCTGCACCCCGAACTGCGCGACGCGTACCAGGCATGGATCGACCAGCGGGCCACCTGGCCCGGCGCCGACGTCACGCCGGCGCTGTTCCTCAACCGCCGCGGCGCCCGGCTCGGGGTACGTGGCGCCAGCGACATCTTCACCGCCATCCTCGACCAGGCCGGCCTCGACGACGACGGCACCGCCCACGTCCTGCGCCACATTCTCTCTGCTTTATGACCGTGTCGCGATTCCTTGCGCGAGTGGACATTCCGACCGCTACCGCCCACCCAGCTTCCTCCTCGTTGCTGCTCTTCAGACCACAGGCGAACCTTGATTCGCGTACTAGGCCTCGACCACGACGGAAAGCAACACGAACCTCACGGCACACGCCGAGTGCGGGCACAAGGCACACCATGGCCACCACCCTCGTACGCGGCGGCGCCGACCTGGTCACCATCGCCGAGATGCTCGGCCACGCCCGCCTCGACCAGACCCGGCGTTACACCCTGCCCACCGCCGAAGACCGACGCAGCGCCCTCGACCTCCTCCCGGTCGACCGGTGATCACACCGACCGACGGTGTTACCGGCGTTGCAGGGCCGGACAGTCCGCATCGAGTCGCGTACGGTGACGGAGATGGATGGCCAGGTGGCGGGGTGGGTGTTCTTGCCCGACGACGGCCCGCGGATGCACCGCACAAACGGAACCGGCGTGGGGCGCACGCTGTGTGGTCGCCATCTGGATCCGACCGTGCCAGTCCTGCAAGACCCGCGCCGGGCGTTCTCCACCTGCGCGGCCTGCCGCGGCGCCGGTGCCCAGTACCCGATCCTGCAGCCTGCCGCAGCCGCCCGCGCGGGTCGTGAGCCGTGGCAGCGGGTGGTGGAAGGCCCGCGGCTCGGCTGGGTTCAGCTGCCCAAACCCGCGCTGAGGGTGCTACACCGGCCCGATCCGTACATCCCCGACCGGGTGCTGTGCGGGCTGAAGTTGCCAGGCAGGGTGCCGATCCACGAGACGCCACCGTGCGACTGGGCGCACTGCGACTCGTGTCAGGCGAAGATCGACGCCGACCCCGAAGAGGCTCGACGAGACCGCCGCGAGCCGGCCACACGGGCCGAATCTGCCGGCCACGGCGGTCGGCGACGGGAGCCACGGCCACAGCCGCCGCGGTCGCTGGCAGTGTCCGCACGGATCCGGGAACGGCTCGCGGCCCGGCCGGTGATCGGCGCCGGGCCGGTCGGCACGGCCGGAACCTGGCGGGTGCCGCTCGGCTGGGTTCGGCTTGATGACCAGCCGGTGTGGCATCGGCCGCATCCCGAGCGGCCGGACCAGGTGATGTGCGAACTACCGCTGCCCGCCGCGGCCTCGGTCTACCAGCGGCGCGTCGCGACCAAACGGGTCTGCCCGGACTGCCATGCCATCCGTACCCAGGCGCTGAAGGAACTCCGCGAACGCGACCGCCTACTGCCGCCCCCGGCACCACGGACGGCCGCGCGTCTACCGCCCCTTCCGCAGATCGTCCGTGGTGGTCTGCCCACGCTCGGACGGGACCGCTGAAAGATCCAGTTCACCCGTCCGCCGGTACCGGCGGACCGGTACGCCTGCGCCGACTGCGCGGCCAACCATGACCAGCGCAAGCCGATCACTGAAGATCGGTGTCGCGACCCACTGAGATCACATGTCGTTCAACACCGCGCGGGGACAGGAACGCCCGCACCGGGTGACTGCGAGCGATTCCAGCGGGCTTTCAGGGGCGCATCAGCGGGACGTTCGACCATGGCAGGATGCGGGCGGTTCTCGGGCACTGCGACGGAAGGTCGTGGCGGCGGGGGCGCTGACGCCCCGAGGTGGATGGAGGATGGATGAGCAGGTTCGCTCGGTCGGTGCGGTGGCGGGCCGTGGTCACCTGTGTCGGGATCGTGGCGGCGGTCGGGGCGACCGCAGGTGGGGCGGGCCGGGGCGCCGTCGGCCACGCGGCGGGCAGCACTGCGTCGGCGATCAGCCTCGGCTGCACGGGCTTTGGGTGCCCGGATAACCACAACCAGGTGCTGCTGTGAGGCGGGTGGTGTGGGTGCTGCGATGGCGGGTCGTGGTCGCCGGTCTGGGGGTCTGCTCTAGCCGATGGTTGCGGCCCGGGTGACGGGACCGGTCGCCAAGGCGCGTGCGCTGCGGGCCGCTGGTGACTATCCGGCGGCCGAGGGCTGCCTGCGGCGGGCGATCGCCGAGGTCGAGGCCGCGCTCGGGGTGGCGGCGCCGGAGTTGGTGGTGCTGCTGAACGAAAGCGGGATCGTCGGCAAGTACCGGGGCGATTTCGACGCGGCGGAGCGGCTCTACCGGCGGGCGCTGGCCCTCTGCGAGCTGCATGGGGCCGGCGGCGGTGCCGACGCCGCGGCCATCCTGCACAACCTCGGCGGCCTGGCGCACGCGCGTGGGGACGCCCGGGCGGCCGAGCCACTCGCCCGGCGGGGGATCGCGGTCCGGGAAGCGCTGGCCGGCGCCGGCCCGCGCGCGCTGGCGGCCGACCGCGCGGCGCTGGCCGCGATCCTCATCGACCGTGGCAACCTGGCCGAGGCTCGCACCGTGCTGACCGAGGTCCTGCGCGCGTACCAGGCGGCGCTGGGCCCCGACCACCACGAGGTCGGCGTCACCCTGCACAACCTCGGCTCGCTCGAGTACCGGGCCGGCGACCCGGCCGCCGCGGCCGGCACGCTGCGGGAGGCGCTCGCGGTCAAGCGGGCCGCCCTCGGCGCCCGGCACCCGGACGTGGCGATCACGCTGCACAACCTCGCCCGGTGCTGCCGGCAACTCGGCGACGCCGCCGGCGCCGAGCGGTACCTGCACGACGCGGTGGGCATCCTCGACGGAGCCGTCACCGACACCGAACCCACCCTGGTCTCCTGCCGCCGGCAGCTCGACGAGCTGGGCCGGGACGGCCCACCCGCGAGCCGACGGCCGGCCGGACCGGTCACTGGTGCGGGCGCCAGATGATCCGGAGCGACGGTGGACGGCCGGCGGTGCCGCGGTCGAGGGCGACCTCCTCGATCTCCATCCCGCAGGCGAACGACTTGGAGCCCGGGAGCACCGTCGAGCTGACCGAGCCGGTGCCGTCGCAGCTGGCGTTGAGGCCGGCGACTTGATCATCAGCTGCCCGCCCGGGTCAACGAGGCTGACCCCGACGTTCCTCGGCAGTTGCACGGACTGGGGGTGTGCTGGATCGGCTGGGACGACTCGGCGAGATCATGGCTGGCGCGTTTGGCTGGCAGTCGGCGCAGGCGGCGGTGTTCGTCCTGACTGGAGTGGCGCCAATGATCGCGACTTCCAGGGTCACCGTTCCGGCGGCGAAAGCCCGGTACGAGTTCGAGCTGGATGACCGACGGAGGGTCACTGAAGATCGATGTCGTTTCCACTGAAGATCGCGTGTCACCCAACACATGTCTACCGGCGGTTCCGGTGCCCGCCGACCGTGTTCTGCGCGGTGTCCTCGGGTTCCTGGATGAGGATCCTGAGGAGGCGGACCGCCTCGGCGCGACGGTGTGGAGCCCGAGTCGAGACCGATAGAAGCGCGGCGACCAACCGCAGCACCAGAGGCATCGCCGCCGTCGCGGTGGTTATGACCAGGGCGAGCAGATCGGCGGGCTCGCTCCGCCCGGCGATGTCCACGCCCTCGCGCAGGACCCGCCACAGGAGCCATCCCAGCCCGCCGGCGACGACGCCGAGCCCGACGACCACGTACAGGGCGCCGCGCAGGTGTCCGGCCAGGTGGCGCAGTTTCGCCAGTCCGCGGGCCCGGTGGGGGCTAACCGTGCCCTCGGCCACGCCCATCACCGCGGCGGCCTCGGCCCGGGGGAAGTCGAGGCCGTCGACGAGGCGGACGGCCTGGCTCTGCGCCGGGGTCAGCCTCGCCAGGGCGGCCACCAGGCCGGCCCTGACCTCAGCCGCAGCGACCGCGTGCTCTGTCGGCGGGGTGGGGCTGGCCGAGGACCACACCACCCGGCTGGTGTCCATCCGGTCCAGGCCGTCGGCCTGGTCCTCGTTGGCGTCGCGGCTCGGCTGTACGGGGGCGCCGGTGAACCGCCCGCCCTCGCGGGCCGCACGGCGGATGTAGTTTCCGGCCACGGTGAACATGTACTTCGACGGCTCATCCACCGCCGCCCACCGGTCAAGCAACTCGGCGATCGTGTACTGGACCACGTCGTCGGTCTCGAGCCGGGACGGCGGCACCCGGTACTTGGGGTGCCGGTAAGAAACGTGTCACCAGATCCAAACGCGGGTGATCTTGGACGTTGACGCGCTGGGGCGGTTCGGGGCAGCGGGTACGTGTCGCGTTGGGCGATGATTTCGGCCCGTGGCCCGATCATTGGATCTCGATGAGCTTGTCGAGCACTGGACGCTGTTGGATGACGAGCAGGGGCTGATCTCCGGCAAGCGTGGGCCGACCCGGTTGGGGTTCGCGCTGCTGTTGAAGTTCTACACGCGGGCCGGCCGGTTCCCGCGCGGCCGCGGCGAGCTGCCGGATGCGGCGGTGGAGTTCGTGGCCCGCCAGGTCGGCGTCGAGCCGGCTGAGCTGGGCTTCTACGAGTGGTCGGGCTCGACCATCGCGTACCACCGATCGCAGATTCGTGCGCACCTGGGCTTCCGGGAGTGTTCGGTGGCCGACGCCGAGAAGCTGACGGAGTGGCTGGCGGCCAACGTGTGCGAGGCGGAGCGACGCCCGGAGCTGGTACGCGATGAGTTGCTGGTGCGCTGCCGGGTGGAGCGGATCGAGCCGCCGGCGGCTGGCCGGGTCGACCGGATCGTCCGGGCGGCGCTGCATCAGGCCGAGCAGACGTTGACCGGGCGGATCGTGGGCCGGCTACCCGTCGACGCCGGCGGCCGGCTGCGCGCCCTGGTCGCGGTGGACGTGCCCGACGATGACACCGGCGAGGACTCGGTGCTGGCGCTGATCAAGTCGGTGCCGGGCAACGTCAGCCTGGACTCCATGCTCACCGAGATCCGCAAGCTGCGCGCAGTTCGCGCGATCGGCCTGCCGGCCGGGCTGTTCGCCGACGTCGCACCGCAGGTGGTAGCCGGCTGGCGGGCCCGGGCCACGGTGGAGTCGCCATCGCACCTGCGCGACCATCCCGAGCCGTTGATGCTGACGCTGCTCGCGGCGCTGCTGCACAGCCGGTTGCGGGAGATTACCGACACGCTTGTGGAGCTGCTGATCTCGACGGTCCACCGCATCGGTGCCAGGGCGGACAAGAAGGTCACCGAGGAACTGGTCAACGCGTTCAAGCGGGTCACCGGCAAGGAGAACATCCTGTTCGCCATCGCCGAAGCCTCGCTCGGCCGCCCGGACGACCCGGTTCGGCAGGTGGTCTACCCGGTGGTGGCCGGCGGCGAGCAGACGCTGCGGGAGCTGGTGCATGAGTTCAAGACCAAGGGTCCGGTGTACCGGCGCACCGTGCAGACCACGCTGAAGGCGTCGTACTCCAACCACTACCGGCGCGGCCTGATCGAGCTGCTCGACGTGCTTGAGTTCCGATCCAACAACGCCACCCACCGGCCGGTGCTCGACGCCCTGGACCTGATCAAACGGCACGCCGAGGCCCGGCTGACCTACTACCCGGCCGGCGAGACGGTACCCACCCACAAGGGGCTGCTCGGCGACTGGACGACGCTGGTGTTCAACGACACCGGCAAGGGCGGCCGCCGGGTGGTCCGCAGCGTGTACGAGATCTGCACCTTCCAGGCGCTGCGGGAACGCCTGCGGTGTAAGGAAATCTGGGTCGTTGGCGCCGACAAGTGGCGCAATCCCGACGAGGACCTGCCGCACGACTTCGAGGCGCATCGCGCGGCGCACTACGCCGCCCTGCGCAAGCCGCTGGACCCGACCGCGTTCATTGAGCAAATCCAGGCCGAGATGCGTGCCGAGCTCGCGGCCCTCGACGCCGCGCTGCCGAAGCTGGCCTGGCTGGAGATCGCCGAGCGGGGCAAGAACGGCCCTATCAAACTCACCGACCTGGACGCAGCCCCGGAGCCACGCAACCTGCGCCGGCTCAAGGCAGAGGTCCGCACCCGGTGGGGCACAGTTCCGCTGATCGACATGCTCAAGGAAGCGGTGCTGCGCACCGGCTGCCTCGCCGGCGTCACCGCCGCGGCTGGTCGCGGCGACCTGGCCCCGGAGGTCCTCGCGGAGCGGCTGCTGCTGGCCATCTACGCCTACGGCACCAACACCGGCATCCGCGCCATCGCCGGGTCTGCGCAGCACGGTCACGGCGAGGACGACATCCGCTACGTGCGCCGCCGCTATCTGACCGCCGAGGTGGCCCGGACGATCGCGATCGAGATCGCCAACGCCACGTTCGCCGCCCGCGCCGCCACCGTCTGGGGCGCCGGCTCCACTGCGGTGGCAAGCGACTCGACGCACTTCGGCGCGTTCGATCAGAACATCTTCACCGAGTGGCACTCACGCTACGGCGGCCGCGGTGTGCTGATCTACTGGCACGTCGAGCGCAAGAGCATGGCCATCCACTCCCAACTGATCAACTGCTCGGCGTCCGAGGTCGCCGCAATGATCGAGGGCGCGATCCGGCACGGCACCATGATGGAGGTCGAGGGCACCTACACCGACTCCCACGGGCAGTCCGAAGTCGGCTTCGGCATCACCCGGCTGCTCGGCTTCGATCTGCTACCCCGGATCAAGCGGATCAACAAGGTGCGCCTGTACCGGCCGGCCGCCGGCGAACCCGACGCCTACCCCCGACTGGCGCCGGCGCTGACCCGGCCGATCCGGTGGGACATCATCGCCGAGCAGTACGACCAGATGATCAAATACGCGACGGCGATCCGGGCCGGCACCGCGAGCACAGAAGCGATCCTGCGCCGGTTCACCCGGGCCAACGCCATCCATCCGACCTACCAGGCGATGATCGAGGTCGGTCGTGCGCAACGCACTATCTTCGTTGCCCGATACCTGCGGGAGCGGGACCTGCAACGGGAAATCAACGAGGGCCTCAACGTCGTCGAGTCGTGGAACCGGGCCAACAGCGTCATCTTCTTCGGCAAGGGCGGCGACATCGCCACCAACCGCCGCGACGAGCAGGAACTGTCCGTGCTGTGCCTGCGAGTGCTCCAGGCCGCCCTGGTCTACGTCAACACCCTCATGGTCCAGGACGTGCTCGTCGACGACGAGTGGGCCACCGCGCTGACCGCCGCCGACCGGCGCGGCTTGACCCCGCTGTTCTGGACCCACGTCGCCCCGTACGGCGAGGTCAAGCTCGACATGAACAGCCGGCTCGCCCTCGGCGGTACAGGACCGAGATGACCTACTGGCTGCGGCGTGCTTCGAGGATCAGGTCGACCACCCGCTCGTACGCCGGGTCACCCACCTCGAACACCGACGACAGGCTTCACCCCGCGCCTGTGGCGGCTGCAGGAACTCGGCGACGGCACCATGCTCAGCCAGCGGCTCCTGTCGGCTGAACTGATCGAGCAGGCCGACGTGTTCGAAAAGGCGTGGGCGGCCCTCCAGTCGGAGATCAACCGGTGGAACCCCGACGGGGGCGCACCTGGTCGTCGTGGACACGAGTGTCTTTATCAGCCACCCGAACAAGATCCGGGAGATCGGCTACGCGGACATCATCGGTGCGCGAGCGGAGCCGGTGCGTCTGATCGTGCCGCGCGTCGTGATCGACGAACTCGACCGGCAGAAGGAATCCGGCAACCAGGCGGTCCGCTGGCGGGCCGGGCACACCCTGGGCGTGCTCGACGAACTCCTGATCGCGCCGAAGGGCCGGGCGACGGTCCGCGAGGCGGACGACTTCACGGCCGTGGCGGCCGTTGGCGGGATGCCGCGCGGTGTGGTGACGGTCGAGGTGTTCTTCGACGATCCGCGCCACGTCCGGCTGGACGACAACGACGACGAGAGCATCGACCGGGCGCTGGCCGTGCAGGCGTACGCCGGTCAGCGGGTGCATCTGCTGACCATGGACACGAGCATGGCCCTTGCGTGCCTGCATGCTCGACCTGCAGCAACAGCCGCCCAGCGGCTGCACGTACTCACGGCTCGCTAAAGATCAACATTTGTCCGGACTCGTCAACTACACGAAGCGCGGCGCCTAGCTGGTGGGGTGGAACGCGCCGGCGGAAAGCAGGGAATGTGTTTGAGCGTCGAACACCGCGTAGGCCGCATCGAACTGCAGCGTCGTCGACGCCGAGGAGCGGCTGGGCGGGGTGGCCACGCCGAATTTGCCGGCGAGTTCGAACCAGCAAAGGGACCGGGTGGGGTCGAGGCCCGCGGTTGGTTGTCCCGGCAGATGCTGGGTGACGACCGAGGCGGGGTCACAGCCCGACCTCGTGACGGTGACGTTCGACGTCGCGCCGATCTTGCCGAGGAGGCCGTCGCGGACGGCCTGGGGCAGCGAATCTGGGTTGGCGACAACGTCAACGTTACGGGGTGCCACGCCGACTGCGGCTGAAGGTGGACGCTCTTCGGGCACGGGCGGCGGCTTGACCGGATTCCGTTTGACGATCAGGGCCTCGGCGGCTCCCGCACCCAGCCGGTCGGCGGTCTGGGGGCCCAACGCCGAACTGGGCTTGGTGCAACACGAGGTCAACCAGATGGCGCCTTGGGGGCCGGGCGGCAGCAGCCAGCCGACGTGGATCGGCGGATCGGCCTGCGGCGGATCCGGGGAGGAGGCCACCGGCAATGACCATTCGTGCAAGGCGCCGGCGGTGTCCCACCACCGGGGCTGCATGCTGACCGGTTGGGCGAAGGCTCCGGTGGTGCCGGCCAACTCCAGCCCGATGGTGAGGGAGCCGAAGTCCTTCGTTCTGGTCCACATGTGGTTGACCGTTTGCGCACTGTAGCTCGATCCCGATGCCAGGATCCGGACGGCGAAGGCGTCGGGCGCGGTACGTCGGATCCCGACCGTGGTGCCCGCGGTCGCGTCGGTTGCGGTGACGGGGCCGAGCGAGTAGGAGGTAAACGTGTTCTCCAGCGGATCGCGGTTAGGCGCAACCCGAAGCTGTGCCCAAAAGTACCGCAGGCCCAAGAGATCGTAGATCTGGCCGGCCTCGACCCAGGCACGGATGTCGTTGAAGCCCTCATCGAGCCACATCTCGTCGGTGAAGAAGAGGTCGCCCCGCCCGGACCCGTCGACCGTGAGGGTGTTCATTAGCATCGACCCGCCGGTCGGCCGCCCCTGGGCGGGCGGGCCTAACGTGGTGCCGTAGCAGTGCCCCGCGCTGGGGGTGCCGCAGGCATACGGCGACGGAGCGGGCTTGCCGGTGCCGCACCCGAGCATCGCAAGGACGACGCCGCTCAGGACCGCGAGGATGCCCGGCCGGCGCGTGGGCGTGCCAAGCCGCGCCGGCCGCAGCCGCTGACGAGACATGGCGCCCCCCTATCGCGTCGTGCGGAGGCTCCGGGCAAACGGGGCTAACACGCACGACCGCCGCCGTAACACAAAGTCTGTGACCCATAACGCCTAGGTCACAAGATGCGCGTCGTGCAAAAGACAGGTCTCTGCACAAACCCTCGCGCCAACCGAGAGCTGCGTCGGCGCATCCGGGTGGCCCACGACGCGCCGGCCCAGGCGCGACCAGGCTGCCGAGCAGCAGGTTGGCGACGACGCCCCAATGGGGGTAGCCGGGCGGGCAGGTGGCCACGACGACGAGGCTCAGCGCCTCGTTGAGGATGACCGCCTGCAGCGCAGCGAACCCGAACAGCACGATGAGCAGCGGGAGCCGGAACTCCGCACCGCCGAGGCCGATCATGCCGGCCAGCACTCCGACGGCCGCGCCGGCAGTGAACGCCAGCGGCAGCGACGAGCGGGCGGTGCGGGCGGTGGCCGGCGGTGTTTGCACGAGCGGACCCTACGGGCCGGTGGTAGCGTCGACGACCCGTGGTGCCAGGTAGCGATGCAGTGAGGTCTTCGGGATGCCGGTCTTGGCGGCGATCGCGCCGAGGCTGGCACCTTGGCCCTGGAGCAGCCGCGCGTACTCGATCTTCTCGGCGGGGTGCGCGACGGGCCGGCCGACGTGGCGACCCTTGGCCTCGGCGACCGCGCGGGCGTTAGCGGCGCGTTCGGCGGTGAAGGTGCGTTCCATCTCGGCGAACAGCGCCAGGAGCAGGAAGGCGATGCGGCCCATGCCCTCGTCGGCGGTGTTGATCGGCAGCGGGTCGGCCAGGGACCGCACACCGACGCCACGTTCGGCAAGGTCGTGCACGAGGTTGAGGACCTCGCGCAGGTTGCGACCGAGCCGGTCGAGGGTGTGCACGACGATCGTGTCGCCGGCCCGCGCGTACTTCAGCAGGGCGGTCAGCCCGTCGCGGTCGACGGTCGCGCCGGTGCGCTTGTCGGTGAAGATCCGCTCCTCGGGGATGCCGGCGGCCGCCAGGGCGTCGAGTTGCCGTTCCAGGCTCTGCTTGGTGGTCGAGACGCGGGCGTAGCCAAGATCGAGCCCGGCCGGTGGGTGCAGTGCGGCGGTAGTCACCGACGAATCGTACCGAAACTCGTCGCCGTACTGCCGTTTCGGAACGGTCATTGTGGAACGAGTTGTGGAACGGGTTCGAGGCCGATTCCGGGGCATCGGCGCGACGCCGGGCACGGTGTTCCACTTCCAAGGATGTGGAACGGGCAGTTGCTGTCACGGCGGCGGTATGATCGGTGTCGGCAGCCACGCTCTGCCCGACTCCGAGTCCGGACCCGACGCCCATGCCGTCACCGCCGGACGACCGAGGACAAGCCGTCGATGACGCAGCGTGGACCCACCTAGAGATCATTTCGGCCTCGCGGTGGCATGGGTATCGCTGGAGGTAGAGATGGTCAACAACGACCGCAGCAACTCAAGTTCAGCCCGTCGCGCCCGTCAGCGGGCGATCCGCGCCGAGGTAGCGCGTACCGGCGATCCGTACAGCGTGGTGGCCCGCCGCCACGACGAGCGGGAAGAACACCGCCGCCAGGCGAAGTACGAGGCGACGAAGATGCCGGTGGCCCGGTGCCCCCGGTGCCAGCAGGCCGAAGTGCGCATCGACGAGCAGCCGTCGTGCCCCGGGTGCGGCACGGTGTGGGAGTCGGGTGCCGAGCTGGCCGGCGAGTACGCCGAGGAGATCCTCGGACTGAACTCGTACACAACGATCAAGGACGGCGGCGAAGATCCGGTCCTGGAGTGCCCCGACTGCTGGCAGCAGGCCGTGGTCTCGATCCAGGCGAGCGACGCCACGTTCTGGACCATGATGTGCATGTCGTGCGAGTCGCTGTTCAACGACCGGTGCACCCGCTGCAACGTGCCGGTCCAGCACCGCGAGGAAGGCGACCTGATCATCTGCACAACCTGCTGGACCGACGTGGTCAACCGCTGACCACGTGGCACGGCTCCCGGGCCGGTCGGCGCATCGCCGGCCGGCCCATCCATTCCGGCCACCTACCGACGGGCGGTGCCGTGCGCATGCCGCGGACCGCGGCGGCCAACTGCCCGACGGTGGCACGCAGGGCCGGGGCCAACGGGTCCTTCACGTCCTCGACCACCACGACGTCGTCGTCCCGGCGACGGCGCCGGGTCGCCACGGCCAAGATCACCCGCATTTGGATCTGGTGACACGTTTCTTACCGGCACCCCTACTTGCGAAGCCGGGCCCGGGCGAACGCGTCCAGTCGGGGCCGTATCACCGAGACGTACAGGGCGCCCTGGACGCTGGCCGGCGCGGTCCGGAGTGGAGACGCCGGCGGGCGACCGGGTTCGGTCCGCTCCCCGGGCGTGGACCGCTCAGTGGGCATCGGACTCACCCTGCCCGAGCGGCCTGGGGGTGCGCACGTACCAGGTCGTGCCATCCCGGTGCGTGCCGCCGACCTCGCTGCCCGCGGGCAGCACCGCCAAGACACGGGTAGCGTCGCCGTAGCCGCCGCTCCCGCCCAGCCGACCGGCGAGCGTGGCGACGGTCCATCCAGACAGGCGCGCACCCCACCCTGCCGCGATCCACCACCACGGAACGTCGTCCATCGGGGCCCATCCCTCCTTTCACCGCCGGCCCCCCCACGGACCGACCTCCGTGGTGGCTATGGGCCGCAGCGCCGGGATTCCGTTACCCGTCCGGCAAGATCCTTGGGCCGGGAATGACCAATTTCCCGTTTCCCGTGACGGCCGTGATCACGGGCGTCTCGCGGGGTGGTGGTGGCGCCGCGAAATCCGCCTCGCCCGCAACCTCGACGCCGGGGTATCCGGGCAGGGCAAAAGACCGGGCGCGGCTGACCGCCCCCGGCCGAGCACCCTCACCCCCGGGTCTTCCTGTTTTTCGACCGCTCGCGAGAGGGCTGGGGCCCGGGGAACGGGTGGACCTTGTTGTCAGGCGGCACGGCTGGCCTGGGTGGCGTGCGCGATCGCCCGGCGCAGCGCGGACAGCGACACCGCCTTGTCGGTCTCCAGCTCGGTAAGGCCCAGCTCGACCCACTCCCGGATCAGCGTGCTGAACGGCACGCCGGCCTGCTCGGCTGCGGCGCGGACCCGCCGGTCGAGCTCCACCGGCAGGCGGATCCCGCGCATCACCATCGGCTCCGTGTCCGGCGCGGGCGGCAGCGCCACCACGGCGGTCTCGTCGTACTCGACCTCACCGCGGGCGAACGCCTCGGCGGCCTGGGCCACCTGCTGCTCGCTGTAGCCGTTCCCGCTCATTGGCCCGCCTCCCATGTCTCGAACCGCTTCAGCTCCGTCGCGGTCACCTCCCGGGCCCCGATGATCTGCTGGTCGAAGTCGCCGACCTTGCGTACCGCGACGACCAGCGGACGCCCGGCCCGGGTCCGCCCCATGATCGCCACGAACGGCACGCCGGCGCTGCTGGCCGCCAGGGGCAGGCGCCGTGCTGCGGTCAGGACCTGCAGCGCTTCGTACGGCTCGACACCCACGAGTGCGGCCAGGGCTTCCGGAAGCCAGTCGTACCCCACACAGGCAGTGTAAAACGTTCGTTTAACAAAACACAGCCGGGGGCCAATCGCCGCAATAGTCCGGAGGTATCCGTACGCTGCTGTTCGTGACCGCCAGCTCGGCCGCAGCGGCGGCACTCTCGGTTGTGCATGACGTGGCGCCAGTGGTCGCTGCTGGCGGATTCACGCTGCTCGGCGTCCGGCTCGCACAACGCAATGCCGAGCGGCAGCAGACACGAGCTGGGCGGGCCGCGGCCAACGAGAAGATCGAGACGGTGACGGGCGAGTTGCTCACCGCGGTGTTCGACCTGCGGACCGCCCTGGCGACCCATCAGCCACGGTGGAATGCGTGGGAACCACGGCTGATGACGGTTGGTCTGTCGTTCCTGGAGTTCGCCGCCGGCCACAGCACTGGCGGATTCGCCCACGGCGTAGTGCAGGCTGGCCGGGTGGTGCGTGACTGGCACAACGACTCGTATGCCGCCGCTCTGAGCCTCCTGGGCGCCCCGTACTCACGACTGACCGCTGCGCTGAGCCGTGCCGCACTACTGCCGAACCCCGAGGTCGTCGCTGCCGCATTGCAGGTCGGTGAGGCCGCCACCGCAGCCATGAGTGCGTACGGAGCCGACGCGCTGTACCGGGTCAAAGCCGCCACCGCCGAGCGGGCAGCCGCGGACGTGGCACTGGAGGACGCGGCTGGCACCCTCATGCGCACCGTGCGCGACCATTTGCGCCCGCCCACACCTGCCGCCGGCCGACTGGCTTCGCTGTTCACGGGTCTCTCACGCGCATGGGGGACATAGGGCGCCCCAATGAGCCTCGGGTGCCCCCTCTCCACATTGTGGACGTTGCCGTCAGGCGCCCCGATCAGTCGGCCTGCGCTTCACCGTTGTGGTTGCGGATGCGCTCGCGGTCTGATCGTCGCTCATGACGATCGAGGCTACGGCCACGGTCCGACGGTTTCGGCGTGCACCGCCGGAGGGCCGTAGTCAGCTCGCTTGGGCAGTGGGCTGGTCGGTGTGGTCGCTCAGGTAGATGGCCAGGGCGTAGCCAGGTGAGCGGTCCAGCCGGGTGGCGGCCCGGTCGTAGCGGCAGCACGCCGTGTCTGTCACACGAACCCAGATGGGGATCGAGCACGGGCTGTGTGTGCTGTCAAAGTGCTGGCCCACCTCGATCACTACCTGCCGCTGGTCCCCATATGCCCAGCCCTTGCCTAGCTGAGTCTGCGAAGGAGGTCGTGCAGCTCAATCAGGATCTCGCCGCCTGGGACCAAGAGGTTCGGTGGCTCGGGGCGGTCATCTCAATGAGCACCAGCCGGGCGGCGGTGGCGGCCGGTGCGGCCTGGCCGGTGTCGGTCGGCTCGCTCATCCGCGCCGCCGTGGGGTGCGTGGCCGGCGGCCGGCGATGGCCTGTCCGACGAACGCCGTGGCCCGGACCGGCCCGGCCGGCGCCGGCGGGTTCGGCATCCGGACCACGGCGTAGACGTGCGCGAACTCGCCGCACGCTCGGTCTTTACGTGCAGCTCGGTGAGGAAACCTCCGCCCGCATCACCGCGGAGAACGACGAGCACCGCCGACTCCGCCGCTGAGCACCGCCGCCCCGCATGGAAAGCTCACATTCAACGACTCTCCTCAGAAGACATAGATCTTGCCTAACACGCCGGCTGCGAATCCGATCACGAGGCACCAGAAGCCAACAGCGAACGCCGACCGACCTGTTGTCGCCCGTACGGCTCGCTCTTTACCGGATCGAATGGCGTAGAGCGCCTCGACCGCTCCACGAACGATCTGGGCCTGGTTCCGTCTGGGATGTTTCCGGTGGAACCAGTTCAGCGCTTCGAGCGCGGCTCCGTCGAAGTCGGCGTGGACAGTGACAGGTGCCTCGCGCTGACTCCGGGCACTTGTGGGCTGGCCTGGTCGGCGTCGCCCTTCAGGCTGCTGACGCATACGTGTCAGTCTGTCTAACCTTCGGGACGCTGGGTAGTGCCGGTGCTACCGATCCGAGGGGCCACCTTCAGGTCCACGACGCACTGTGGCTCCACCCACAAGATCAGAAATTTGGCGGCCTGGGTCAGCTATCCAAGCGTCTTATTCCGGGCGACCCGCTCAGCAGTGACGAAACAGGGCGCGTCCCCACTGACGTTTTCGTGCGTCCCTGCTGACTGATGAGTGCGCTGACCAGTGACGTGTCAGCGACGCTCAACAAAAACGGCGGCAGGCCGCGACGGCCGACCACCCTGGGCCCCGGCTGGCGTCGACCAGAATGGATGGGTGAGCAGGACCATCACTGCGGTCGAGGCCGGCGATGAGGACCCGCCGTTGTGATCGACGATGATGCAGCGGCCGACGCTGATCGTGGCCGCGACGCGACGCTTGGCGGGGCTGGCGCACCAGGTCGGTCGTGCCTCTGGCCGCAGCCGTTTGCGTGAGTTCAAGCAGCGGATCAGCCGGGGGCGGCTGGGTCGCCGTACGGGCCGGCCCGTCGTCCCTGACCTTGGTATGCCGTGGCAGGACACGATCTCGGCGAGCGCGTCGGCTGGCGTCAGCGCGCCGCCAACCTCGACGGCGTTTTCGCGTTCGCTGTCGACTACCAGGTCTGCCTTGCCGGCTGGGTTGGGTGGAGCAACCCCACACGCTGCCGCGGTACCGGCGATGTGGCCTGGCCGCTGCGGGCGGCGACTCCCCGGTCTGCGCGCTCGCCAGGGCTATTCGATTGCTGGGTTGATCCGGTCGGCCTACGGTCGCCTGCGTGAGCGATGAAGAACAGCAGGATCTGCGGGTCCTGCTGGCGATCCTGGAGAAGATCGACCCGTGGCTTGGTGTGGTGGCTTCGGATGGGCCGTCCGGGGCCTGGGCGGTCCGCCCGCGCAGTCCTCTGTCCACGGATGACGCGCGCACGCACCCCTACCGGGTGAGTCACCGGGCGTGGATGGCGATCACTCCGGCTGTGGACTTTCTCGCCTGCCTGCGGGGCAGCATCATCGGCGCCCGGCAGGGAGATCAGCAGAGCGTGCGGCTGCACTCCTACGCTCAGGCTGGGCTGGTCCGTGGCGCCTTGGAGAACGCCTGCTGCGCGGTGTGGCTGCTCGCCCCGCCGAGGATGGAGCGGGTGACGAACCGGTTGGCGCTGGAGTGGAAGGAACTCAAGCCGTCCTACCGGCTGCGGGAGCTGACCGAAAGCCCGCCACCTCGCACGATCGACCAGCGCCAGCAGCAGCTGGTGGATCTCCTACTGGCCGCTCACGCGGCTGCAGCGCCGGCAGGACAGGTTCCGTTGCTCGCCGACGTCGCCGTTGCGCGAAAGGCGCTCGGGGGCCTCACGTATGCGGCCATCGTGCGCCGGGCCGGCGAGCTGTCCCAGGCTGGTGCGGATACGACCGAAGCCGCGTGGAGCATGTGCAGCGGTCTCGCCCATGGCGACGCGAGCGCGACTCTCGGCCTGTTGGACACCGAGGTGGTGCAGCAGACCGCCCCGGGCATCAGCCTGGCCAGGGTCTCGCCGCAGGTGAAGCTGCTGGTCATGGCCACCGCGATCGCGTGCGCTATGACCGCTCGCGCGTTCCACCTTCTGCAGGAGCGCGGCAGGCCACCGTACTGATCCGACCTCCTGCGCGGGCGTCGATAGGGTGGGCGATCGTGGCGAGCAATGTGCGCGAGATCCCAGCCGGTGACCTGACTCCGGAACAGGTTGGTCTGCTGGTCGGCCGGTTGACGGCGCTGCACCAGGAGTTGTCCGAGGTCGTCATCATGATGGGCCGCTACGCCGCCGCCGGCGGGCGGGATTACGAGACGTGGGACCGGGTGCTCGACGGGATCGGCCGGTCCGCGACGCGGCTCATGCAATATTCCGGCGACCCGATCCATCCCGACTGGCAGGCCGCCGCGCAGCAGGCCATCACCACCGCGGCTGGCGCGACCGTCAAGGACGGGCCGCTGCCCGAGGCGACGCACCGCACCCTCGCCCAGGCGGTGCTCACGACGGTGTGGCGCGCGGGCGCGCACTTCCTGATCAGCCCCGGCGACTGGCCCGATCTGCTGCCCGAGGTCGTGCTCGGCGCGGTGCGGCGGGCGCCGCTGGTCAACGGCGACCCGTTCATGCGCGACCTGCGCGCCTCCGGCGACGGCGGTCAGATCTGAGCGCCCCAGTCAGGGCACGGGGTCCAGGTTGAGGTCGATGTCGGGCAGATGCGCGTCGTACTGCTCGGGGGTGATGGTGACCTCCTCGGTGGCGTAGACGCCGAACCGGTTGATCCGCATCGTCAAGTGCGGCGACAGCGCTGCCAGACCCTCATCTGCGTCGCCGCCACAAGGGCCGTGGTGACGCGGCGGGGTTCCGCTCACTCTGCCGCCCGGTCGGGGCCGGACGGCAGGTTCAGCTCGTCGAGCCGGGTCTGGGAGCCTGACCAGCGAAGCGGCGGGGGCTACTCGAAGATGCGCTCGACGACGGCGGCCTGTTCGGCGGTGCCGGAGCGGAAGTAGCGGGCGCTGGACTCGATCGAGCCGTGGCCGAGTAGGGCCTGAACCTGGGCGGGTTCGGCGCCGCCTTGGCGCAGCCGGGTGGCGTAGGAATGCCTTAGCCGGTGGGGGCGCAGGCCGGGGAGACCGGCGTCGGCGCCGACGGCCAGAACGACCTGGGTGATGCCGGAGACGGATAGCGGGCCGCGTTGGCCGGTCCACAGTGGGCCGGGTTCGGTGCCGCGCTCGCGTATCCAGGCGGAGATACGCTTACGGGCGACTGCCGGCAGGGGGACCTCGCGGACTTCGTCGCCCTTACCGTGCAGCCAGGTCTTGCCGGTGCGGGCGGTGATGGCGACGTCGTCCAGGTCGAGGCGGGCGCATTCCTCAGCGCAGGCGCCGGCGTAGAGCAGCACGGCGATGATCGCGGCGTCGCGGGTACCGCGGCGGCGGCCGGCGGCCCGCTCGACGGCGCCTTGCTGTTTGTGGGTCAGGGCGTCGGGTTCGCCGGGGCGGGGTATCCGGGCGCGTTTGACGTGGATGCGCAGCCCGGCGTGTTCGTACATCAGGGTGACGGAGGCGAGGGCCTGGTTGACGTTGGGAGGGCTGGCCTTGGCGTGTAACAGCTGGCGGCGCCAGGCGGTGATGGCGGCCTCGGCGCCGATGGTGTCGGCGAACGCGTCGGGGTGGGTGTCGGCGTGCTTGCCGAGCCAGGTCACGTAGGCAGTGCACTGCCGGCGGTACGCCTTGACGGTGTTGGCGGCCAGCTTGCACCGGTCGAGGTAGGCCTCGACTGCGGCCAGGGCCTTGGCGGCCGCAGTGGTGTCGGCGCCGGCACGCAGCGGGACGACGGTCGCGCTCACGACGCCGGCGGGCGGCGCCGGGCGAACGCCTCGGTGATGGCGGATCCGGCGTCCCAGGCGCGACTCATCTGCTCGCCCATCAGGTGGATGTTGTCCAGCCGGGCTCGGATATGCCCCTGCATCTCGGCGATGACCGTGTCCGCGACGCTGTCGAACTCGGCGTTCGCCGCGTCCAGGCGGGCACGAGCGGCGGCGATCTTCTCGACGTGACCGTTCTTCTGCGCTTTGGTCAGCTGACCACGGGCGGCGCTCAGGCGCCGGTGAGCCGCCTGCTGCATGGCGACGAGTTCCTCCCGTCGCGGGCTGGTAGCTGCGGTCTCGGCTTCGGTGATCACGATGACTTCGTTGAGCTTGCCCTGCTCGACCTGGTAAGCGGCGCGCAGCGCTTCGATGTCCGCCCGATCGCCGCGACGGTGCTGGCTCATTTCGTCGGTGCGCCCGGTTGGGGGGACACCTCGCCGGGCGGCGGGTATGCGGCCGCGCCCGGGCCGATCAGGTGCGCCGGGTAGACGTAGGCGTCATCGCCCGCGACCCGGCGACGGGTCTCCAGCTTGCGGCGCAGCCCGGCGACCCACACGTCATCCGGCTCAGCCGACTCCAGCGTGGTGCGCAGTTGGTTCTCGTCGGCCACCGGCCCCATCGACTCGGCCAGACGCACGAGGCTGTCGCGCCACCCGTCAGGCCGGTCGCTGAGATCGCCGGCGGCGTCCGCCGCGCGGGTGCGGTCGACCCAGGCGCGCACCTTCGCCGCGTCCTCGAGTTCCGCGGTGGCCGAGGCGGCTCGGCGACGGGTGCGCTCGGCGACCGCCCACGGGTGATCCGATAGAAACCACTCGTACGCGTCATCCTCGATCGCCGAGTACTTGGACAGGTCCGGCATGGCCGTCACGACCGGCCCCCTTTCTTATCCAACTGAAGTTTTCGTCCGGGGTTCGAACCCCAGGCGCCGACGTTATCCGCTGAGACCCTACCGGCACTCAGCGGATAATGACACTTATCCACTGAGTTGACGGGGGATGGTTGGACGGGAGGATTCGGCCCATGCCGCCGATCGGTCGGCAGGGGCTTCCACGTCTATCCGCGCGGGCGGCGGCCGGTCCGCAAGGTCCACCACAAAGCCGGCAGCCGCCATAGCAACTGAGCCGCGTAGAAATAGAGTGTCCGCCGGCGCACGCCCTGGACGCGCAGGTCGTGCAGTTCGCCGCACCATTCCTGCGCGAATCGGTCCCGAGCGTTTGCCGGCAGCAGAACACACAGCCAAAGCGCGAGCAACTCACATCGGCCAACATCGTCTTGCTGAGCGAGGCGCCTGAGAAGCCGCACGAACTTGATCAATGTTATGAGCGAGCCGATGCCCAAAATGCCGCAGAGGCCGATGGTAATGCCGCGCATCGCAGCGGCGAGACTAAAGCCGCGACCAGCGCGGAAGAGGTGTTCAATGATGGACCCCGTCACGCTCGCCGCCATGAGGCCCGCTGCCAGCTCGGCGTGGACCTTCGCCTTGGCTCGGGTGAAGTGCGACGAGACCGTGCCGACCTTGACGTTGAGCTCGGCGGCGATCGCTTCGCGGCCCAGCCCTTGCGCGCTCAGCTCAAGAGCGCGGCGCTGGTTTTCGCTCAACTGTGCCAAGGCCTGAGGCAGCGCTTCGAGCAGTAGACGGTCGACCTCCTGTTCGATGAACAGATCCTCGGCAGTGGGCTCGGGCAGGCCCAGATCCTCGTCGAACTCGCTGTGCCGGCCAGGCTGGCCGCGACGCTTCTTGAGCTCGTCGACTTGGGCGCGAATGAAATCGCGCAGCACGCGACCGAGCACGAAGCGGCCAGGGTCGACCTCGGCGAAGTCCGGCTTTGACCAGTGCTCGCTCAGCTCGGCGTAGGCGTGCTGGACGGCATCGTCGGTATCCGACAGGGCACGCGGCACCCGGGCAGAGCGCAGCTTCGCCCGGGCACTGCGGCGGATCACCGGTTCCCAGTCGGCCCAGAAGCGGTGCAGGTCGGCGGGATCACGTCCAGGGGGTACGTCCGGGAAGGTCAGCCGCGCCTCGGCTGGGCGGTCAGCCATTCTGACGCTCCTCACCGCCGGTGTCCGCGGGGCGGGGCGGGGGCGGGGCGGCAGAGTTTCGGCGGCGGGAATATGGATCGTCCAGCGCTCGCCGCCGCGGCCGGTGCCGGTGATCACCGTGCCGGGTGGTAGGTCGGCAGCCGCGCGGGCCAGCTCGGTGCGGGCGCGCAGCACCTCAGCTTCGGCGTGGGCACCGGTGTAGCGGGCGGCGATCTGCGCGCTGGCGGTAACGATGACCAAGGTCAAGGGATCCATTGTTTGCCTCTTCCTACTTGTTGGGCTCACCGCGCCGCACGGCGGGGCTCAACGAGTAGGGGCTCAGAACCCAGATCGACGTTACAAGCGGGCCCAGTGTTTCCGGCCCGGCGCCACCCGGCGGCCCTCTCGCGTACATAGCCACCGCTCGATTCCACAGCATCAGGGGCCGCACGGTCTGCGGCGAGCTCGGCCGGATCGTCCCTCCCGGCGAACAGCACGGTGTCGTGAGCGGCGTGACGTGGCTGGACTGCCCCCAGCCAGTGCAGGTGCGCGCGCAGGATGGGCCACCCGCCGGCGGGCACCGGAGGGACCGACCCGTGCGGGGGTGCGCAGCTCGGCGCTGCTGGGCGCAATGTCGCCAACGCGCCGGACCTTGCTCCACTAAACACGATCGGGTGATCGGAGGCAGGTGCCACGCAACCGGACCGCCCGGGACAAGAAAGGCCCCGGGCGGCCGGTCGTGGCTGCAGCTCGCAGAGCGGCACTGTGTCCGCTGGCGGTAGTTACCGGTCCCCGGACGGCCCCTTACACCTGTCCGCAGTCGTCTGCCTCGGCAGGGTTGTTGGTTCTAGCCGGCTGGTCGCCATCTTGGGTGTTCTCGCGGATTTGGCCGCTGGGCTGACCGCTTCCAGAGCCGCTGTCGGGCTGGCCGTCGAGCGCTCCGAGGAGGGCGCGGGCGTTGGCGCGCCGTTGCGGATCTCGGGACAGCAAGGCAACCGTTCCGGCGGTGGTACGCATAATGAACTGCGCGCCGGCGGCGGCGAGTGCTACCCATGCCCGTAGGTCTTCGAGCATGCTGGTGGTAGGTCCTTTCGGTGAGAAGGGATGCGGGCCCTCGCGTCGGTTTTCGTGTGCGACCACATCCGGCGCGGGGGCTTACCTGCGGGCCCGCTGGGCGGGCCCCCTCATTGACACACCCTCGAGCGTCCCTTGACCAGCGTGACTAATCGGGGACAATCCAGGTCGCGACGATCGGCGACATTGGACGGTTGTTCCACACCGGTGGGTATCCAGGATGGGGGGGCGATGCCGGACCGGGACTTTGCATCGGGCGGTGGCGACAATCCAGGTCACGGCGTGCCTCGACGACGCACCGGACCTGGCAGGGCAAGCAACGTCCAGATCTTCATCCGGACTCGGCGCGAGCCCGGCTGGCTGGCGTCGCTTCGCGGTGGGAAACGCGCCAGCGTTGAGCAGCAGGTACGCAAGCTGGAGGAACTGCCCCGACCCCTGCTGGCCCTGGTGGTCTGGCTTGAGGGACGCATCCTGTCGCGGTTCGGCACACGGCGCGCGTTCATCGACCACATCGCAGGCGTGGAACCCCGCCTCGCCGGTCGGGTGACCCAAAAGGTGCTCAACAAGCACCTGGGCGGGGACCGGGTCAGTGGCCCGGAGTGGTGGCTGGCGGAGTTGATCGCCCGGCACTGCGCCCACCCTGACGAACATCCGGGCGACGTGGTGGCCGGCGCAGCGCGGTTCTGGACGGCGGCGCTCGGTCACCCGCCGCCCAACTTGCCCGTCGACCCGGCAGGCGATGACGAGATCGCCGCGCTGGTCAACGCGGCGCCGGATCCCGCCGCCGAGGCCGCTGAACAGCTGCGAGACGCTCAGGTTCAGGTGCAGGAGGTTCAGGCCCAGGCGGCCGCGGCGCTGCGGGCAGCCGCCGATGCCGAGCACGCCCGGGCGGCCCTCGCGCAAAGGCTCGTCGCGGAGACCACCGAACGGGCCAGCGCCGAAGCTCTGGCCTCCGCGTCCCACGCGGTCGCCGACGAGTTACGCGAACGCCTCACCTCCACCGAACGTGACCGGGCCCGGGACCGCGATGTCGCCGCCGAGGCCGAGACCCAGGTGGATTCCCTGCGTGAACAGCTGGCCCGGCTGGCAGCCGAGCTGGAACTGGGTACAACCGAAGCGGCCGGCGCCACGACATCCCCCTCGGCGAACCTCATCGCTGCGGCTTCAGCCGAGGTCACCGCAGCCAGGTTGCTGCCCTCAGTCGTGGTGCGCGCGCGCCGGGAGATCGCCGCAACTGCGCCACCCGCGCACCGGGCGCTGGCCATCTACCTCGCGGTGCATGCGGAGCTGCGCGGCAGCAACGTTCACCACATCGCTGGCACCGCCAACATCAACGTTGAGATGGTCGAGCGGGCACTCACCGCACGACCCCTGCCGGGAACAGCCATCACGGCCGCGATCGGCGACGTTTTGGACACCGACCCGGTCAACCTACGGAGGCTGCAGGAGCTCGCGGAGCAGCAACGTGACCGTGACCTCAACCCGTTCAGCGCAGAGTTCCACCGCATCACCTCCGCCATCAGCAACGCGCCCACCACCGTGACCGCCGTGGCGATAGCACCAGGGGCCCGGCAATGCGAAGGAACCCCGGTGGACTGGCCGCCCGGCTCGAGTGGGCGATCCAGCACCAGGGGCTGGAACACGATCTGGCGCCGCCTCGCAGTCACCCTCGCGGTCGCGATAGTAGTCCTGGGGGGCGGCGGCATCCTGTACAGCTTTGACGAATCGGAGTTCCTCGTGCATGACAGCGGCGACAAACCGGAGGTGTACCAGCGACTCGACGGCTGCAGCACGTACGCGTGCGCATATCTCGACAACTTCGAATGGACCATCCCCGTCGGCGGACAGATCAGCTCCACCTTCCGCCGCAAGGAAACCAGGCGCAGCGTGACGCCGGAGCGGCTGCGCGGCACGCTAAAGACACAGAGCTCGCAGGGCTGGATACAGCCGGGCTGCGAAGGTGCCCGCATCGACTGGACCATTCGCGTCGACGACGGCGCCCCCACCGAAGGGACCCTCTCCGGCACCTCGGTCTCCACCCTGGACATGCCCATTCCCGCCGACCTACAGAAGGTCACCGTCACCGCCCGCCGCAACGACGACCGCTCCTGCGCGGCGACCTTCAGGTGGGATGAGCCAAAGCTTGTCGACCTGCGGCCATAACCAGGGGCTCAGGCAAGCCCCAGGGCTGGGCGGCCGGGACGCTGCACAGAGGACCACGGACCGGCCGAGCCGGTCCAGGCGGGTGACAGCGAGAGTGTCACCGGCCCAAACGTGTTGTGTTGACGGGGCCCTTGAGATTTCGGCGGGCCTTGTAGAGGTTTGCCCGGACTGCAGACGGCGTCAGCCCCAGGGCCTCGGCCACCTCTGCTTGGGAGTAGCCGTCAGCCACCAGAGCAATGATCTGCCGCTGGCGTGGGGGCAGATCGGCGACCAGTCGCAGTAGGTCCTGGTCGACCGCCTGCTCCGTGACGGCCGCCTCGGGTACCGGGCCCCCTTCCAACTCGGATAGCCATCCGCCTTCAGCGATGAGAGGGATTTGCCTGCGTGACCTCTGCTGGGAACGTACAAGGCGCCGTCGCGCGGCAACAAGGAGCCATTGGCGATGGTTGGTGATCTTTGGCCAGGCTTGCAAGACCGCCAGCATCGCCTCTTGCGCGGCGTCCTCTGCCTCCGCCCATGACGCACCTATCAGCACCAAGAACTTAAGGACGAACGCGTAGTTACCTTTGAAGAACGCATCGAACTCATGCTCGCCAGCAGAGCCTCGACCAGAGGAATCGGGGTGGACAGCCTCCTGGCCGGTTGGAGCCCTCGCACCGTCCGGAATCGACCGAGTGGGTCCGATAGGGCTCTCCGATGATGTGTTTGAAGAGGTCACTCGTCGTCCGGACGATGCCGGGGGCTGAGGTGAACCACAACAACTCGGTCCTTCATCCACGCCTTAACGCGGACCCCGACGCCGATCAGCACGTCGATGCCGAAGATCAGACCGACGACGATCGTCCCGCCGTGTAGGGCGGGGTCAACCAAATGCGCGGATCCGCCGATCGACTCCCAGGGAACCTCCTGGAGGCCGACCGTGGCCGCCATCGTCACGCCGCTGATGGTCCGACGCTTCAGTACGCGGGAATATTGTGCGCAGGCACAGCTGCGCTCACCCGCAGTGAGCTCACTCAAGGGGTACTCCTGTGTCAGTCTTGGTCAGCCCCGCTCCGGGCATGGATGGGCGTAACCGGATGTAGTTGTTGCGATGTATCGTCCTCCGCTGTCGCCGATGTCTCAACCACCCTCAGGCGACCCGTGATGCACTTCACTGCATGCCTTGGTTAGGAGACCTTGACACCCTGCTCGGCTGTGATCGGCATCACTGCCACTTTGTGATTGCTGTCACTTTGGTTCACGGCTGAGTTCACGTGACCGCCAGGCAATGTCCCTAACTTGCAGACGCGGGAAACTGTGTCAGTCGGGTCCGCCGTCCGCTCCGGGCAAAAGAGTCAGGCGGCGGACCCTTAATTCCTTGAGCAGAGCTTTTCGGCACCTGAGCGGTCTGTTGGGTGGGGTCCCGCTCCGCGAACCATCGGCAGGCACCGAATGACGCATCGGCGCCCAGAGAAGATCACCATCGCCCGGCAGATGTACCAACCTGGTCGGCGTAGCCGCCACCGCACTCCACGAGCGCGACCAACTCGCCGACGCGCTGGACAAGGCCAACTCCGCCTATGCCGACGCCTACAACCGGGCCCGCGACGGCGGCTGGACCGTCATCGAGCTGGCCCAGCTGGGCCTTGACGCCTCCGACGTTGACAGCCGGCGGCGCCGGACTCCCCGCGTCGGCCACACTCGGCCCCGAACCCTCCAGCCACGCAGATGGCCCCCCGCGCAACCCCAGGCCGACCAGGTACCGTCGCGCCCGTGGCCAGTCAACACGCGAAAGGCCAAAGTTGCCGGTCGTCCCACACTTCGCCGGCCAACCGACGTACCGTGCGTCTCACGGTGAAACACCAAACCCGCGGGTTGCCGTCTCACCGTGAGACAAGAAACCGGGGTAGAAGCGACGCTCCTACCCCGGCGGGCGGGACCGTCAACGGCTGAGTCTGGGGCCTAACCAAGCCGCCGCGGACTGTCCCAGTACTGCGAGGGCCTTCGCCACCATGGCAAGGCCCTCGTGCTGTTGATACGCCGCGACCAGCGCGGCCATCTCCAGCGTGGAGCCCACCACTCGCCACGCCTGGGCAGCAGACTTAGCGCGGCTCGGTGGTTCCGGTCCTGGCACCTGCTCTACTTCGGTCATCGTGATCTCCCTCTGGGCCCGGAAACCTCCGGGACACCGCGGTAGCGCCGGAGGAGCGCGAGCCCGCAGAAGAAACACGATCAACGTCGCAATGACGAAGTGCCGGGCATGACGGTACGGGCCGGGAACGCCAGGGACACTCGACACGCCGTACAACAAATTCGGCGAGACACTCTGGAATTCAGCCCACCCTGACTGACCTGTGGCGGAACGACGGCCACGCTCCCCGCTGCCGCAACCAACCGCGGGATTCATGTACCCCGGGTGGCCTTACGGTAGGCAGCTCCCGGTGAGCCTGAGCCAGACGACGAAGCTCAAAAAGCCGGAGTTCAACGGCGCGCAGTGCCCCCTGTCAGGAGAGCCTGCCGGCGGGCCTAGAAGTCGACGAGTCTGACGGCGGCGGCGGTCATCGGCCTGCCGATCGCGCGGGCTCGCGGGCGCCGACGGGCCGGTCGTGCCGGCCGCGCGCCGGCCGCCGCGCTGGGGTTTGGGGCCCTCTGGGGGCTGGCTGGGATGGTGACGGCATTTGCACGTTGCTCGCCCCCACGACGGTCTTCAGCACCCGTTCGAGGCTGGGGGTGGCGGCGGCTCGTACGCCGAGGCGCCACAGGCTGCCGCCGGTCGGGGTGATCAGCCGAACGCGGATCTCGGCCGTTCCGGGATGCGACAACAAGGCGTCCTTCAGCGCGTCGACCAGTTCCTGTGTGCACCGCTGCACCGGGATGGTCAGCGTGACGCGGGGCGGCGCCACGGTCAGGTCGGGCAGGCACAGGTCCATGGCGACGACGGCGATCGTGTCGTCGCGACGGTTGACCCGACCCTTGACCACCACGAGGGCGTCCTCAGCGAGGTACTGGCCGACCAACTCGAAGGTGGCGGGGAAGAACAGGACCTCGACGCCCCCGCTGAGGTCTTCCAGGATCGCCGAGGCCCAGTGCTTGCCCTTGCCGGTGACCCGCGGTTGCAGGCCGGTGAGGATGCCGGCGATGGTGACGAGCTGCCCGTCGGCCAGTTCGTCGTCGCCGATCAGCGCGGCGACGGTGGTGGAGGCGGCGGCCTCCAGGCTGGCCTCGATGCCGCGCAGCGGGTGGTCGGAGACGTACAGGCCGAGCATCTCCCGCTCGAAGCCGAGCTTCTGGCGCTTGTCCCACTCTGTGTCGCCGATGGGTGGCATGGCCATAGTGGCGGCGCCGGCGTCGCCGAAGGTGGCGCCGAACAGGTCGAACTGGCCGGCGGCCTCGTTGCGCTTGACGGCGGCGGCGGCGTCGACCGCCTCGGCGTGCACCGCGAGCAGGCTCTTGCGGGGGTGTCCCATCGTGTCGAAGGCCCCGGCTTTGATTAGCGACTCGATGGTCTTCTTGTTGCAAGCGACCGGGTCGGCCTTGGCCAGGAAGTCGTAGAAGTCGGTGTACGTGCCCTTGGTCGGGCGGCATCTCACGATCGCGGCGACGACGTTGGTCCCGACATTGCGCACCGCAGCCAGGCCGAAGCGGATGTCGTCGCCGACCGGGGTGAATGGGCCGGTGGACTCGCTGACGTCGGGCGGCAGCACCCGGATGCCCATCCGCCGGCACTCCGCCAGGTACAGGGCCATCTTGTCCTTGTCGTCACCGACCGAGGTCAGCAGGGCGGCCATGTACTCGGCGGGGTAGTTGGCCTTCAGGTACGCCGTCCAGTAGGAGATCATCCCGTAGGCGGCGCTGTGGGCTCGGTTGAAGGCGTAGTCGGCGAACGGCAGCAGCGTGTCCCAGATGGACTGGGTCGCCTCGTCGGAGTAGCCGTTGGCGCGCATGCCGTCGCGGAACGGCACGAACTCCGTGGCCAGTACCTCGGGCTTCTTCTTACCCATCGCGCGGCGCAGTAGGTCGGCCTGGCCGAGCGAGTAGCCGGCCAGCTTCTGCGCGACGCGCTGCACCTGCTCCTGGTAGACAACAAGCCCGTAGGTGGGGCCGAGGATCTCCGCGAGGGGTTCCGCGAGTTCGGAGTGGATCGGGGTGATCTCCTGGCGGCCGGTCTTGCGGCGCGCGTAGTTCATGTGCGCGCCGGTGCCGATCGGGCCCGGCCGGTATAGGGCGATGGTCGCGGAAATGTCCTCGAAGGTGTCCGGGGCCATGGCCCGCAGCAGGTCCCGGGTGCCCCTACTGTCGAGCTGGAACACCCCGATGGTCTCGGCGCCGGCCAGCAGCCGGTACGTGCGCGCGTCATCCAGCGCGATGCCCGCCAGGTCCACGGTGGTATGCCGGTTGGCGGCGATGTTGCGCAGCGCGTCGTCGATGATCGTCAGGTTGCGCAGCCCAAGGAAGTCCATCTTCAGCAGCCCGAGCGTTTCGCACGTCGGGTAGTCGAACTGGGTGATCATCGCCCCGTCGGTGTCTCGGCGGGTCAGCGGAAGGTGGTCGACGATCGGCTCCCCGGACATCAGCACCCCTGCGGGGTGCACTCCGGTCTGGCGGATCAAGCCCTCGATGCCACGGGCGGTATCGATGACCTTGGCGACCTCCCGGTCGCTGGCGTACAGCTCGCGAACGGCGGCGGCCTTCTCGTGCAGCGGGTGGGCCGGGTCGAACACGCCGGCCAGGCTGATCTCCCGGCCGCCGGCGGCCGGCGGGGGCATCGCCTTGGTGATGCGGTCACCGACCGCGTACGGATAGCCGAGCACCCGGGCCGCGTCCTTGATCGCGGCCTTGGCCTTGATGGTGCCGAAGGTGACGATCTGCGCGACCCGGTCCTCGCCCCAACGCTGCGTGGCGTAGCGGATGACCTCACCGCGGCGGCGCTCGTCGAAGTCGATGTCGATGTCGGGCATCGAGACCCGGTCGGGATTGAGGAACCGCTCGAAGATCAGCCCGTGCAGGATCGGGTCCAGGCCGGTGATCCCCAGCGCGTAGGCGACCAGCGAGCCGGCCGCAGAGCCACGGCCGGGGCCGACGGCGATGCCGTGTGCCTGCGCCCAGCCGACGATGTCGGCCACGACCAGGAAGTAGGACGGGAAGCCCATCTTCGCGATCATGTCGATCTCGTACTCGGCCTGGGTCGCGTGACCTTCGGGGACGCCGTTGGGGAAACGGCGGGTCAGTCCGGCGCGGACCTGAGTCCGCAGCCAGGACTCCTCGGTGTGCCCGTGCGGGACTGGGAAGCGGGGCATGAGGTTGCGGGAGGCGAACATGCCGGTGGGGTCGACCTTGTCGGCTACCAGCAGGGTGTTTCGGCAGCCCTGCGCCCACACGTCGGAGCCGTCCACCGCGCGCATTGCCTCGGCGGACTTGAGGAAGTAGCCGGCCCCGTCGAACCGGAACCGATCGGCGTCGTCAAGCTGGGCGCCGGTCTGGATGCACAGCATCACGTCGTGGGCGGCGGCCTGGGCATCGTGGGTGTAGTGCGCGTCGTTGGTGACCACCGGCGGCAGGCCGAGTTTCTTTCCCAGGGCCAGCAGGTCGCCGCGGACCCGCCTCTCCAGGGGCAGGCCGTGGTCCATCAGTTCCAGGAAGTAGTTGTCCCGGCCGAAGATGTCCCGGTAGGACGAGGCGGTGGCCACCGCCTCGTCGAACTGGCCCAGCCGTAGCCGGGTCTGCACCGCGCCGGATGGGCAGCCGGTGGTGCCCATCAGCCCGGCGGCGTGCTCGGCGATCAGTTCCGTGTCCATCCGGGGCCACTTCACGTAGGTGCCCTCGACGGAGGCACGGGTGTTGAGTTGGAACAGGTTACGCAGGCCCTTGGCGTTCGCCGCCCACAAGGTCATGTGGGTAATCGCGCCGCCGCCGGACACGTCGTCGCTCTTCTGCTCCGGCCGCCCCCACTTGACCTTCTGCTTGTGCTGCCGTGGTCCTGGGGCGACGTACGCCTCGACGCCGAGGACCGGGGTGATGCCGGAAGCCTCTGCCTGTCGGTAGAAGTCGTAGGCGCCGTGCATGTTGCCGTGGTCGGTGATCGCCAGCGCTGGCATGCCTAGCCGGGTCGCTTCGGCGAACAGGTCCTTCAGCCGGGCGGCGCCATCGAGCATCGAGTACTCGGTGTGCACGTGGAGGTGCACGAACGGGTCGGCCATGATGCTCCTACTCGTCGGGCCAGCGCACGTCGGGGTGCGCGTCGCAGCCCGGTTCGCTTGCGGCAAGGCCGCCCGCGAACGCTGCGGCGAGGTCGGCGCGGCTCTCGACGGTGTCCCAGGCGTGTGGGCAGGCGGGGTCAGCGGGGCAGGTCACCTGGACCTGCAGCAGCTCGGCGGCGGGCTCAGGTTGGTCGAAGCGCAGTCGCAGCGCGGCATCGCCGGCGCGCAGCGTGCCGTAGATCCACTCGGCGGCGGGCTGCCAGATGATCAGGTTGGCGAGGTCGTCGCCGAGGTGTGCGCCGGCGTAGTGGCGGGCATCCGCCCACGGCGGACGGGGCGGCGTCGGGGCGGCCAGCAGCGCCGTGAGATCGGCGGGGGTAGCCGGACGCCGCTCAGTGGCAGTGGGGTTGTGGGGGATGTCCATGCGCCACCTCGTCTTCGCGCAGGGCGTGGGTTGGGTTGGCCAGATGAACGGTCAGCTGACGGTCCGGTCTCGCGGGGGTTTGTCGGCGATCCTGACTAGCGGGCGTTGTCGGCAGCGTTAGCGGACGCGCTACGGGGTCAGTGACGGGCGCGGGTAGCGCCACGACGGGGCCTTCCCTCGTGCGGCAGGCGCCGGTAGGTGTCGATGCCCCGCGGCGGCGCCCGACCCAGCCAGCCGGATGCGCCCGCGATCCGCGACCTAACAGCGGCCCGCCACGTTTTCCGTTGGGCGGAGCGCCTTGCCTTGCCCGGTCAGAAGGCCAGAACTGCGCATCCCCCGACGGGAGGGGGTAACCGCCCTGGCCACAACCTTCGCAAAATATTGACAGCCGTAGCGCTTGACAACAGATTGTCACGTCCGACAATCTGTTGTCATGAGGCCTGCTGGCACTGAGATTCGCATCTACACCCCGCCCACAGTCAAAGCCATCCAGTGCCGCGACTGGCCGACCGAAGCCGTCGTCACTGGTCACCAGCGCGCTGGCTGGGCCCTACGGGTGGAGCTCAACACCCGGACCGGAGTGTTCAAGGCCGAGCCGAACGAGGTCAGGTTCGTCGACAAAAGCAATGACCGGCACCGCGGCGGCGACTACTACCTCGCCGGATGGGATCTGTGGGTCCGCGGCTGGCAATGGGACCGAGTTCCCACCTGGATCGCCTGGGAGGTGAGCAACGTCTATGACGGACACTGGGCGCTGAGCGCCGAGGGGGTCAACGCGATGCTCGATCGGCTCGCAGGTCACGCCCAGACGCTTGTCAACGCGCTTATCCCGATCTCCGGCACCAACGGCGAGTACGACTGGTCGCTGCTGGCCACCGCCGCGCATGAACGAATCGGCCGCGTCATTGACCGGTTCCCCGACTGCCAGATCGGCGGGGACGCCAATCACCCGTACTTCGGCGACATCGACGCCCCACTGCCTGAACGCCACCACTACGGTGTAGTCACCTTCGCCGAGCTACTTGCGGTCGCCCCTGATCTAGTCGACCCGGCTTGGGCCGTCATGAGTGACGCGGAGTTGGACGAGGTCGCCGCGCCATGGACCGGCACCGCCAGCGTTCGCCACCGCACGATTCCGTTCGCCGCCGCTGACGCCGCCCGCGAGCGATACTTCCCCCGCGAGCCCGGTGCCATCGGCAACCACGGTCTGCCGATCTACATTATCGCCGCGCGTAGCGGCCTGCGGGAGTACCGGGCGGCAGCCACCGCTGAACGCACCGGGCTGCCCGCCGTCGACGCCTGCACACTCGACTTGGTCCTTCCCGAAACCCTCACCTCTGACGTCGACGACGCGGGCTTGGCACGGATGGCTGCCGAGCTTGAGGCGGCCGCCGCCCACAACGACAAGATCGCCCTCGTCGGACTTCTCGGCGAACTGCGCCGCCAACGCGCCCACCTCCGCCAGCTCGTCCGCGCCGAGGCCGCAGCCGTCGGCGCGCGCACCACCGCTGCCGAGGCCGACCTCAAGACGCTGCGCGCCACCCGCGCTGGTCTCCTTGGCAGGGTCATCGGCTGGGGCGAGGAACCCGAGTGGAAGGACGGCGAGGTCGACTACGCCGAACTCGGCCGCCTCGGACACATGAGCCGCCAAGGCGCCCGCCAGCTCGTCACCAACCTCACCGCCGACGACACGCCCGATCCGGAGCAGACCACCCCACCAACGAGCTGACCCGACGCCTCGGCAGGGCGACGGAGCGCCGCAAGGGCGTGTGTGTCGTCAGGCCGGATCGTCCAGGGCGCGCGGGCTCGGTGTCCTCTGGATCTAGAAGGGCCGGGTCCGGGTCGTACAGCTCGGCGGGCAGGTCGGACTCTCGACGCGGGCCGGTACAGGCCCGGCCTACGACCAAATGGCGTCGCGCACGTTCCCCCTCGCGAGACGACCTGCCGGTCCGGCCAGTACGCAACGGGGCACCCCTGGCAGATAGCGTCGAACCACTCGACATGTCGACCCGTTCGACATATTGTGGTCCTAGCCAGCCTCGCCGACGGAGGGAACCCACCGTGACGCACGAACTGGCCCAGGTCCGGCTGGCCCGGACGCTGGCTGCGATCGCCGAGACCGACCCCTCACGCCACGGCCACACCGGCCCAGACACCGACTTCACCACTGCCCTGTACGAGCGCCGCAACATATTGATCTGGTCCGCGCTGGCCCTAGCCCGCGAGTGCGCGGTGCCGGCCGGGGTTGGCTACGAGCCGACCGACCCATGTCCTGTCGTGGTGTACCTGGACCTGCCGACTGGGCAGGTGTCCTGGCATCTGCCGGCGTACTCGCGCACGTGGGATGGCCACACCACCGTGGAGAAGTACCAGCGCGTGGCAGCCTTCGTCGACACGGTAACCGGCCCCACCGGCGCCACTGAGACGGCAGCGGCCGGCGCAAGGGCCGTACCGGGCGGCGTGTTCAGCGGCGCCGCCCCCTCCGAGTGGGGAGCCCTCCGTGAGCTGTTCGCGTCGGGTGCCCCGTTGCCGGCCGAGATCATGCTGGCCGGCGGCAGTCGCATCACCCTCTTCCTGGACGAAGCGCACAGCGTTGTCAACGGGGAGTTGTCCGCCAGGATCGACGAGCTTGTCCGCGAGGCGCGGAGATCATCGTGACCGGGCCACGCAGCGCCAGCGATCCGGACGCGATCGCCGAAGCCGTCCTGCCGCTCGACGGCCCCTATCACCCGGACCAACTCGCCCGAGCCGCCGACGTGATTACGGCACTGGCCCGCCGGCTCGCCCACGCCACGCTGCCGCACAACACGGCGGCCGCGCTGCCCACACCGGCCGCCCTGGACGCGGTGCTCAAGTACCTCGAACCCGGGATGACGTCACTGCCGCAGGCTCTCCGTCAGCTCGCCGGGCATCTGCGCCGTGGCGCCGACGACCAGAGCCTGCGCGCCGACGAGGACACCGACCCGCGCCTGACCGCCCCAGCCGTCGCCCTGCTCGCCGCCGAACACCTGGCCGCCGCGGCCGGGCACGGCAGCGAGCTGGCCCGGGCCCTTGACCAGGCCCACAATTGCACCGCTCGTTTGTACGCCGACCGCCGGAGGCCCGCCCCGTGACCAATCCCGCCCCCCGTGACGCCGCGCTGGCCGCGCTGCGCGCGTGGGCCGCCCAGTCCGACGCGCACTCCGACGCGCGAGGACGGCTGGTCGCGGCCGCGTGGCGCGCCGGCGTGCGCAACGTCGCCGAACTCACCCGTGCCGCCGGGGTGCGCGCCCGAGACACCATCTACGCCGACCTGACCGCCATGGGCATCGACTACACACGCCGGGAGGATCCTGTGCCAACCGCCTCACCACCGGACATCCGCAGCCAGGTCGCGGCCCTGCGCGCCCACGCCGAGGGCCTGTTCGCCACGGTCAGGCCCTCCATGCGCGGGGAGGAGTGCCCAGAGGCGAACCTGCTGTGGCAGATGGCTAAACTGCTCGACTTCGCCGCCCAGGCGGCTGGCTCCGTGGTCGAGGGCGACCCGGACTGGCTCGATGTGGCCGACGAGGCGGCTGCGGTGGGCGAGCAGGCCCTGCGGTTGGCCGGTGCCAGGATGAGCGTCGAGGAGGCGACCCGGGTGATCGAAAACCGCGAGATCACCGACATGGACCTCGGCGACCAGGCGGTCACGCTGTCGGCCACCGCGACGCTCATGCCCCCGGACGCGGCCCATTCCGGGCGCACGCTGACCGCCAGCGTCGCCTCCGATGAGGCCCGCACCGTCACGGTCCAGGCCGACCGCGGTCCGAGCCCGGTGCCGCAGGCCCACACCGCGGTCAGCGTCCTGCGCCTCGGGTACGCCATGGCCCGGCTGGGTGAGGCGTTGGGTCCGCTGGTGGTGGAGCCGCACCAGGATGGGTTCCCGCTGTGCGGCCCGGCCGGGCACCACGTTGATTGCGCGATCTGCGGCAGCGGCGTGGGCGCGGACGTCGCCCGGCAGGTCTACGACCCGACGGACGTCGGCCGCCTGATCACAGTGTGCTCGGTGATCTGCGCCCGGGCGGCCTCGACCGGCGAGCACCGGTGACGGCGACGGCCCGCGCCCTCGCTCGCGGCGCGCCGACGCCGCTGCCGGTCACACCGCGCGCCGACGATCCGGTCGTCTGGGCGGCGGCGGTACGGTGCCTGCCCGCGTTGCCGGCCGTGCCGCCGCCTGACGGCGAAGCCGGCAGCGACCAGGTGCGCTACCACCCGGTGGCGCTGACTGCTGCGTGGCTGGCCGAGGCCGACAGCATGCACACTCGGCGAGGGTACTTCCGGGACCTGGTGGTCTACCTGGCCTGGTGTGCGAGCCGGCACCCGCGGCTGGATCCGCTGTCGGCCCGCGCAGCCGATGTTGGCGTGTTCCGGGCCGCGCTGCGCACCCAGGTCGCCGACTCCACCGTCCGGCGCCGGCTCGCCGCGTTGTCCAGCTGGTACACGTACCTGCTCGCCAACGGCGCGGTCGCGTTCAACCCGGTGGCCGGGGTCAAACGGCCCCGGGCTCGCCGAGACGCCTCCACCACCGTCAGCCTGTCCTACGACGACAGCGGCCGGTTGTTGGACGCGGCCGAGGAGATCGCCGCCGCCGCGCTGGCCCACCTGCGCGCCCGGCGACCACTGGTCGGCCAGCAACTGGTCGCGCTGCGCAACCGGGCGCTACTGCGGCTGATGGTCACCATGGGGCCACGGGTGGGTGAGGTCGCCTCGCTGGACGTCGCGTCCCAGTCCTACAACCAGGGCCGCCGGACGCTGCGGTACACCGCCAAGGGCGGTGTGCGGCGCGAACGGTCAGTGGATGCGTACGTGTGGGACGCGGTCGACGACTACCTGGCGGGTCGGGCCACCGCCGACGCCGTGCCGGTGCCCGCGTTGACCGGCCCGCTGTTCGCCACGAGCTCCGGCGGCCGGCTGGACGAGCCGGCGGTACGCAAGCTGATCCAGCGGATCGCCCGCTACGCCGGGCTGCCCATGGCCGACCGGCTGTCGCCGCACAGCCTGCGGCACGGCTTCAACACCGTGGCCCGTCAGCAGGGAGTCGACCTGGAACGCCGGCAGCGGGCGATGGGGCACGCCGACCCGCGCACCACCCAGGTGTACGACCACGCCCACGACGACCTGCACGACGAGCCGGGCCTGGTGCTCGGCCCGCTCTACGGCGCCCGGGCCAGCCGGCGCGCTGGTCAGACGCCCAGCGAGGACTCGTCCTCGTGACCGGTTGTCGAGGCGGCCGGTGCCCAGGTCGTAAGCCTCACCTAAGGACGCGAAGGAGAGGGTCACGATGCGCGAGCAGCACGACCTGCTGGTGCTGTGCGCCCTGCACCATGCCGATTTCGGATCCTGCTGTTCGACGAACATCTTCAGCGGCGCCCCGTTCGACGCGGTGGGCAAGCGACTGCGGGCGTCCGGCGCCGCGCAGGTCCACGGGTTGGTGCTGGCACGGGTGCCCTGGGCCTGACCCGTCGCTCGCGATCAGCGCCTGGGTCTGGGCCTGGGACGACACGAAACGGGGGGCTGGAATCGTCAGTGGCCAGGCAAGGTCGGTGTCTCTACTCGCCCAGTATGGCCTGGCAGGTCGAGCACAGGTCACCCATTTCCGGGTCGGGTACCCACCAGCAGCCACCGGGGCAGGCCCGGTCTTCGGTGCAGCCGCATGCCCGGCAGCGGGCCTCGCCGAAGCGCAGCGACTCGACGAGGTATCGGCCGTCGTCGGTGAGCACGTACGGGGTGACGAGGTGCGCCAGGTTCTGGCCCGGGCGGGTCGCCGGCTGCTGGCGTGACTGGCCGAGTTCGGCCAGCCGTAGCCGGGTCAGCCGGGCCATTACCCACGGCGGCAGCTTGTCCCGGCCGATGCCTCGGTCGGCGAAGTCCCACTGGCGGAACCGGCTGTCGGCCGTGACCACGCCGGCGTGGACGTGGCCGAGGGTCTGCACGTCCAGGTCGCTGAGGCGGTGGATCAGCCCGGCCGGGTCGCGCCATCGGGCGGCCGGGTCCTGCACCGCCTCGACGACGACGCGGCGCGGCCAGGCGGCGATGCGGATCCGGGTGGAACGGTGGCGCTGAAACGGCTCGGCGGCGCTTGAGTAGGACACCTCCGCGATCACGTGGGTGTCGTCAACGTCGCCGACGCGCATACGCCGCTGGGGGATCGACTTGTCTCGCCCGATCTGGCCGATCGGCGGCGCCTCGTGGGCGGCGACGCGCTGGCTCATCGTCGGTTTCCTTCCCTGCCTTCCTGTGTTTGTTGGATGACTCGTCGGTGAACGGGGGCACCGTTGGACTGGGTCTCGCGTCGGCGACTAGCCAGCCAGGGTGGCGGCCAACTTGGCCACCTTCCGGAGCCCGCCTGCGGTGGTGGAGTACGGATCCCCGCCGCCACCCGCGCTCCAGTCGTCGGCGGCGTCTGCCGGCTTGCGGTCCACCCGGTAGTCCACGCCGCCTTCCTCCTCACGCTGGACGGCCTCGATGACAAGCGCCCCGCCGTTGCGGGCGGGGATCTCCGCCGTCGCGCTGGGCCAACCGGCCATCACGTCGTACTTCGTGTTGGCCTCGTCCAGTTGTGCGGTGACCCGCTTTAGTTCGGCGGCGGTCGCCGCGTCCAGCGGCTGGGCAGTCGCCTCCTTCGCCGCCTGGTCTTCCCGGGCGAATGCAAGGTTCGTCTTCGCCGAGTGGTGCGCCCGCAGCATGGACAGGTAGCTGCCACGAAGCTGTTCCGTCTTACGCTTGTTGGCGCCCGTCGCACCGTGAGGTGAGGCATCCAGTTCGTCGAGGCGGGCCTGCTCCGCGTCCGTCCGGACCCGGCGGCCCTGGTTGTGGTACTCAGCGCGGTTGCGCTTCGGGATGGCCTCGATGCGGGCCATCTCGCGGTACTCGTCCACGGTGAGGCCGCACACCAGCGCGGCCTGTTCGGCCAGCAACGGCGGCAGGATCGGATCGAGGCAATTGCCGCCGCCGTGGGCCAACTCGTCGAGCCGCTGGTCCTGTGCCCTAGTCCGCTGCTGGTAAGGGATCCGCGTGAGGCGCCTCATCTCCTCGAACTCGTCCACGGTCAGCCCGCACACCCCGGCCGCCTCGGCTTCCTTGCCAGGTTCCCAGGCGTCACGGCCGGCAGTGTCGATCTTCCGCTGTCGCTCGTCGTAGGCCGCCCGGTCGGCCGGGTCGAGCTGGTCCACGGCGCGGTCGATGTCCCGCCGGCGGCGTTCCTGGAGGTGCTCCTCGTGCTGCACTCGGGCGTCCACGGAGATCTTCTCCTCGCCGGCGGCCACGCCCCCGAACCGCTGCGCCTCCAACCTGGCGCGCTCGTCGTACAGTCGGTCGCATTCCTTGCCGACCCGCCGGCATTCCTTGTCAACCTCGGTGGCGCGGGCGACGACATCCTCGACCACCGCGGGCAGCCGCGCCGCGTCAGCGGCGTCCAGGATGACGGTGGTGTCCGCGCCGGTGTCGACCTGGTACTCAAGGCCGTCTTCCTCATCAACCCGGGTCGCCTGAGCAGGCGCATGGGCGCCGCGCCACTCCTTCTTGTCCTCCTCCTCGTAGATCGGCACGCCGAGGTGGACCTGCCGCCCGGCTGGGGTGTCCACGGCAGCGGCGAGCACCATGATCCCATCGTCGTTCTTCACCGAGCCGCTGCCGGCGAACTGCTCACCGTCGCCGAGCACCATCCGGTTGGCGACCCTCAGCGGGTCCGGTGTGCCTTGCCGGGCACGCGGCGCCGCGTGCCCGGCCGAGTCCGATGGGCTGGGCCCGGTGGCGCCGGTGACAAACGCCTTGCTGCCCGCATCTGGTGCGCTCATGTACGCCTCCCTGACCAGGTTCTGACGGTCCAGCGCGCTGCTGGCCTTAGCCCACGCCGCGCTGGCCGCCGCCGTCAACTCCTGGGCACGGACCACCGCCGACACGGCCGGGCCGTGGACGCCCTGGCCGCTCAGCCCGGCCGCAAACCCTTCGGCCCGCGTCACGATGCCGGCGTACGCCTCGGTCATCCCCCGCGCGTACGCCTGCGCCGACGGAAGACCGGTGACCTCCGCCGGACCGGCGCTGTTGGGTGTTGCCGCTGGCACTGGGTCCTCCCTGCCCTTACCCCTTATTGCGGATGTGGTTGTCGTTGGTCCTTTGTGGCGGGTGGTTCGGCCGATTCAGCGGCCTGCCGGTCAGCAGGCGGCCGGGTCGGGGGTGAGGTCCTCCAGCACCGCTTCCAGCTCGTCCGGCTCGACCAGCACGTCGCGGGCCTTGGAGCCCTCAGCCGGCCCGACGATGCCGCGGGTCTCCATCAGATCCATCAGCCGGCCGGCCTTGGCGAAGCCCACCCGCAGCTTGCGTTGCAACATGGAGGTGGAGCCAAACTGCGAGGTGACCACCAGCTCGATCGCCTGCAGCAGCAACTCCAGGTCCTCGCCGATGTCGGCGCCGTCCACGTCGTCGGCCGGCGCCGCCGGGCCGGCGGTCACCGACGCGTCGAACTGCGGCTCGCCCTGGGCCTTGCAAGCCCGCACAACCGCGTCGATCTCCTCCTCGCTGACCCAGGCACCCTGCACCCGGATCGGCTTGGACTTGCCCATCGGCAGGAACAGCCCGTCGCCCCGGTCGAGCAGTTTCTCAGCGCCGGGCTGGTCGAGGATGACCCGCGAGTCGGCCAGCGATGCCGTTTTGAACGACAACCGGGACGGCACGTTCGCCTTGATCAGGCCGGTGACCACATCCACCGACGGACGCTGCGTCGCAAGGACCAGGTGGATGCCGGCGGCGCGGGCCAGCTGGGTGATCCGGACCACCGAGTCCTCGACGTCGCGCGGGGCAACCATCATCAGGTCGGCCAGCTCATCGATGACCACCAGCAGGTACGGGTACGGCCGGATCTCCCGCTCGCTGCCCGGCGGCGGCTTGATCTGCCCGGCCCGCACCTTGCGGTTGTAGTCGTCGATGTGACGCACCCCGGCCGCGGCCAGGTCGTCGTAGCGCATGTCCATTTCCCGCACGACCCACTCCAGGGCGTCGGCAGCCTTCTTGGGGTTGGTGACGATGGGGGTGACCAGGTGCGGCACGCCGTCGTAGCAGGTCAGTTCGACCCGCTTAGGGTCGATCAGCAGCAGCCGGACCTGCTCGGGGGTGGCCCGGGTCAGGACCGATACCAGCAGGGCCGCGAGGGCTACCGACTTGCCGGCGCCGGTGGCGCCGGCGATGAGGACGTGGGGCATCTTGGCCAGGTTGGCCACCACCGGCTCGCCCTCGACGTCGCGGCCCAGCCCGACCAGCAGCGGGTGCGGGTCACTGGTGGCGGCCTTGCTGCGCAGTACATCGCCGAGCGACACCATGTCGCGGTCGGCGTTGGGGATCTCGATACCGACGACGCTCTTGCCCGGCACCGGGCTCAGGATCCGCACGTCCTCGCACTTGGTGGCCAAGGCGATGGTCTTGGACAACCGGGTGATCTGCTCGACCTTCACCCCCGGGCCGAGGGTCACCTCGTAGCGAGTGACGGTCGGGCCGCGTCGCGTCCCGGTCACCTCGGCGTCGATCTCGAACTGGGTGAAGACACCGCTAAGGGCGGCAGCGATTTCACCGCTAACTTTGGTGCGATTCTTGTTGGGCGCGGGGCTGGCGGCGAGCACATCGCGCGTGGGCAGACGGTAGCCGCTGCCGGCTGCCGGCTGCCCTGTGGGGGCCCGGCCCGCCGCTGTCGGCTTGGCCGGCGTCGAGGTGCCCGGTCCGGCCGACGCCCGGGCGGCTGGAGCGTTGGCCGTTCGCTTGCCGACGACGTGGGCGGCCAGCACCAAGTCCGCGTCAACCCGCTCGTCCTCGTCCTCGTCGTCGTCCTCGTCCTCGGTTTCGCGCTCGTCGAGGTCGTCGTCGGAGTGCTCGGTGTCTGTAACCGGGGCAAGAACGTGGGTGAGTGCGGCATATAGGACCTTGGCGTTGACCAGCAGGTCCCCGACGGAGGTGCGGGTCACGACCAGTACGCCGAACAGAGCCAGGATGATCAGCAGGGAGCCGGCGAGCCATCCGCTGAGCCACAGGGTCAGCAGGCCGCCGCCGACGCGGCCGAGCAGGCCGCCGGCCTGGGCCATACCCTGTGCGCCGTTGGCGGCTACGTCCAGCAGGCCGGTCACGCCCACGGCGATCACCGTCCACCCAGGCAGCGTCCGCCGTGGATCGGGAAGCCGGGGGCCGCGCATCATCCGCATACCCGCGACGGCCAGGCCGGCCGGTACGACGACGGCGGCCAACCCGACCAGGTTCCGGGTCAGCGTCGCCACCCCATGGCCGGGCGGGCCGCCGACGTCAAACCACACCGTCGCGCCCAGCAACACGCCAGCCAGCAGAAGGATGAGCCCGGCGCCGTCGCGGCGGTCGCCGGGGTCGACCGTTGTTTGAGGTCCGATGTTCCGCGCCAGCCAGCCGACCCCGCGGGCGATCCCTCTCGCCCCAGCGGCGAGTAGCTTGCCGGTGCCAGCGAACGGGTTAGGACCGGAAGACGCGCGGCGAGGCCGACTGCGGGGGGTCGCCTGGCTGGTGGTGGTGCCACCGGGGCGGCGGCGACGGCGGGTCGTGCTGCGGGTGCGCTTTCCGTCAGCCATGGCCGACCTCCCGGTCTGCGATGCACAGCGCGTGCCGGGCGGGCCCGCGATGCGGGGCGATGGTCGAGTTGTCGGGCAGGATCTCGCCGGTGTCCTCGAAGAGGATCACGCCGTTGCAGAGCAGGCTCCAGCCCTGCTCTGGGTACCGGGCGACCACGCGCGCGGCCTCCCGGTCAATCGCCTCGGCGGCGGGGCAGACAGGCTGGTGCTGGCAGGACGTGACGATCGGATGGGTCAGCAGGTCGGCGGTGGCCATGACGCCCTCCTCGAGTGCGTGGTGTGACGGTCCGCCAGGGGCTTGCGCCGGTCGTGGGATCGCCGGTGATGTATCGCTGTCGGAACCGCTGAACGCGGCAGGCGGGTGAGAGGTCGCGCGCGAATACCCGGCGGGGCCAGAAACCCTGACCGCATGACGCGGCCGGCGACCCAATGGCGTCCACGGCGGGGCGATCGAGAGGGTTGGTCGGTGCGGTGCCGGTCGCCGTGGGGCGGCCATGTCACACCGCCGGCCCGGATACGGCTAGGACCGCCACGTACTCCGCGTCGCCGTGGCGAGCCGGTCGCGCGGTGAAGGCGACCACGTCGTCTCCGGCGGCACCGGCCCCCGCGGCCGCCCAGGCGAATGCCTCCGTCCGCGAGTCGGCCGGGATATCGTCGGTCACCGCGGCCAGGTGTTCGCCGAGGCGCAGTTCCCATCCACTGGCTGGGGTGAGCACCAGCGCCCACTGCGCGGGCGGTTCCACCGTGAGCAGGTCGGCGCCGCAACCCGTGCAGTAGGTCAACCGGTCACGGGCCGGATGCGGGCAGCAGAACATCGGGGGTCGCTCCTGGTCCGGCGCCCTGTTGGGCGCTGCTGGCCGCCGGCGCTGTCCGCCGGCGGGTGGGGGCGTCATGGCCGTGCGCCGGCGGCGCGCAGGCAGGCCGAGCACAGTTCGCCGCGTGTGGTGGGGTCGTCCACCCAGCGGCAGCCGCCGGGGCAGGAGTCGTCGTCGGTGCAGCCGCAAACCCGGCACTGGCCGCGCAGCAGCGCTGCGATGTCGGCCAAGTCCTCGTCCTGGCCGACATCGCAGCCCGGGGCGGCGCACGGCAGGTTGGCCGACGCGGCCAGCTCGCACAGCACGCAGGTGGCGACGTCGTGGTGGTACTGGGCGCCGCCGGTCAGCGTGGCGCCGCACAGGGCGACGTTGGCGTCGCAGCACACCCAATGCACGTCGACCTTGGTGTCGATCACGGTTTACTCGCCTCCCCTGCGGTATGCCCCGGGCGTGGCTCGTCGCGACGGGGTCTGGTCGGTTCGCCGGTGGCGTTTCATCGCGCGTTCACCGGCAGCGCGAGTTGGCCAGGTGCCTGGCCCGGTACGAGCAGCCGTCCCGGGGCACGTGCGCGTTCGTGGCGGCGCAGCAGGCTCTGAGCGAGCAGCTTGGCCCGATCGAGTTCGGCGTTCCGGCTCGCCTGCTCCACGATCGGGGCGTCCGGATCGACGATCGGCACCGCGATCCGCCGCTTGATGTCGAGCGTCTCGGACATGGGCGGGTCGGAGCCGTCGTCGGAGACCATGAACCAGGCGGTGATCGGGTGGACCTGCCCGTCGCGGTTGCACCGACCGATGACCTGCTGATGTTTGGCCGGGGTCCAGTCCAGTTCGCCAAAGACGATGTTCCAGCAGACCTTTTCCAGCCCGTTGATGCCGGCGCCCGAGCGCAGCGACAACAACATCACCCGGCAGTTCGGGTCGTCGAGGAAGCGATCCAGGTTCGTGTCCTTCTGGGTAGGTGTCTCGCGGCCGGTGTAACGGACCGGCTGGTACTCGGCCAGCCGCTCCTGCCAGATCTCGTAGCAGTTGTGGACGACCGTGAAGTCGGCGAGCAGAAACAGACTGTCGCCGTCGACTTCGAAACCGTAGAAGTCGCCGGCGCCTGCCGGTTCGATCCGGAATCCGGTTCGCAGGACGTTCTTGTGCCCGGCGCGGCGGCCGGCGCGCTTTCGCTCGATCCGGGTCGGAATCTGGGTCAGGTCACCAGAGATCGAGACGTTGAGGTACGCCCCAGGGGATCCGTACCCGGACCCGCTCTTGGTCTTCGGCCTGATGTAAGCAGCCAGCCCGAGAGAGCGGGCCACGAACGCCACGTCTTCGGCGAGGTCGGGGCAGATGGTGCTGAAGGTGGCCGTCCCAACCCCACCTCCGGTGTGGACGTGGCCGTCTGCGTCGATCAGGCCAGCGAGCAGTTCCCGACGGTCGTCGGCCGACGCGGTGGCGTAGCTGCGCGGGATGCGCTTATTGCGGTCCAGGCCGAGAGAGCGGAAGTGCCGCACGAGCCTGTGGCGATCCTTCCGGCCGACCTGCGTGCCGGTCGTCAGCGCCAACTGCTCAGTGCGTGCGTTGCCGGTCGCTCCCCGACTGGGCCAGGCGCGCATGACCAGTCCGTGTCGAGCGGCGATCGCGGCGAGCTCGTCCTTGACCTCACGGTCGCCACTCGACATGCGCAGGTCCGTCAGGCTGGCTGCTCCGTCGCCGAGCCAGTAGCCGAGCAGCCAGGGTTCAAGTACCACCTCCCGGCTGTTGCCGAACTCGACCGCCTCTGCCCGGTACAGGCAGCGACGACGTTGCGCACGCGGCGATGCCTCAGCGAATTGCCTGGCGGTCAGTTCCTCGTAGTAGCCGCCGTTTCGACCATCGCTATGGACAGAGAGGATGTGGTTCTCGCTGCAGACCCACGACTCGCCCTTGTTCGGGATAACCCGATACAGGTTGCCGTTGCCACGGACCAGCGACCGTACTGTCCGGGGGTTGGAGTCCGGCCCCATGACCAAGTCGCCGACCTGGACGTCCTCAACGTTCTTGGTAGAGCCGTCGTTCATCAGCACCTTCGTGCCGGGCGCGAAGCAGTCGTGGTGCCAGCCCACCAGCAGGACCTTGTCGGTCTCCTCGTCCTCCTGGTCGAGCAGGATGCGGGTCCACTCGGCCACGAACGGGGCCTTGGCCACGCCGGTCGCGTGGCGCACCTGGTTGTTGAGCTGCCCGGCGGCGGTGAACCGCCTGTCCTGGTCGGCGTTCTCGTCCAGCACGAGGCGCGCCATCGCGGTGGCACCCTCGGCCAGCAGCAGCTCCAGCTTCTTGTGGTCGGTGTCGATGGCCTGCTCGATGGGCATCACCGGCGGCAGCTCTCGACCGACGTCCTTGCGGGTGCGGCGGAGCATCAGACCCCGGTCGCGCAGGTAGGTACCCAGCGCTCGGGGGTTGGTGATGTGCTTGCCGCCCCAGGTCGTACGGAACTCCTCCTTGGTGCCGAGCACACCCGGCGCGCACACCTCGATGAGGTTGAAGATCTCGTTGCCGTAGTTGTGGATCGGGGTGGCGGTGGCCAAGATGGTGCAGGCGGCCTGGGCCGCGATCATCGAGGCGGCGGTGTACCAGCGAGAGCCGGTCCCGCTGTCGGTCTTCGGCCCGGTGCGTAGCTCGTCGGCCTCGTCGCAGACCAGCATCCGGATCATCCCGGTGAGCTCGTCGCCCCAGCTCCCGCCACCCAGCTTGTGGTAGTTGACGATAAGGATGTCAGGCCGGCGGCCGTTCATCCCACGCCGCCGCGACGGGTCGTACGGGGCGCTTTGCGTAATGATGTGGCTGGTCAGCCACGGGTAGTACAGGGCGAGTTCACGCTTCCACTGCTTCGCCAGGTGGGTTGGCGCGACCACCAGGCCGGGCAGCATGCCGGGCTCGCAGAAACGCAGCGTGGCGGACAGGCTGTTGTGGGTAACGACAAAGCGGTCCGTCACGTAGAGGTTCGACGGGTGCGCGATGGAAATGCACTGCATCGGCTTTCGCCCAACGTGTTCTACCGCGGTGATGGCTCGTGTCGGTTTCAAGTGCTGATGACCGCCAGCCCATAGTTGTGCCTTGCGTGCGAGCCGGAATGGGTTGAGAGGTTGAGGCAGCTTGACGGTGACCGTGTATCGCGTCCGGCCGGCGAAGTGCTTGGCCTTTATCCGTCCGGTGCCGCCCAGTGATTCGGCCAGCCACCGGACGTCCTCTGCCAACTGGCGGCTCGACGAGTAGAAGAACGCGCTCGCGCTGGTCCGAAGCGACATCGCGTATCCGTCGGCGTCCATGAGTCCTTGCAGGATGGCTAGCCGGTCCGCCGCCGATGCGTTCTTGTACGACTCAGGCACGAACGTGTCCAACCCGAGGTGGCCCCATAGTCCGAGTTCCCGCAACGGTTCGATAAGGGGGTGCCGCCGTGGCCTTTTGGCTGGTAGCGGAGTCCCATGCTTGCGGTTTGCGGCTCGGGCTCGCTGCGCGCAGCGGGGGCAAAGACCTCGGTCCTTCGCCTGCCGTCGACAGTCGTCTGTCAGGCATTCGGCCGGCTGGTGCACGCTGACCAGTGCGTACGCATAGTCGACACCAGGCTTTTGTTTCACAACGATGCCCGGCGGCACTGCGTCCTGAATCAGCGAAACCATTTCCTGGTCAGCCGTCGTGAAGGCGACCCCCGCACCGGTGAACCCTCCGTCACCGAGCAGGGCTCCGAGAAGGTACGGATCGAGGGTGGGCCGCAAGCCGCCGGCGGCCAGGTCCGGCGCCGTAACCATCGGCACGTGCCATTTCGCCTGTGCCCGGGTACCGCCGCCGCCTCCCCCGAGGTACAGACCACGGTCGACCAACTCGCGCAGTGTTAGCGCCTGCCAGAATTGTGGGTTCAGCTCGCCGGTCGTCCTGCTCCGGCTCCGGCGAGGTCGTCTGACCCACCAGAGGTGCTGGTCGTTGCACTCGGCGGTGGCGCCGTCGGAAAAGGTGACCCGATAGCAGTCGATCTCGCCCTGCGGGAAAACCTGAACAACCTCGGTGACTGATCCATCGGCGGCGATGACCCGACTCCCGACTCGCAGGGAACCCATTGGGCGAAACCCCGTCGGGGTCAAGACAGGAGCGTCGAGGGGTTGCGCCTTGCCCAACCCGAGGTCGTCGCCGAGCAGCAGCCCGCCGGTGGCACGCGCCAAGGCCGGCACGACGAGTTGGTAGTCGCGCGGTTGCAGTGCCGGCTCCCGCTGCCCCTGCTCCCATGTGGACGCGCCGCCTTCGAGGACGCGGACCACTTCCTGCTCGGCGTTGCGGAACTGGTCGGCGTGCTTGTTGAGCTGGGCCAGGCTTTCCGCGTCGTATGGCTCCAGCGGGTGCAGGTCCATGAACCACTCGAGCCGGCGTGAGCTCTCCTGGGTGACCGACAGGATGATCCGGCCGCCGTTGTCCTGCTGGTAGCCGGGGAAGATCCTCTTGAGGTCCTGTACTACGTGGGGTCGCGCCGCGATCAGCCACAGCGCCCGCCGGCGGTTATCCGGCCGGTGGTAGGCGAACTTTCCGTAGGTGCGCGGCATCTACAGCCCTCCCCGCAGCAGCACCCGGGTCAGCGGCTTGCCGCCGATCTCGTCGGGCAGGCAGGCAAGGTGGCGGCGCACGGTGGTGACCAACATCAGCTCGTCGACCCGCTCGCTGGCGGCGTAGCGCAGCAACTGGCGGCGCACGTCGCCCGCAGCCCCGGCGATCTTCACCTCGATGCCGAGCGTCCTCGGGCCCAGATCGACCAGAACGTCCAGCCGGTCGCGGTCGGACAGCCGTACCTCGCGGCGGGGCGTCAGGTCATCCTCGGCGAGCACGCCCGCGATGCCGGCTTGCAGCTCGTCCTCGTTGGCGTACGCGTACGGGTGGCTCTGGATAAGTCGGCCGATGCTCTCGGCGGTGTGCTCCACTCCGGCCTCCCTCCTCAACGGCTGCGTCGGCGAACGACTGAACGTCGCCGAGCCCGCCATGTCGCGGATAGGTACAGACTACACGTGTAATTTGTGATTCTCAACGCGGCAAGCTTGCCTTCTCCTTGGTGACCTCACGCTCGGACTGGTCAGTGGACCCCTGTGTGTCCGTAGGGCACCGCACGAGCGCCACATCGCACTCAGCTTTGGGCTTTTGCCGCAAAACACCCTCGCGACTCCCGCGCCGTGGGGGACGATCATGCTGTGGCGGGAGGGTCTTGGCCGCCGAGGGTACGGCCGATGCTGGCCACACCCGGCCCGGTACCGTCTGGGCCCGACTGGTCGTATGAGGGCAAGTACGACGGCGCCCGGGCCATCGTCTACGCCGCCGGCGGCCAGGTCCGCATCCGCAGCCGTACCGACCACGACCTGACATCCCATTTCCCCGAGCTCAGCGAGCTGCTGGGGGCGCTGCTGCGCGACCAAGTCGCGACCGTGGACGGGGAGGTGGTGGTCTTCGACCGGCAGGGTGTGCCGGAGTTCGGGCTGCTGCAGCGCCGGCTGCATCGGCCGAACCCCACCGCCCGGCTGCTGGCTGACCTTCCGACGGCGTTCTACGCCTTCGACCTGCTGCACATGGGCCGGGTCCTGGTCGACGAGCCGTACGAGCGGCGGCGGGCGATGCTGGAGGGCCTGGGCCTGGCCGGGCGTTACGTCGTTACTCCCCCGGCGTTCGCCGGGCCGGGCCTCGACGTCTTGGCCGCGGCGGAGGAGGCGGGCCTGGAAGGCGTCGTGGCCAAGCGCCGGACCTCGCGGTACCGGCCGGGTACCCGCTCCCGGGACTGGATCAAGACGGTACTGAGGTCCACGGTGGACGCAGTGGTGGGCGGGTGGCAGCACGGCACCGGCCGCCGTAGCGGCACCGTCGGGTCACTGCTGCTGGGCGCCTACGACGACGCCGGCTCGCTACGGTACATCGGCCATGTCGGCACCGGCATGACGAATGCCGAACTACAGACGCTGCATCGGATGCTGGAGCCGCTGGCGCGCCCAGATCCACCGTTCGACGAGCCGGTCCCCGGCGAGTTCGCCCGCCGCGCGCAATGGGTGGCGCCAGTACTGGTGGGCGAGGTGGCGTTTCGTACCTGGACGCCGATGCCACGGCGGCGGCTTCGGCACCCGAGCTGGCGAGGCCTGCGTGACGCCGACCCGCATGGGGTGCGCCTACACCAGCCGGAGACCTGACCGGTTGGTGACCAGCGGCAGCCGCCGCCCACCGGGTGAGCCGTCGGCGGGCGGCTGAGCTGTGGCCGTGTACGAGTCCGGCACGCCGGCTATGCGGGCCAGGCATATGCCCGCCCCGATCGGCGAGGCCGAGCAGGTGCTGCACGAGCACCGCCGCGACGGCGCCGGCCGTTGCGCTACCTGCGGTACGCCGGCGACGTGTCCGTATGCGGCGGAGGCGACCCGGCTGCGCCAGCACTACCGGGAGTGGCTCAACGGGGCGGTGAAGCGGGCCCAGGACGACGATCCGCTGCTGGTCCGCCCCTACGTGCGTCCGATGGACGACGATGACGGGCGTGATCTGCTGCCCAGGCTGCCCCACTCGGGTGACGTGGTGTGGCTGGGTGCCGAGGCCAGGGGTGTAGTTCGCGGGCACGGCCGCGATCGCGTTGCGGGTGATCCGGGTGTACGACTGGCCGACCTATGACGGGTGGCTGTGGCTGGACGGGTACGGGCGCAACCGCTCTGGTGACGCCGTCGACCGGCGGTCGATGTTCGTACAAGTCAACGGACTGCGTAGGTGGCAGCCACCTTCTCCGCCGGCCCGCCAGGCACGCCCGTCCACGTAAGGCGGACGACGAGGATGCGGGCTGGGCCGACGAGCGGCGGGCGGCGGGTCCTCAGGTACGCCTGTCAGCGGAAGTCCCGGCTGGCCGGCTGGGTGGAGATCGGCAAGGGGCGCATGTTTTCGACGACCAGGGCCAGCACGCCGGATGCGGACTGCAGCGTGCCGCGGATCAGCAGGGCCGGGCTGGTTTTGGCGACGGTGCGGAACCGGCGCCAGGCGCCTTCGGACACGACGACGTTGAGCATTCCGGTCTCGTCCTCCAGGTTGAGGAAGGTGACGCCTCGGGCGGTGGCCGGGCGTTGCCGGTGGGTGACGAGGCCGCCGACCAGGACGCGGGTCTTGTCCGGCACGCCGGCCAGCCGGCTGATCGGCAGCGCGCCGGCGGTGTTGAGGGCGGCGCGTACGAGTTGGATGGGGTGGCTGTCGGGGCTCAACCCGGTGGCCCACACGTCGGAGACGAGGCGGTCGACGTCGTCCATGCCGGGTAGCGCCGGCGCGTGTATCCCGGACAGGGTGCCGGGCAGCCGGTCGGGTTTGTCTTGCGCGGCCGGGCCGGCGGCCCATAGCGCTTCCCGGCGGCTTAGCCCGAGGCAGGCGAACGCGTCCGCGGTGGCCAGGGCCTCCAGGTGTGGGGTGGCCAGGCCGCAGCGGCGGGCGACGTCGGCCATGTCGGTGTACGGGCCGTCGGCGTCGCGTCGGTCCACGATTCGGGTGGCGAGGTCCTCGGAGAGGGTGCGGATCTGGTCTAGGCCCAGCCGCACGGCGGGCCCGCCCAGCCCCCACTGGTGCGGTGGTTCCCCGGGTGTCGAGCCCCACCGGGTGTGCGGGGTGGATTCGAGGCCGGCTTTCACGGCCGAGGAGTTGATGCACGGCCGGCGGACTTCGACGCCGTGCCGGCGGGCGTCGTCTACAAGGGACTGTGGGGAGTAGAAGCCCATCGGTTGCGCGCCCAGCAGCGCGGCGCACAACGGGCCGGGGTGGTAGCGCTTGAGCCAGGCGCTGGCGTAGACGAGGTAGGCGAAGCTCATGGCGTGGCTTTCGGGGAAACCGTAGTTGGCGAAGGCGCTCAGTTTGAGGTAGATGTCGTCGGCGACGGCTGGGGGAATGTCGCGTTCGGCCATCCCGGCGTAGAGGCGGTCGCGTAGCCGTTCCATCTTCTCGGTGCTGCGTTTGGAGCCCATCGCCCGGCGCAGCTGGTCGGCTTCGGCGGGGGTGAACCCGGCGACGTCGATGGCCAGCTGCATCATCTGTTCCTGCCACAGCGGCACGCCGAGGGTCTTTTCCAGGCTGTTGCGCATCAGCGGGTGCCCGTAGACCGGTTCTTCCAGGCCGTTGCGGCGGCGGATGTACGGGTGTACCGAGCCGCCCTGGATGGGCCCCGGCCGGATCAGGCCGACCTCGACGACCAGGTCGTAGAACTCGCGTGGCTTGAGCCGAGGCAGGGTGGACATCTGGGCGCGGCTTTCGACCTGGAACACCCCGACCGTGTCGGCGCGGCACAGCATCTCGTACACCTCGGGGTCGGTGCAGTCCAGGTCGCCGAGGTCGAGGTCTTGGCCGAGGAAGTCGAACGCGTAGTGCAGGGCGCTGAGCATGCCGAGGCCGAGCAGGTCGAATTTCGTCAGCCCGACGTCGGCGCAGCTCTCCTTGTCCCACTGCAGCACGCTGCGGCCGGGCATCCGGGCCCACTCGACCGGGCACACCTCGGTCACCGGCCGGTCGCAGATGACCATGCCGCCGGAGTGGATACCGAGGTGGCGGGGCGCGCCCAGCAGGTGGTTGGCGTACTCGACGACCTGGGCGGGGATGCCCTCGGCGGTCTCGACGGTGATGTCGTGCCACCGGTCCAGCTGCTTGGACCAGGCGTCTTGCTGGCCGGGTGAGAACCCCATCGCCCGGGCGACGTCACGCACCGCCGAACGTGGCCGGTAGGTGATCACGTTGGCGACCAGGGCGGTGTGCCGCCGGTCGTATTTGCCGTAGACGTACTGAATGACCTCCTCCCGCCGGTCGGACTCGATGTCGACGTCGATGTCCGGGGGGCCGTCGCGTTCCGGAGCGAGGAACCTTTCGAACAGCAGGTGGTTCGCGACCGGGTCGACGTTGGTGATGCGTAGCGCGTAGCACACCGCGCTGTTGGCCGCCGATCCGCGTCCTTGGCAGTAGATGCGGGCCTCGCGGCAGAACCGCACGATGTCCCACACGATCAGGAAGTAGCCGGGGAATCCGAGCCGTTCGATCATCGCCAGCTCGTGGTCGATCTGCCGGTACGCGTCGGGGTGGGCCTGTGCCGGCCCGTACCGGCGTTGCGCGCCCTGGTAGGTCAGCTGCCGCAGCCAGCTGGTTTCGGTGTGCCCGTCCGGGCAGGCGAATGGTGGCAGACGCGGGGCGATGAGGTTCAGGTCGAACGCGCACTCGGCGCCCAGCCGCGCCGCGTACGCCACCGCACCCGGGTAGTCGCGGAACCGGGCGGCCATCTCGTCCCCCGAGCGCAGGTGCGCGGTGCCCGCGGCGGGCAGCCACGGGTCCAGGTCGTCGAGTGACGAGCGGGACCGCACGGCGGCGACCACGCTCGCCAGCCGGTGCCCGGCGGGGGTGGCGTAGTGCACGTTGTTGGTGGCCACCACGGGCAGGCCGGCCGCCTGGGCCAGGTCGGCGAGGGCGTCGTTGCGGTCGCCGTCGAGGGGGTTGCCGTGGTCGATGAGTTCCACCGCGACGTGGTCGGCGCCGAACAGGTCGACCAGCCGGTCGAGCTCGCGCCGTGCCGCGGCGTGGCCGCGCTCGCCGGTGAGCGCGGCGGGCACGGTGCCCTTGCGGCAGCCGGTCAGCGCCACCACGTGCCCGGCCAGCCGGCCGGCCGCCTTGTCGAGGTCGTACACCGGACGGGTCTTCTCCCCGCCGGCCAGGTGCGCGTCGCCGAGCATCCCGGCCAGCCGGTGGTAGCCCTCCTGGCCGCGGGCCAGCAGCAGCAGGTGCCGCCCGGCCGGGTCGGGTGTCCCAGCTTGGCCGGCGGGCAGGTCCAGGGACAGTTCCGCCCCGTACACGGCGGGCAGCCCCACCTGCCGCGCCGCGGTGGCGAACTGCACCACGCCATAGAGGCCGTCGTGGTCGGTGATCGCCAGCGCGTGCAGGCCGAGCCCGGCTGCCTCAACGACCAGGTCCTCCGGCGCGCTCGCACCGTCGAGGAAGCTGTAGTGGGTGTGGCAGTGCAACTCGGCGTACGCCACGGTGCTGCTGCCGCGGACCAGGGTCGGCGGGGCGGTGAACACTGGCCGGTGGCGGGTGAACGCGGGGCCGTCACCGCCGTCGGCTTCGGCGAGCGGGTCGACGACCTGGCCGGACAGCCGCCGCTGCAGCTCCTCCCACCGCATGCCGGGCTTGGCGTCGAAGTGGCTCAATCGAACCGTCCGCTCATCGTCCACTGCCCGCCGGCCAGCTGCAGCAGGACGGCGGCGCCGTCGTCGAGGACCACCTGCAGGCGGACCGCCCGCCGGCCGGCCGGCGGGTCCCACCAGCGCTCGACCACCGGCCACGGCCCGTAGTACTCGCGGACCCCGACATGTTGGTTACCCAGGTGCAGGTGGGTCGGGTCGGCGGACAGGCGCAGCCGGGCGTCGACGCGCACCGGCTGACCGGCGGCATCTAGTAGTCGCACCGGCTGTGCCGGCGTGTTCAGCGCCGGGTAGGGCGCCGGCAACGCGCCGGGCCACGGCCCGGGTGGCCGCTTCGGTGTCTGCTCGTCACCAAAAGGCAGCAGGGTGACGAGGCGGTCGGGGTCGCGGCCGCCGGAGGGCACCGCGACCAGGACCGCGTCGGGACCCAGCAGGCCCTGGACGCGGTGCATCGCCCGGTGCGCCCGGTCCTTGCCCGGGCCGGCCTCGCCCCACAGGCCGGGTTGCAGGCCGGCTTGCTGCAGCACGCCCTGCGGGGCCAGTTGCAGGGCGACGATTCCCGCGGTGAGCCGGCGGTGGGTCAGCCACCCGTCGAGTTGCCAGCGGGCCCGGTCGGCGATCGCCGCGGCGCTGAGCAGACCGTCGTGGCGCCATACCCGGCTTAGCTGCTGCCCGTCGGCGGTCACGGCGGAGATCTCCAGCCGGGTGCACGCCAACCCGTACCCGGCCAGCCGCTCGTGCATCACGACAGCGAGGGCCCGGGCGGCGAACGCCCCGACGTCGACGCGGTCGATCGGGTCTTCGTACTCCTGCCGCACGGCCAGGTCCGGCGGCGGCCGGTGCACCTGCAGCGGCCGGTCGTCGAGGCCGGCGGCGAGCCGGTGGGCGATCGCGGCGTCCAAACCGAAGCGGGCCAGCACGTCGCCGGCGGGCAACGCGGCGAACGCGCCCAGCGTGCGGATGCCCAGCCGGCGCAGCACATCGGCCAGCCTCGGCCGGTCGAGTTCGGCGACCGGCAGCTCAGCCAGGAACGCCGCGGTGCCGCCGGGCGGGATGATCCGGCCGGCGCGGGCGGCCAGCAGCGCGGCGAAGACACCGTCGGCGACGCCGATCTGCGCTTCCACGCCGGCGTCGACGGCGACGTGCTCGACGATGCGTTCCGCGGCCTGCTCCTCACCGCGGTGGTAGCGGGCCGGGCCGCGGGCGGCGACCGCGCACGCGCCGGGGCGCAGCACCGCGACCCCGGCGGCCAGGTCCTCCACGGCGGCGACGACCGGCTCGAACGCCGCGCCGTCACGAGCCGCGTCGTGCACGACGACGGTCAGCGTCGGGCAGCGGCTCTGCGCCTCCCGCTTGCGTAGGCCGCGGCGCACCCCATGCGCCCGGGCCGCCGGCGAACACGCGATCACCCGGTTGGCGTGCAGGACCGCGACCGGGTCACCGACACCGGCGTCGCCGGCGTGCACGGCGGCGACGACCGGCCAGTCCGGGCACCAGAGCAGCATTGTGCGTACCGCGGTGCTCACCGGACCGCCCGCAGATGCCGGTGGTCCTGGCGCCCACCGGCGGCCAGGGTGTCCTGGAAGTCCGGGTCGGCGGGCAGCCACACCTCACCGCGGCGGGGTCGGGCGGCGCCACCGCGCCCGCCAACGGTCACCGTGAGCCGGCGGCACCGCAGCCGGCGGTGCCCGAACCAGGTGCCGCCTTCGGCGGTCAGCGTCAGGCTGGCCCCGGCCCAGGGCGTCATCGTGACCAGCGTCGCCTTGCCTTGCCGCGCCCGGGCCGACAGTTGCGCGCACACCCCCGGTGCCAGGCCCGGGGCGGCGACCACGACGATGTCGAACCCGTCGAGCAGTGTCGCGGCGACCGCGGCCGTGTCCGGGCCCGGCCGGGGCACCAGGGCGAGGCGCTCCAGCACGATACCCATGCTCAGGGCCGTGGCCAGCGACAGCGCCGGCATGCCGGTCACCGCGCACCAGGCGCCGGTACGTGACGGCTCGGCCAGCAACGCCAACAGCAGTGAGGTCGCGCCCTCGCCACGGGCGGTGACCGCCACGGTCGCGCCGCGCCGTAGCCCGCCCGGCAGCAACTCCTGTAGCGACGACAGCACCGGCAGCGCGCCAGAACCCGCGTGACCAGCGCTATCGCCGGCAAGAGCGCTGGCGGGTCGTACCCCCAGTTCCGCCAGGCCAGCCGCGATCGCCATCCCAACACGATAGAACAAGAGTTCGAATCCTGCCGCATGGAGTGCGGAGCGCGTCACCTATTGTGACGGATCATGACAGGTGGACCATGGTGGGCACGGATCGGGCATTCGCGGCGACAACGGCTCGGGGGGATCGGCCTACTGGGCGGCTTGCGAGCCGAGCGGCGGGACCGGCCGGTACGGCTTGCCGTCAGCGCGGTTGGACCTCCACCAGCTTGGCGACTTGGCGCACAACATGCAGCCGGGTACCAGGGCCTGGCCAGCCGGCGCCCACGCGCCGCCTTCGCCACAACACACCGGATCGGCCTGCTGCGGGGCGGGGGTTGGCTGTTGAGTGGGGGCGGCAGCGCTGGTCATGATCCCAGTGTCCTTCACCCACATCCTGACCCGCGACTGGCTGTGCGACCGCCACCAACGGTGGCCACTGACCGCCAACCCGTACCTGCTGGTCAGCCAGCAGACCGCTGCCGACGCCCGCCTGCCACCGGTGTCCACCATGGTGATCAACGACATCTTCCGGCCTCTCGGTCTGAGTCCGTCCAAGCTTCGCCAGGACCGCATCCTCGACGAAGCGCGCCACACACCGACGGCTACCGCCGTTGCAGCTGGCCGGCGTCGGCCCGGCGAGCAGCTGACCGAGCTCCGGCGAGCCTGCGCACGCCTCGGCGGCCCGGATGATCGGCGACCGTGTCGGCCGGCTTGCTGTCCACGGTTGTCCCGGCACGTGGTGGGACACCCGTGGGCCGCGGTTCGCTCTCCTCAAACGCCGAACGGCGACCCACGGTGAGGAGTTCCGATGAATGTGAATCCGCAGGATGCGGCCCTAGTTGCGGCGGCGCTCAACCTGCTGGCCGCCGTCGTCAAAGTCGCGGGCGACCTGCTTGCGCGTCGCCGGCACCCGCAACGGGCGGCCGACCCGGGCGAGGGCCGTTGACCGTGTCAAGCATTCTCGGTCAGATCCTGCAGACTCGGCACTTCGATGGCCAAGCCCTCGGCGGTCCGCTGCGCCTCCGACAGCAGTTCCTGCGCCGCGGTCAGGTCCTCCTGTTCGACCATGATGCCTGCCTGCAGGACGGTGGCCTGCGTGAAGAGCAGCCGCAGCCCGGGCTCGGCCGACGTCGACAGGAGCGAGGTCAGATCGTCACGGCACCTGGCCAGCAGATGGGCAGCCTGATCGACATCGTCGGCCAACTGCGCGCCGAACATCAGGGCGACGCAGCGCGCTCCGGTACATCCCGCGCGCTCGTCCGGGTCCGTGAGGCCGTCAACCAACTCGACGATCTCCCGGCAGTCGGCGGCCTGGGCGTCGTCATCGCTCAGGTCCAGGCCGGCGAGCGCGTCGAAGCGTACGGCCAGGACCCGGGCTCGCAACCCGGCCAGCCGGTCGTCTCGGCGCCGCAACCCGGCCCCGGAGCCAGCCACGGCGGCGTTCAGCGCCTCCAGCGCTTCCGCGTGACGTCCCTCCTGCACGCCGACGACACCGATCACGAAGAGTGTCTCCACGAATCTGCGACGGACGTCGACGACAAGGCGCGGAGCGGAAAGTACGGCCCTCAGGTCGGGCACGAGGTCGGCGACCGGCCCGATCGTGCCGCCCTCGAGGAAGTGTTTGATCACCTCCAGGATCAGGAAGACATAGCAGTCTTCGCAGTAGCCGGGCACGGTGGCGTACTGCTTGCGCAGCATGCTGATCAGTGCGAACGATGTCGTCCAGAAGTCGTCGATCAGGTGCCAGGTACGTTGCGCGTTGGCCGCGCCACGGGTCGAGTAGACGAAGTCCAGCGGGTGGCTGTCGTCGCGCAAGGACTCGTACCATTCCCAGATCGCGTTCAGTTGCTCTTGCGCCGCCGCCGCGAGCGCCGTCCGTTGTACGTCGCGCTCCGCGGCCGAGTAGGACCGGGCCAGCTTGCCGATCTCAAGATCCGCCCGCGCCACCACCGGCCATGGCTGCGCCACCTCCGCGTCCACGGTCAGGCCGTACTTCGCGTAATTGGCGCTCGCCTCGGCGTCATCCTCGATCAGCTGGCCGAATCGGGGCCGGTCGCACCGGCCACTGAGCAGCGGCCTCGCGGCACCGGATACCTGCGGACCCTGCCCGACGGTCAGGTCCGGGAGTCCGTCGTGGTCCACAGGGCTCTCGTCGTGCCCGAGCAGTACGCGCTGGTATGCCAGATGTGCGCCGACGAACCGGCCTGGCTTGACGGGGCGCTCGCCCGGCTGGGGGTCCACGGAGGGTGGGCCAGCCTGACCACCTGGCGGCCCAGCAGCACTGGCGACAACCCGGGCCGGTCACCCAGCGGTCTGTACCTGCCGCGGCGGTGAGAAGACCTACGGAGCGCCCGATGACGACGTGGCGTTCGCCGCGCGGATTCGCCTCATACGGACGGTCCACAGTGACCGGCCGTTGCGGATCGGCCGATGGCGTGGAAATTATGGCCGCCGGCTCCACCGCGAGGGCACGGGCTAGGCTGCCGTTCACAGCCCTGTGGTCATCACCTGTTCGGGTGACCAGGGGTAGCGTGACCACTGGCTGCTCGTCGGGGGTAGAGGCCCGGCGCGCCGCCGCCCAGTCCTCTACCTGGGAGTGATCGCGATGGTCGCAAACGGTGTCGGTGTACCGCCTGACCCTGAATTCGGTCAACGTGTCAAGGCAGCTCGAATCCGCCGCGGCATGTCCCGCGATGCCGTAGCCGCACTGTGCGGCAGATCCACGGAGTGGCTACGGCAGATCGAGCGCGGCAACCGTGGCACCGGCCTGAAGATGGTGGTCCGCCTCGCCGAAGTACTCAAGGTGCCCGACCTGACCGACCTTCTCGGCAACGACGAACTGCCCACAGTCCTCTACGCACGCCCCGAACATCCCGCGCTTGGGGACGTACGCCGCGCAATGTCGTCCTACGTCACCGCCGGCAGCGACCCTCTGCCCCCGAGCGTTGACAACGTCTGGGCACGAGTCCGCAACGCTTGGCAGCTGCGGGCGGTGTCCACCCACGACCGCAGCGACCTCGCCGCCGTCTTGCCGCGCCTGCTGGTCGACGCCCAGCGCGCGGCGCGGACCGCCGACACACCTGCCGGACACCGGGCCCTCGCCGAGGTCTACCACCTCGGCCAGCTCTACCTCTGCTACCAGGACGCACCCGAACTACTGTGGGTGGTCGTCGACCGTGGGATGAGCGCCGCACTGGAATCCGAGGACGCCGCGGCGTTCGGCCGGGCCGCATGGTTCAGTGCGTACCTGTACCGCGACTTCGGCCACGTCGACCAGGCGCACCAGGTCGTCGACGACGCTCTCCGTCAGCTCGACGCCGCCCCCGAGCAGAGCCCGACGGTCGCCCGCCAGCGGTGCATCGTGCACCTCGCGTCGGCATGGAATCATGCCCGAGACGGCCAGCCCGCACGGGCATGGCGAGATTGGGATGCCGCGGTTGACGCCGACCGGGTCGCCGCCGAGATGCCCGCCGCGTATGTGCTGTTCGGCGCGTCGTGCGATGACGTCGCTCTCACCCTCGATGTCGAGCTGGGAAAGATCGCTTCCGCGTCGCGCCGCGCCAACTCTATCGACGTCAATGCCGTCGGGTCGTTGCCCCGCCGCACCCGCCTCATGATCGAAGCCACGCGGGGGCAGATGTTGAAGCGGGAGTACGCCGGTGCGGTGCACCTGCTTCGCCGGGCCCAGCAGACCTCGCCCGAGGCGACGCTGTTCAGCGCGTACGCCCGGTCGATCACTCACGAGTTGCAGGCGCACGCGGGTCCGATGCTCCGCGGTGAGGTCGCCAGTCTCGCCGAAAGCCTTGGTGTGCCGGCCTGATACCGGGTACTGGTAGTACCCCAACTATTAGTACCCGGCGATCGGTGATCGCGGTACTACCGTCTGTTCCCAAGCGCGGTGGTTGAAGGTTTCTACCTTCATCACAACCGCCGCGCCGGGGTGCGGCGGCCAGACCCCCAATCCAGCCACCGCACCCCCTGCTCCCAGATCTGGGGGATGCGGCGCCGCAGGCCCAAGGCTCATCAGGTTCTAGGGGGCTGTGGAGGTCCGCCGCACCCTCCACAAGGGGTGCGGCGGCTGACCCCCGTGGCCGTCGCACCTCCCAAGCAGGGGTACGAGGTCTGCAGCACGTGTTGCCTGCGCCGCCACACGTGATTCCCTTCAGCGGACGCCGTGCCCCTCGGTGGGGCGGCGCGGGACATGGGTGCCCTCGTTGGTGGCCCGCGTCGCCCCTCCTGCGCCGGAGGTGGCAGCTATGGCGATTCACGAACCAGTCCGCAGTTGGCGAACCCTCTGGCAGGTCCGCTGTCGTTGTGGAGCACGCGGCTCGACCTGCCCTGACGCGCACGTCGATCCCCAACAACCGACCGCCGACTGGCTGAGCAACCTGCCGCTAGAACGGATCCGGGAAATGCACCAGGAAAGCCCACCATCGTGAGCGTCTACCGGTCCGCGTTCCTGCCCAATATTCCAGCCGGCACTGTGCTGCGTCTGCAACCGGGCCAGTGGGGTTGGGGCAGCACGAGACCGCTGGTCTTGGAGGTCCGCCGGGTCCGGACCGACCTGTGGTCCCGGGTCGACGCGCATGAACTCAGCGACCAGGGCCACGCCACCGTCTGGCTGGATGCCAGCGTCGCCGGACACGCGGTGCAGGTGTTGGTGGCCGTTGAGGCTCTGCTGGCGGTGGCCGATGCCGCCCGATAGACCCCGGCTGATATGGCACCACGCAGAGTGGACGTTCGCGACGACCTCGCCGTGCTGCCGGCAGCCGGTCCTGATCCCGCTCCGGATGGTCGTCTACCGCCGCAGGCACGGCCCGCCCTGGCTGGAGCTCCAGTGTGGACTGACGATCCGCCAGCAGCACCTGCCGGACCGGTGGGTCCGCGCCGCCCCAGGGTGCCACCTCGTCCGGTACTACGACCTCACGGCGTCGGAGTTCCTGGTGGTGCGCGAAGTGCTGCCACCTGAGCCCGACGGGCTGCCGCCGGGACTCGTCATCAGGCGGCGGTGACCCAGGCGGACGGGTCGACCGCAGACTCCGAGGAAGAAAGGGACCGGCCGGGTGGTGCGTCAGAGTCAATTTGCGAAAGGGCATGCGGGCGTTCTCATGCGCCGCGATCCCCGGGGGCTGGCACATCGGCTATCTATCTGCGGCAGCTCGGGCCGGCGAAGTGACCACCGCCGAGGTGTATCCCTCGGACTTATCAGGGGTAAGAATTTTAGTGCTACTAGCGTTCACAAGGTTGTGTCGAGCCCGGCCGTAACAACGTTCTTGACTCAGTTATCTGGGGTAGTGCAGCGAGGTTGGGATTTGTCGACCGCGTCTCCTGAGACTCCAGCGACCCATCCACGGGGGAGCCCAGCACCCCGGATACTCACACAAAGAGCTCACACGTTGAGCCCAGCAGCGAACCCCACCGTCGCAGGTGGTGGCGAAGGCGATGACTGCCTTAACTCACGGGGCCAACGCTCAAGTTCGAAGTCAGCGGCCCTTCCCCTCCTCGTGTGTGGTTGATATGTGAGTGTCTGGATCGAAGTCCAGACGGCTGTGACGCCAGGCGCCAGCGTCCGGATCCCATTGCAGAGTCCAGCCGCGGATGCCGTCGGCGGTAACATCTAGGTCGATCAGGGCAAGGCGGGCCTCGTCAGGGAAGTCGTCGATCATGATCACAGTTCTCGCTCCCTTGGCACCGTCGATGGTCAGGCAGTCCCAGAGGGGCGTGGACTGGTCGTCATAGCGGGCTCTGCGCCTGCGAATGCGCCGTGCTGCCGCAATGGCCGACTCGCCGAGGTGCTCACCGAGCTTCTGTGCGAAGGCTTCGGCCATTGGCCCAAGCACTTTCAAGGCGAGGAACCCGCCTGCCGCGTATTCGAGGATGTCGCCGCCGCCGCCTTGACCGCCTGCCTGGGTAAGGGTGACGGTGTCCCACAGGTCGGCTCGGTCGTCGCTCGAGGCGGCGCGGTCTGACTCGGGCGTTTCGTCCAGGCCCGGAGTGTTCGGCTCTGCCCGGACTGTTTCTTCTGCCTCTTCATCCGTCATAGTTACAGTGTGGGCGCGATCGCGGCGCAGACACACATACCGGCTCGCGTACGACCAACTCGGCGCCGACTCCACACGAACCGGCCTTGCTCAGCGCACCCCGGCGCGCATCCGGTCGGGCATCAGGTCGCACAGCAGTCCGTAGGTCGCCTTGTCCAGGTCCTCGGGGACCTCCGCGTCGCGGGCCTGCATGAGCCCGTCGAGGAGTTGCTCCAACTCGGCGGTGTTGCCTTCGGCGTCGGCCACGCGCAGCAGGTCCCGCCAGGCGATGTCGCTGGCCCGTTCGGTGTCGGCCAGCCATGCCTGGTCGACCGCCCAGCGGGCGGTCGCGATGTCCCCGCCCTCCAGGCACAGCTCGACGAGGCGGTGCGCGGTGTCGACCACCCCGGACGCGAGGTGGTAGGGCTGGATGTCGGACTTGGGCAGCCACGGGTACGGGTTGCGGGCCACCGCCGAGTAGGCGACGTCGGCGCCGGCCAGCGGCACGCCGCGGACCAGCGCCAGGGCCTGACGAAGGTCATTGGCGCCGGCCGGGCCGCGGCTTTCTCCGCGGGCGCGCAGCCTGCGGAACAGCCACCAGTCGAGCAGGTAACCCTCCCGTAGCCGGTAGCTGCGGTCCGCGGTCGCGTCGGGCAGCCACGGTTCGCCGTCGGGGGTGTTGCCGAGCCAACTGCGGGCCCGGGCCACGGCGACCCGCCGGCTGGTGGCCTTGACCTGCTGGCCGGGCCACATCGCCTCGTCGAACTGCTCGGTGGTGACGCCGCGCTTGCCGCGCGCCGCCAGGAAGGTCACGATCTCGGCGTAGAAGCGCAGTCGTTCGGATGGCAGTTGCCCGCCGGCCTCGACGGTGACCGGTCCGAGGATCGCGATCCTCGGCCGGGTTGGGTCGTTGGGGTCGCCGTCGCTCCACGCCCGGATGTCGGCATCGAGGCTCGGATCGCTGTGGCGCCGTCGGACCGGTGTGGTGACCCGGTTGCGGGCGACGGCTTGCCGGCCCGGCAGGGCGATCACCGCCGGGATGCGCGTGACCTCGTCGTCAGCTCGCCCGCTCTCATCCGGTGCCGGCAGCGGCACCGCAGTGGCCACGGTCGTCGGATCGGTCGTCTGCGCGGCGGGTGCAGTGTCGTCGAGGTCGGCGGGGGCCTCGTCGTCGGTGGGGTCGTGTTCGTCCTGTTCGGCGTCGAGCGAGTCTCGCAGCAGGCTGCCGGCCGCGTCGGTGCCCTGCGCCCACGACTCGGTCTCCGCCGCGGGCGGCACCGGCGGCCAGTCCTCGTCGCTCCCGGCGGTCGCGGGGGCGCCCGGGCGGGGCGTCTCGGGTGTACCTCGGCGGGCGGTGTCCAGCAATTGCGCGAGGTTTGCCAACTCGGGTCGCGGCAGCCCGGCGGCGGTGAGGCTGGCGTCGGCGCCGGTCATGCCGAGGAAGTCGACGCTCAGCACGCCGGCCGGGTCGATGGACACCGGCCAGCGGCCGATCTCCTGTCGGGCGGTCACGGCGACGGCCACGGCGCACCGGCCGGTGGCGGTCAAGTCGTTGTCGAGGGTTTCCAGCGCGGCGATCTCGTCGGGGTTGGGATTGTGCGCCAGCAGGACGTGCGGCATCCAGGCGTCGGCGGCGATGTCGGCGACCCGGCCGGTGAGCGGGTCGCCAGCGCCGAGATGGTCGAGGGACTGCACCACCTGGGAGGCGCGGCGGCGGATGCGCTCTACCGCGACGGCGACGCTGGGCGCGGCATCGATGCGGTCCCCGCCCAGGGCGATCAGTTCGCCGGTTTCGGCGGCGTCGAACCCGGCAACGGTGATCTCGACGTGGTCGCTCCACGTGTTGCAGGCCAACTCGGCGGCGAAGTATCGCAGCAGGTCGCCGGCACGGCTGGGATCACCGGTGATGGTAAGCAGGCCGAGCCGCTCCAGGTCGACCAGCAGGTGCATGCCGGGCCGGGAGCCGACGGCGACCAGGGTGGGCAGCGGCGCGAGCTGTCCGTCGACGTCGGGCAGCGGCACGTCGCCGGGCAGCGACCAGTTGCGTTGATCACCGACCCACGGTGCCGGCGGGTTCGGGCACGCCCCGGTCAGCAGCAGGTTGACCGTGTCGCCGGCCAGCCAGGCGCCGACGATGTCGGGCATCTGCTCGGCGGGCCGGTCGACCAGCGCGGCAGCCAGCACGCGCAGCGCCTGGTCGAGGCGGTCCACGGCGATCGGTTGGGCAACCACCCGCATCTGCATCTCGACCTGCGGGCTGACCGGTTCGGGTAGCCGCCGACCCACCGGCCGGTGGTGCTGTTGGCGGCGGCGACGTCGGCGCAGCGTGGTCAACAGGAGCGCGGCGAGCAGGCCGGCGCCGATCAGGGGGACGCCTACCAGGAGCGCTTGGTCGAGCATGCTGCCGTCCTCAGCGGGTTGGTGACCGTCGGCCGCAGCCGGGCGTTGGGTGGGGGTGGCTGCCGGGGTGGCCGGCGCCGCGTTGGTCGCGGCCGGGGCGGGGGCGGGGCTCGCGCTGGATGATGGGCTGACGCCGGCTGCGGGGGGCGTGCTGGAAACCGCGGCGCCGCCGCCGGATGGGGGCGTATTCGGCGCGGGAGTGGAGGCCTTGCGCGGCGCGGCGACGATCCGGCCGGTGGCGTGTTCGCGTGGGCCCCGGTCGTTTACCGTGGCGCCCACTCGGATCCGCCAGGTCTTCTCGATGTGGTCCGGGAAGCGTCCGTCGCGCTGTTTCAGCTCGGGGTTGAGCCGCTGCAGGTCGGGATAGGCGTTCTTGTCGCCGTGGAACCGTTCGGCGATGTAGGTCAGCCAGTCTCCGCGTTCGACCTCGTACACGGTGGTGGTGACGACGTCGGCGGGAATGTGCAGGGTCCAGCCGGCCTTGACGCTGACCTGCCCCTCCCTCAGTGCCTGCCCGCCTGGTTGGGCGCGGCCGATGTTGGGGGCGAGGATCTGTTGGAACCGGGCTGGGTCGCCGGTGTAGAGGCGAGTGATCGACGCGGTGGTCTCGCCGGGTTGGACTCTGTGGACGATGTAGTCGGCGGTTGGGGGTGTCAACCGCGGCGCCGACACGGCGACGGCGGCCGGGGCCTGGGACGGCGTGGCCGCGTACACCGGTGTGGTTGACGCCGAAGCGATGGTTGGCGAGGCGGCCAGCAGGGCGACGGCGGCCACCAGGCCTGCGGCGAGGCGCTGTTGCGGGCCCAGCAGCGGCAGACGCGCCGTGCGCCTGCCGCGCAGCTGCGCGGGAATCTCCGCCGCTACGGCCACGACGAAACTGACCCAGGTGATCCAGCCGGCGATGGTCAGGGCGCCGAGGAACAGCCGCCCGTCGTCGGGGCGGGTCAGCGCGTCGGTGATGTCGGAGATGCTGGGTGCCTGCTGCGGCAGGGGGTTGCCGGCAAGCCACCACAAGATGGCGGGGACGCCCACGATCAGGGCCATCAGCGCGGCGATGGCGGTGATGGCTCGGGCGATCTGGCCGGCACGGGGCAACGGGGACTCCAGCGGGTGTCGCGGTGGTCGGGGTTTTAGCCGGTGAGCAGTACTGCGGTTGCCGTACCGGTCACGGTAATGCTGGTGATGCCGATGATGCTCAGGACCATCGTGTTCGAGGTGATGGTGACGGTGACATGCAGCTGGCGCCCGTCGTCGCTGGGTGTCGCGGTGCCGGTCACGCCGGCCGTGGTGAGGTAGCTGTTGGCCGCCGCAGCGGCCAGGTCGGGGTCGATGACTTTTTGGCCCCCGGCAATCGCCTGCGGCGCGTTGATGGCCTGCCCGCCTGCGCGGGCGGCTTCGGCTGCGAGGTTGTCGGCGCGTTCGATGGCTCGCATCTTCGCGCCGCCGTCGATGGCCAGGCCGATGAGGGCGAGGATGCCGACGGCGAGGACCGCGACGAACAGGCTGACCCGGCCGTCGTCGCGGCGCAGGAACGCGTGCGGCGACGTCATTGCCGGCTTCGATATCTGTCGATGGGGCTGACGAAGATGGCGGTGAGCTCCTGGGTGTCCATGCCGATGCCCAGGTCGGTGAGCAGGACGTCGCAGCTGACTGTGACAGTGACGTTGGCCGGCTGGCCGACCGGCTGGTTGAACCCGTCGGTGTTCACCGAAACGACGGGGCCGCCGGCGCAGTTCACGCCTTCCTGGTCCAAGGCGATGGCGGCCGCGCTGTTGGCTCGGGTGATGGCGGCCGCCTCGGTGCGGGAGATGGATGCGGCGCGGGCGGCGTCGTACGCGGCTGCCTCGATCGCGCTCTTCGCGTCCTGCACCCGCAGCCCGGCGGCGGCCAGGCCTAGCAGCGCCAACAGGGGCACGGCCAACACCACGGTTTCCAGTGCCGCCGACCCGCGGTCGCGGGGCCGGCGCGACCGGCTACTCATGGCGTGCCCGGGGTGGTGAACCGCTCCACGGCGCCGTGGGCGGTGCGGGTGACGCCGAAGCTCACGCCGGGCAGGATGGACAAGCCCTGACCGCTGACGACCACCGTGACGTCGGTGGCGGTGCGGGTCACGGTGACGGTGGTGCCGGTCAGCCAGTCACTGGCGTTACGGGCGAGGAAGTCGTTGGCCTTGGCCTCGCCTGCACCGGCGGGCGCGTTGTAGGCGCGTTCGGCGTTGGCGGCTTCGCGGGCGGCGGTGTGTGCGGTGGAGCGGGCGTAGGACAGCAGGCAGATCTGCAGCGCCACAAACAGCAGCAGCAGGATCGGCGGGGCGATGACCGCCATCTCCAGGGCGGTGCCGCCGCGGTCGTCGCGCAGGGCGGCGCGCACGCGTCGCTTCCAACCCGGCGGTGGTTGCGGGTGGAGGCGGCGCGAGGTGGTGGTCATGGTCAGAAGATGCCGGGCAGTCGGTTGTTGACGGCGGCGGTGATCGCGGCCGCGACCGCGATGGCGAGCGCCAGCAGAGCGACGGTGATAACCGTCGTCTGCAGGGCTCCCTCACCACGGTCGCGCTGCGCGCCGCGCATAGCCCGCAGCCGCCGGGTCAGGGTGGTGGTGTTGGCCAGATGAGACATCGGGAACTCCTCTCAGTGGGGTTTCAGGTGAACAGCAGCCGGGCGATCAGCGGGTAGGCGCCTAGGCCGAACAGGACCGCGAGCAACGCAGTAGATGGAATGGCCAGGATCGTGGTCTGGGCGTTGGCCTGCGCGAGCTCGTCGGCGAGGATCTCGTTGCGCAGGCCGTCGGCGAGGCTGCGCAGCGTGTCGTAGACCTGCGCGCCTTCTTCGCCGGACAGCCGCATGATGTCGCCGATCTCACCCAGGACGGGTACGCCGATTTCGTCGCTCACCTTCCGAAGCGCGTCCCAGGGGGCACGCTGGTCCCAGGTGGCGCGGGCCATGGCGTCGCGGATACGTTCGAACACCCATCCCTTGCCCACCTTGGCGGGGCGTTCGAGGGACTCGACGGGTCCCCGGCCAACGGCGCGCTCAAGGGCGACGCCGTCGAGGAAGGCGCAGACCGCGTATCGGAACTCCCGCCGTGCCCTGGTGGCCTTTTGCCGCAGGTCGACATCCACGACGACGTAGAAGACCGCGCCCAGCAGGACCGACCCGCCGGCCGGGAAGTAGATCGGCAGGCTCACGCGGGCAGCCCACAGCAGGGCGCCGAGGAGGGCGGGCACTGCCATACCCAGCAGCACGTAGGCGATCTTCGACGCGATGTAGCCTTCCACGCTGCGGCCCAGCAGAGCCAGCTCACGCCGGGGTACGGCGAACACGGCCAGCCGGCCACTGGCCGCCCCGGCGGAGGCGCTCACGGGCGCCGGGGCCGACCGGAGTCGCTGCAGCGTGGCGCGAAGGGCGGGCGGGCCGGGCATCACACCCAGGGCGACCAGGCACATCCCGGCACCGAAACCACCGCCGAGCAGCACCGCCAGTGTCAGCGTCAGGTTGCCGGTCACCGGGGCGCCCCTTCACCATCGACATTGAGGAAGCGGGGTACCTGTACTGGGGCGGTAAGCAGGCGGATCCACACCAGCAGGGCGACCAGCATCGCGGCGAGCCCGAACAAGACGAGCTGGCCGAGGACGCCCCGGTACGGGCGCACATAGGTCGGAACGAACGCTCCTATGAGGATGGTGAGGAAGGTCAGTCCGGTCATGATCTTGGTGACCAGGCGCGGCTCGGCCCGCTGGGCCTCCACCATCGCGCGCATGGACACCTCCTTGGCGGCCGTGTCGGCGATGCTGGTGAGGACGTCGACGAGGTGTTCACTGCGGTCCGTGGCGTGCAGCAGCAGTGAGGCGACGACCTGGTCGCCAGCGGCGTCGTCGAGGTCGTCGGCGAAGCGCAGCAGCGCGTCGCGGACGTTCCAGCCGGCCTGCAGACGCGCGACCAGGTCGCCGACCTCCTCGGCGATCTCGCTGGGCGTGTAGCGGCGGCTGGTGGCGATGGCCTGCTGCAGGCCGACCCCGACCGAGACGGCATCGCGCAGCCGGCGGATCCATGCCTCGACCGCCCTGAGCCGGTCGATCGCGGCCTTCGCGTCCCGGCCGATGGTGAACAACCAGGGCACGCCGACGACGGCGGCGCCGGCGATGAGACCAGCCACCGGCCACCCGCTAAGCAGCCAGACCCCGATCGTCGCCAGGACGGCGGTGACGATGAGGGTCTGCCGGGCGCGGCGGCGACGCTTGCTCCGGCCGCCGCCGGTCCAGAAGAGGCGGACCTTTGTGGCCAGCCGCGACGGGGGGCCCGGCTCTCGTCGGGTGCCGACGACACCAGCGATGATCAGCAGGAGTCCGGCCGCGAGCCCGGCGGCGATCAGTGCGGCCAGCAGCGGGGTCTTCATGCGCGCCCCAGCACGGTGCCCAGCGGCCCGGACCATAGGCCGGCCCGGTGGTCGAGCAGGCGCTGGTCGAACCCGGCACGTGCCAGCGCGTCGGCGGTGCGGTGGGGGCGGTGCCCGGTCGGAACGGCGCGGCCGTCCGGGCCCGGGGCGAACACGGTGGTTCGCGACGGTGACAGCCCTTCGCGGACGCCTTCGATCTCCAGGACGTGGGACACGAAGCGATGCCGGCGCCCACCGATCGCGGTCTCGTCGACCATCTCGACGTAGACGATGTAGTCCAGCGCGCTGGCCGCCATCTGGTAGGCCAGGGTGGTGGTCATGCTGGGCCCGTACCGCAGGGCGAGTTCGACGATGCGTTCGAACACCGACTCCGGGGAACGGGCGTGCATGGTGCACAGCGATCCGCGGCAGGTGCCCATCGTCTCCAGCATCGGCACGATCTCGTCGGAGCGGACCTCGCCGACCATGAACCTGGTCATGGACAGCCGCAGCATCTGCGGGATCAGGTCGCTGATGGCGATCTCGCCGACCGGTCTGCCGTCGGGGCCGCGCTCGCCATACCCTTCGCGGGCCTCGATGGGCACCACCCAGGGGTGGCGGCCGGTTTCGTGCAGGTGGACCTCGAACTCTTGCTCCAAGGTGGCCCACCACTCCCCCGGCGGAACCTCGCTGGCCATCGCTCGCAGCAGGGTGGTTTTGCCGGCACCGGGCAGACCCACGATCATCACGTTGAGGTGGGCGGCCATGATGGCCTTGAGATAGGCGTGCAGGAGTGGGTCGATCATGCCGAGTCGGACGAGCTCGTCGAGGTCGACGTCGCGGGTGCGGTGGCGGCGGATCACCACCACGGGTCGCGGTGTGACGTCGTACAGGGCGGCGAGCCTGGACCCGCCGGGCAGTCGCATGTTGAGCATGGGTCTGGCGGTGGACAGTGACCGCTCGGTCATGCCGCCCCGGCGGGCGAGGTGGCGCAGGAAGTCGACGAGCTCCTCGTCGCTGTCGGCAACCGGGTCGCCGTACTCGACGCGGCCGTCGGCGTACTCCAGCCGCACCTGGTCGTGGCCTTTGACCATGGCGTTTTCCAGGTCGGGGTCCTCCACGAGCGGCTGGAAGCGGCCGACACCGAACATGTCGGCCAGCACCGCGTCCAGCAGGGCATGCTCGTAGGCCGGGCTCTGCGGCACACCGGCCTCCAGCTTGCGGTTGATCCAACGCTCCACCGCGGCCTGGGCGATCTCCTCGCCGATCACCCGGCGGTAGGGTTCGCTGGTGTCGGGCTCGCCGGCCAGGCGAGCGGCGAGGGTGGGGCTGACCTCCTCCCGTAACGCCTTGACGTCCTTGTAGTCCACCTTGGTCCGACCGGCTGCGTGCTGTGGACCGCGATGGCCGTTGGCGGTGGCGGGGGGACGCGGGTACGGCAGCCCGGCCGGGTTCCCGGAGGACACGAAGATGCGGTCATTGGGCATGGGTCACCACCTGCCTGGGGCCGGCGGGCAGCGCCGGGCGGGCGGCCGGAGCGAGCCTGGTCCGGCGGGCCCGCACGATGGCATCGAGGTGGCCGGCGGCGGTGCGGGCGGCGCGCATCAGCTTGGCGCGTCGGGCGAACTCGCCGCCGAAGCTGAGCACCCGGGCCGTGTCCGGGTCGTCGGGCAGTTCCGCCGCGACCGGCACCTGCAGATCCCGGCTGATCTCCCGGGGGTGGTAGCGGCCGGAGCCGACCAGCAGCAGGGCGAGCCCGTCGGCTCCGGTCCCACGCTCGGCGAGCTCGGTGCGCAGCATCGCGGCGCGCACCGCGGCGGCGCGTAGTGATGGCATTGTCGGTCGGGCGACCAACAGCACCAGGTCAGCCCGGTGCAGCAGCGGCCATGGGGCGTTGGGGGACGTGAGCCGGCCGCAGTCGGCGATGACGTCGTAGCCCGGGTCGGTGCGCTCGAGCCCGGTGAACAGCGCGGCGAGCCGTTCCCACACCATGGCGAGGCTGACGGACTGGGCGGGGTCGGTCAGGCCGGGCAACAGCAACCGGGTCCGCGGGTGGGACGGGTCGAGGTCTAGCAGCTGGTGCTCGAAGTCCTCGGCGAGCCGGTCGCGGTGGCTGGCGACGGCCATCTTCCCCAGTCCCCGGTCGGCGTCTTGGCGGCCCTCCAGGTACCCGGCGAGCAGGTCACCTCCGGCGGGGTCGCACTCGGCCATCAGGCACGGTCGTAGGGCGTTGAGGGTGAGCGCCAGGCTGCTGACGGTGGCTCCTGGGGAGCCTTTCGCTGAGGCGACGGCGATGAGGGCCATCGCTACCGGCCCGCCGTGACAACCGGGACGATGCGCCCGGCGGCGGCGAGCGCCGCCACGGTGGGCCCGTCCTTGTCGCTGACAGTCACGTCGACCACGACGTCGCCGGCCGTGGTCGGCTTGCCGACCTTGTGCACGATGGCGTCGAAGGTGGGCGGTGGCGCCAACGGCTGCGGGCCGTTCTTCTCCTGCACGGTGCGGGGGTCCTCCGTGGCCACCAGCAGCAGCCGATCACCGGGCGCCAGCGGCCGCGCGGGCTGAAGCTCCGGCTTGAGGCTGATCGAGACCAGGTGCCGGCCGGCGCCTGGAACCTGCTGGGTGGTCAGCTGGTCACGGACAAGCAGGGTGCCCGGGGTCAGGGTCACCTTCGCGTAGGAGCCGACGATGCTGCTGCGTTCGGAGGCACCGATCGGGTTGAGCCCGGCCGCGGCGTTGATCTCGACAACGGTGAGGTCGCCGTCGGCGATCTTCTCGCCGATGGCGACCTGTCGGGTGACGGCCAGGTAGGGATGTGTGGTGCCGACCGACCGGACCAGTGCGGCGGCGGCGAGCCCGCACACGATAACGGCGAGGAGGCCCGCTAGCCACAGGGCGGGTCGGCTGCGTCGCGCCGGCAGGTTACGCGCCGGGGGCAACGGCCCGGCGACGGGGGCCGGCGCGGGACGCGGGGCGCGTGCTGTGCGTGCCGGGGTCGTGGTCACCGGGTCACCACCTGCAAATCCTCGATCAGGATGTCGGCGCCCGATTCGCGGGTGACGGTCAGCTCACCGGTCGCGCCGCCGCCGACCACCCACCAGTCGACGTGCCAGGTGGTGGTTGCGGTGACGGTGAACCGGCCACTCGATCGGATGCTGCTGGGGTCGCCGTAGCCGGTGTCGTAGCCGCAGTCCGGCGACGCCTTGTAGCCGTAACTGGTCTTGTAGGGGGTGCCGGGGGTGGTGCAGGTGACACGGCCTTCCGGCTTGTCCGTGGTGGCGTCGCCCATTTCCCAGACGATCCTGGCGGCCTTGGCGCGGGCGGTCACCGCCAGGCCGGGCACGGCGGCGGTGGCCTCGATCGGTCCCCAGGTCTGTGGGCTCACCGCGGTCCACATCCAGACGGGCAGGCCCACGAGACCGGAGCCTCCGGGTGTCGGGGCGATCCCGATGTCGGGCCCGCGAATACCGAGTTGGTTGATCGCCTGGGCGGCCAGCACCGCCGGGTTGGGCAGGCCACCGAAGCCCGGTGGTGGCGTGGCGCGCCAGAAGTTCGTGAAGCCGGTCAGGCCCGGCCAGCCGCAGGCGGCGACGTACACGGCGCCGTCGGTGTGTCCCTGCCAGATCGGGTCGCTGGCCGGTGGCTGGGGTTCCGCCCGCGCCCAGAAACAGCCGTCTGCCGGGTTGTAGTAGCCCAGGCCGGGTTTCAAGCAGCCCGCGAACAGCGTATCCCCGCACTCCTGGCTCGTTCCGCCGCCGGTTCCGCCGCCGGTTCCGCCGCCGCCGGGGCTTCCGGGCGTGTCCACGATGACGATGCAGGGCCCGCTGGGCGGACAGTACACATGGTCGGCGTACGCCGAGGACGCGGTCACGGCCAACGTCGCGGTGGTCAGGACGGCCGCGGCGAGAACGCGGCGCAGGATGCGCGTCAACATGGTCTGCTCCGATCGGCTTTGGCCTCGGAAATAAGCCACCGGCCGTTGTCGTAGAACTTGGCGGTGGACGTGACGACGTAACGCTTCGCCTGGGTCGGTGCGGGCACAGGCTTGCGCGTGGACTTGTAGATCGGGGTCCAACTACCGTTGTCGAAACAGTTCGAGATGGTGGCGCTGAAGGGCCGTTCGGCCACGTTAATCTTGGTGATCTTCGCCGCCCAGGTGGGCTTGCCCTGGTAGACGATGCCCTGCTCGGATTGCTGGCGCAGCGCGAACCGAAGCTCGGCCAGCAGCGGGTCCGCCACGTACCTGGGCAGGGCTTTGTCGTCGAAGTTCGCGGTGGCCGCCGCCGCGACGTACGCCTCGTTGTAGCCGCTGTAGGCGGCCAGCACCTTGGCGCTCTCCTGCTGCACGCGGCTGTCCGTGGACGGCGACGGGGCGGCATTCGAGGCGGCCGGGGAGCCCGGTGGCGTCGACGGTTCGCCGTGGCTGCACGCGGTGGCCGCCAACAGCATGAACGTGGCCATCGCGGCCAGCAGGCCCAGGCGCGGATGCGGGGTCAACGTGCCCCTCCTTGCCGGCACCTGGTGGCGCCGCGTCGGGGCAGGCGGCGAACGGCGCACGGGTACGCGAGGCGCACCGCCGCGACCTGCCGGTCAAAGGATCGCCGCGGGCCCGTCGACCGGTTGGTCGCGGCGCGGGACAGCCGGACAACGCTGGGCTCTGCCCCCCAACGCAGCGGTTGGTACCGGGCTGGCAGCCGGCGACAGGTCGCGAAGACCCGGCCGCACCTTTTCGCAAGGCCACGTTGACGTGGGCGTGACGAGATGACAAGATCGACACTCAACAGGCTGAAGCCGAGCCGCACGTCCATGAGCCCCCCATGACGTCGCATTGGACGGCTGCCGTCGCGGTCCGCCAGGGCCGCTTCACAGCAGTGAATGTTTGCCCAAAACGGCAGCATAGGCACATGAGCCTCTTTCGCAACAGAGGTTAACCAGCGCAAATACTCTGGGTGATCTATGGCTGTTCTGGTATCCGGTTGACCCCTTAGATCACGATCGATTGCTGCGTCCGCGACATAGGAGGTCAGCCGCGTCGTCGGCGCGGGCAGCGGGCGGGCATCCGACCGCAGCCGGCCGATCCCCCGTGTTCGCGCCGTTACCCGCTGGTACGGGCGGCTGGGAACATGCTGGGCGTGTGCCGGCCAGGCGTCACGCCCGCCTCGACGTGTCGGCCCCCGATTGGGCACGCTGGTTGGTGACCGGTAGCCCTCACGCCTGCCGGTAAGCAGACGGGAGGCTTCATGCACACGCGGTCCGAGGAGCTGCCCGGCCGGCAGGACCCGCCGTCCCGCTCCCCCTGCATACGCCGATCGCGGATGCTGCTGGCGGCGGCCGGTACGCCGACGCTGCGATGGCTGGTCGCCCGGCTCGCCGTGCAGCCGGGCGCCGCCTGGCGCACGACGTGCGATGGGTGCGGCGCCGGCCTGGGCGTCACCGGCGAAGGGTGGATGGCGCTGCTGCCAGCCGGACGGTGTGGCCGGTGTGGTGAGCACGTCGGCGCACCACCGTACGCACTGGAGGTCGTTGCCGTGGTCGCGGTCGTGGTGGTAGTGCTGGCCGCGCCGTCGCCGCTGGTGCTGCTGGCCGGACTGGCCTGGGCGGCCTGCGCGGTGCCACTGGTGTTCATCGACGCGCGGGTGCACCGACTGCCGGACGTGCTGACCTACCCCGCCGCCGCCGCGACGCTCGGGCTGCTCTTCGTCGAGGCCGCGACGGCCGGCCAATGGGATCGGCTTGCCCGATCCGCCGGTACCGCTGCCGCGTTCGGTGGGGCCGTGCTGCTGACGGCCCTGCTGGGGCGGCGTGGCCTCGGGGTGGGCGACGCGAAGCTCCTCACCTCGACGGCCGCGCTGCTGGGTTGGTGGAGTTGGGGCGCAGCGCTCGCCGCCGTGTTCCTGGGGCTCCTGGCCGCGAGCCTCGCCGGCGTTGTGCTGTTGCTGGCCGGTCGGGCCGCCCGCTCGAGCCAGATGGCCTTGGGCCCGTTTCTCATTGCCGGCACGCTTTTCATGCTCGCGGTACTGGCCTGGGCGCGACCCGCGTAGCGTCGTCATCACAGCCTGCCCCGCCGGCAGTTGCCTGGCGGTGTCGGACCCACTGGGGCGGCCGGGCTCGCGCTGGTCGGCGCCGCTTGCGGCTGAGCCGGCGCTACACACCGGGGCCTGCCCGCCGGCCCGCCACTGACACGGAGCTCGAGTAGGCGTCGCGATCCCCCGGTGAGGTAGCCGGGCCCGCGGACACCCCAGGCGCGGTGTCCAGCCGGGCGAGTTGCGCTGCGGTCGCAGACCGGGTGCCATCCGCGACCGGGCCGACCGGCGGGGCAGCCCCGCGGAGCGCGTCGTACACCACCTGCCGGGCGAACGTGTGCAGGGCGTCCTGCACTGCCGGCCGATCCAGGTAGTCGGTGAAGAACTGGCCTTTGCGGGCCTCGGGCAAGCGCCAGCCCTCGCTGCGGCTGATCTCAGCAGCCAGTCGGCGATCCACCGCGGCGAGGTCGGCGGCGCTGCCGGCGGCCAGCGCGGCACGGATGACGGCGGGTTCGGTGGCGATCGCGGCGATCTGCTCGGACAGCCATCGCCGGGCGGTCGCCGGCAGTCCTTCGCGCAGGCGCGCGGGCTGCGACTGCAACCACGCGTCCAGCGCGACCGCCGGTCCAGGTGCGACGCCCTCACGGCCGGCGTGGTCCGACGTGGCCTCGCGACCTGCCCGGTCATCCGCCACCGCGGGCGATCCGGGCGCCCGGTCCAGGGCGGCTGCCGGTGCCGGCTCGGCTGCCGAAGGCTGCGGCCTGTCCGCCGGCCGGTACAACTGGCGGTACCGGAACAGGTCGACGTCGTGACCGGGGTCGTGGGTGAACTCGTAGCGGTGCCACACCGCGTCGGACAGGCGGGTGTCGCCGTAGATGTCGACGCCAGGGTGGTAGCCATCGAGCGCGGCGGCGACCAGGGACGCGTCACGGTGGATGGTGTCCCGCCGCGGGAGGTAGATGGTCAGGCCCTTGCCGTTGTTGTACGCGAGGTTCTCCTCGCCACCGGCCGCCTTCAGGCCGAGCCCGGCCTGCTGACATACCACCCAGACCCGCGAGAGGGCCTCGCGGACCTGCTCCAGGTTGGCGGCCGCGACGTGCAGCTTGTGGCCGGACACCTGCTCCGAGCTCAGGACCTGGACCCATGGGGGGCCCAGCTCGGCGGCGGCGAGGCCATGCCACCGCTTGACGACGTCCGCGGCGGCCTCGGCGTACTGGGCTGGGTCGCGGTCGGCAGGATGGGAGAACGCGCCGCCGTCGACCAGGCTGGTGACCTCCGCCGTCGGTTCGGCGGTGAGGCAGTCGTGCGGGTCGATCTCGGCGGGGTGCGCCAGCAGGACCGGCACGACCGTCGCCTGGTCGAGCATGGCGGTGTCGGGTGCCGGTTGCTGCTGCGGGTCGGGCTCGGGTTGGGTGGCGTCCGGTGTCGGCGCGGGCTCGGTGCTGGCGTCGGTGACCAGCTTGCGCAGCTCGGCCCAGGTATACGGATAGGTTCCGCCGAGGGTGGGCCGGTGGGCCGGGTCGACGAGTTGCGCCTCGTCGAGCAGCCGTACGGTCAGGTCGAAGTCTCGCTGTTCGAACGCGGTGTCCGCTCGCGCCATGAGGGCCTCGATGCGGGCCTGGCGCTCGCGCTGCCCGGCGGCGCGTTGTTCCTCGCTGCGGGTCAGAACCGACTCGTCGGCGCGGATCTGCACGGCGACCGCCTCCCACACCGCGTTGCGGCCGTGCCGGTCGCGGAGCTCGCTCAGTGGCTGCCCCTCACTGACGTAGCGGGCGGCGGAGTCGCGGCCGAAGCCGGCCGGGCCGCCATAGAAGCGGGCGGCGTGGTCGGCGACCGCGTTGCGGATGGTGGCCAACTCGACGGGGGTGAACGGTCCGTCCACATCGGGGCGTTCCTGCGCGCGCGGCGCCGCGCCGGCGTTCGTGGCGGCGCTGCGGTTGGGTGCACCTGCGGGTACGAGCGCGCCCCATCGTTCCGACCATGCCCAGCCGTCGTCGGTGGTGCCGGTGAGGATCGTGGAGCCGAGGAATCCGCGGACAACCCCGACGAAGCCCCGACGGCCCAGGTCGCTGGTGGCGGTGGCGAACCCATGCATCTGGACCCGGTCGCCGGCCTGGTACGGGCTGTGCGCCGGCACGTCGCCGCCGACCCTGGGTTCTTCAACCACCACCGCGGGCGCCGCCGATGCAGCGCCGGCGGTGGTGGTCTGCCCGGTGGTGGCGGTGTCCGGCGGGAGGTCTGCCACGCTGTCGCGGTGGTGCGCCAGCTCCGCGGCCGGGGCGGGAGCGCCGGCGCGTGGGGCGTAGTCGTTGATCCAGGCCAGCGAGCCCGGGTCGAGGCGCTGGCGGGCTCGGGTGACCGTGACGTACGCCAGTCGCAGCTCCTCGGGGTCGGGCAGCACGACCCGCTTGCTGTCGAGGTCTTCCTGGGGCTGGGGGAAGTCTTCGGCCACGCGGACCTGGTTCCACTCGCGGCCTTTGGCCTTGTGCACGGTGGAGACGATGACGTCGTAGTTGGGCTTGCCGGTCGTGTCGACGTCTTCCTCGTCGACCAGTTCCCGGACCATGTGCAGCAGCCCGTCGGCGCCACGCCGGTCGACCAGCCGGACGAACGCGCGCAGCGACTGGGCGTGCTCGTCCTCCTCGACGTAGGCGCGGACCTCGCCCCAGTTGGCGAAACGGCTCAGCTCGGGGTGTTTGGTGCGCCGGTCGCGCTGCAAGTCCTTGGCGGCCTTGGCGATCTCCTCTATGGCCTGCCCGCCACCGACGAGGGCGACCCGCCGCCCGGCATCGAAGGCGTCGAAGACGGCCGCGACGGCGCCGGCGTTGGTGCGGGCCAGCACCGCGTCGGGTTGCTCGACCGGGCCGATCGTGGTGTCCATGGCCGGGTTACCGGTCAGCAGAAAGGGCGAGCGCAGCAGGCCCAGGAACCGGTTGCCGACCTCGGCGCCGGCGGGGCCGAACCGCCAGCTTTGGGTCAGCGGGAGTTCGACGTCGGCCGGCCAGCCGCGCAGGGCGTCGATCGCCCCGCGGAATCCGTAGATCGACTGGTTGGAATCGCCGACCACGACGGTCTGGACCGGCTGATCCTGGATCACCTTGCGCAGCACCGGGTTGATGTCCTGCGCCTCGTCGAAAAAGATCACGTCGTAGGTCAGTCTGGGCTGGTGAAGCGCCCAGATCTTGAGGTAGTCGTCGTGGTCGAACATCAGTTGCCCGGCCGGGTCGGTGATGTCTCGCCACGCCTGGGCGGCGTAGGTCAGCACGGGTTCGGCCAGCGCGGGCAGCGTGCCCTTCGGTAGGTGCGTGGCGCCGATCGCGTCGTCGGCGCTCTCCCGAAAGGTGCGGATCGTGCCCATCACCAGCCGGGCGATCGTCTCCGGCTCCACCAGTTGATCGCCGGTGTCGACCGGGGAGATGTCGAGGGCACGGGCCCAGTCCTCGGGCCACCGCGCCCCGGGACTCTTGGGACCGGCCTTGTCGACCTTGGCCGCCAGGGTGGTGCCGGCCAGGCCCGCCCTGGCGAAGCCGTGCGCGGTGTTGGCGTTCACGTTGCGGGGGAACTTACGCTGCGCCTCGTCGGCGATCGAGCGGTTGAAGGCGATGTAGGCGATGCGCTGGCTGGGCTGGTCGGCGGCGAGCATCAGCAGGGTGGAGGTTTTTCCGGTGCCGGCCAGGGCCTGCACGGTGATGGTCTGTCCGGTCCGGTAGGCGTCGATGATGTGTTGCTGCTGCGCGGTGGGTGGCAGCTGCGGGCCGGGTTTGCGGGCGGTCTCGGCGCGGTCTTTGGCGGCCAGCCAGCGTTGGATGTCGCCGACCGCGGCCGGCCGGTCCTGGGACCGGCCGGCGTAGCGCCACTCCCCTTGTGCCCCGCTGTAGCGGAACCGGTGCTGCTTGAGTAGCCCGCGCAGGCCGTCCTCGCGCGGGTGGCCGGTGGTGCCGGTGACCACGAGATCCCGGCCCCGCTCAACGATCTGGATGCGTTGGGCCCACGACGGCGGCGCCGAGTCGGGTTCCGGGTCGGCTGGCGCATCGGGTTCCGGCGGCGCCACGACGGTGGCGGCTTGTGGCGTGGCCTCGGGCCCGGGCGGCGCCGCCACAGTGGCGGCCGGCGGCGTGTTGTCGAGCTCCGGCGCGGGGCTGGTGTCGGCGGCACCGTCGTCGGGTTCCGGCTCCGCCTCGACACCGTCCACATCGGACGTGCCGGTGGGTGCGGCGGATGGGGCCGGCGGCGGTGGCGATGGGGTACGGGCCGCCTCGTGGGCTTCGACGAGGACCCGGTTGATCTCGACGCGGCTGGCCTCGGGGAACTTGTGCTGTGCCTGGAAGGCAAAGTCGACACCGGAGGCCGACAGCGCGGCGAGGAGCCCGTCGACGGCGTCTTCGTCGACCCTCGTCGTGGCGAGGGTGAGCGGGAAGCCGATGGTAGCTTCCCGGGCCTCCCACCTGGCGGGCAGCGAGGCGTCCATGGGCGGGCGGTGGGCGATCGCGAAGAACCGGGCGTCCTCGGACAGCCGGATCGTGGGCCAGGCGGCGAGCCGGCGCAGCTCGTCGGCGCGGACCAGGGGCTCGGCGTCGCGTTCGGCCTGCTCGGCCAGCTCGCTCAGGTGGGTGCGTAGGGCGGCGACGCGCTCGTCTTCGGGCGCCGGCTTCGGGGCGGGCGTGGGTTCGGCGCGCAGCACAGGCACGCTCTCCGGCAGGAGCAGGATCCGGCGGCCGATCTCGTTGCGGCGCCCGTCGGGGCCGGTGACCACCAGGTCGAGGAGTTCACCGCGGCCGTCTAGGCCGGTGGTGCCCACGTAGACGCCTTCGACGAGGACCCGGTCGTCGTTGGGGAACCCGAGCCCGTGCCAGGGGTAGGCGTCGGCTCCGGTGGTCCGCATCTGCACCTGGTCGCCCACCCGCAGGTCGTTGCGTTCGACGGGTTGCAGGGTCAGCGGGCCGGTGGCGGGCAGGTCGTCGAGGCGCCGGTCGATGGGGTCTTCGACGGGCAGGATGCGGCCGTGCTCGCGCAGCCGCCGCAGCAGTTGCGCTACCCGCTGCATGCGGGTGTCGTGGTGCCAGTTGCGGGGTAGGCCCCAGCATTGCAGGCTGCGGTACCACTTGAACCCGGCCTCGGCCAGCGCGTCGCGCATCTGGCTGTCGGCCTTGTCGCTGCCACGCACCAGCACGCTGTCGCCGTTGACCTCGATGGTGACCGGTTCGTCGCCGGCCGTGGGCGCTAGCCCGCCGCGGGCGGGTACCACTGGGGCCGGGGCAGCATCGGGTTCGGCGGCGGTTTCGTCCTCGCCTGGCTGCGGTGCGCGCGACGGGCTGGGCGCGCGGTGTCCGGGTAGGCGGGACTCGCCCGCGGGGACGGGGGTCCAGTGCCGGTCCCGTTCGATGACGAGCACGCCGGCGGTGACCCGTTCCAGGTCGACGAGGTTGAAGTTGCCCCACTCTGCGTTGTCCGGGTCGCCGAGGCAGGCGTAGCCGTAGGCGTCGCCGGTGGCCGGGTCGTACTCGGCGACCCACCAGTCGCTGCCGCCGGCGAAGTAGTGCAGGTGCAGCACCTTCTCGCCGTCGGCCTGGTGTTCGGTGGCGTAGAGGCGGGGCACGGTGGCGACGACGGCGGCGGGCGGGTAGAACGGGTGGCCGCGGCGCACGCGCTGCGTTTCCGGCAGGGCGGCGCTGCGGTCATCGTCCCCGGTCGGGTCGTGCGGTGGTGGTTCGACCCACAGGTCGGCGTTGCGGCGGGTGGAGACCCGGCGGACCTCGTCGCCGGGATAGTAGGTCTCCCGCTGCTCCTGGCCGGCGAGGTCGATGTACACCCGGCCACCGCCGGTGCTGATCTCAGCGACGGCGGCCACCTTGGGGCTGGCGTCGAGGTTGTAGCCGGCCACGATCCGGTCGCCGGGGGCCAGGTCGCCGGCGGCGACCGGCGTGTACGGCACCGTGTCGGGTCCGGGTGTCAGCTCATCAGGTGCAGGCTCGGTGGCCCGGATCCTGCGGTATAGGTGGCGGCTGGCGTGGCGCAGCAGGTCGCGGTGCACGCTGGGCAGCCAGTTCGGGGTCGTGCAGGCGAGCAGGAACTCGGAACGGTTCTGCTCGGCGCGGTCGGCGAACCGGTCGGCCAGCGCGGCCGCGACAACGGTGTGGAAGTCGTCCTCGGGGTGCGACCACGCGGCGGCGTGGACCTCGGGATTGGTGGCGGTGTCGCGGATCTGCTGTTCGAGCCACTGCTTGTCCTCGGCGGTCATGTCCCGCCGGATGCTGTCCGCCTGGTTGGCCAACCACGGGTCGAGCGTCAGAGGCGCTGCGGCGTCGTCGGGTTCGGCCGTGGTAGGGCCGGTGACCGGGACGGGCCGGCCGGCGCGGCGCATTAGCGCGGCGAACCGGATGATGTCCTCGCGCTTGACCTGCAAGGGCTGGATGTCGGGCAACTGCCACACGGTCGGGTCGGCGGTGGCGGTGAAGTTTCCGGCGGCGAGGCTGAGCCGGGCCTGCTGGTCGGTGACCGCGACACCGTGGGCCCGCACGATGTCGCCGTTCACCTCGACGCGGACCGGTTCGGTGGGCGCCGGGGCGGGCATGGCCCGGATCTGCTCGTAGACGGCGTGCCCGGCGGCCCGGCTGAACGCCTCCCGGGACTGCGGGTCGGCCGAGAAGTACCAGATCGCGAGGGCTTCGCCGACGCTGTCGACGTCGTCGGCGGCGCTGAGGAGCGACTCTTCCAGCGCCGGGTCGAAGACCGGGTGGAAGTCGTCGTAGTCGCGGGCGGCCCGGGCGGTCATGGCTACCCGCGGGTTGGTGGTCAGCCGCCCGATCTGCGTGGTGAGCCAGTCGCGCTGTTGCGCGGTGAGGCTCGCCTCGGCGAGAACCTGCTCCATGGTGGCGCCGTCTTCGGCTGCCCCGCCGACCCGTACCGGCGCGGGGTCGCGGCGCTGTTGCCCCGAGGCCGCGCCGGCGTGGCCGGTCGGCCCCGCGCCGGGTCCGGTGGCGTGGCCGGGACCGCCGGCGGCCGCCCGGGCCTCGTCCGGGGCGGGTTCGCGTTGCTCACCGTCCTCGGCGTCACCGCGTTCGGCCGCCGCGGCCTCCTCCTCCGACGCGGCGGCCAGGGCGATGACCTGGATGTCGAGCTGCTGGAAGCGGGTACGGGCCTCGGCGAGGTCATCGGCGTGGCGAAACGGTTTGGTCAGCTCCTGTTCGGCGCGGGCGATCTCGCTCTCCCGCCGCTGGATGTCGGCGGCCGCGCCGTCGCGCACCGACTCCACTTTGGCCAGCCGGTTCTCCAGCCGGGAGACGATGTCGCCCTTTTCCAGGTCGTCGTTGACCAGCCGCAGTTCGCCGCCGGGCACGTCGGCCAGCCGCAGCAGCACGGTTTCGTGCAGCCACCGGTTGACGATCGCCTTCTCCACCTTGGCGGTGAGGGTGAACCCGCTGATCTGGCCGACCTCCAGCGTGGGGCCGTTCATGTTGCGGGGGTCGGCGAGGATCAGCCCGAGGACGGTCTTGAGCCGGTCGTTGGCCTCGCCGCGTTTGCGGTAGGCGGCGCCGCGCACGGTCATCGCAAATTTGTCGCCGCGGGTGTCGACGCGCCGGGTGATCGCCGCGTCGGCCTCGGCGATCACCTGCCGGTCGATCGCGATCTCCTGCCGGCTGTTCCTGATCGTCCAGTCCAGCTGGCCACGGTTGCGGTGGTGGCCGCGCTCCAGCCGCTCCAGCCGGGCCAGGTCGGCCTTGGCCTTGGCGTGGTCGACCAGCAACGGCTGGCCGGTCGAGGCGGCCTTGATCTCCTCGTAGGACAACGTGACGTCACCGACGTCCTCGGCGCGGGCGCCGGCCCGGCCAGTCAGCACCCGGTCGGCCAGGGTGGCCTTGTAGGCGACCTTCTGCCACTTGAAGGCGTCCAGGCTGCGCTCGGTGACGTACCGCTCGATGTGGATCTCGTCGTTCTGGTTGCCGCGCCGGTCGATGCGCCCCTCACGCTGCTCCAGGTCGCAGGGCCGGTATGGGGTGTCCAGGTGGTGCAGCACCAGCATCCGGTCCTGGGCGTTGACGCCGGTGCCGCCCTTCTCGGTGGAGGAGATGAGCACCGCGGTTCTGCCGTCGCGGCAACTGGCGAACAGTTCGGCGCGGGCCCGGTCGTCGTCGGCTTCGTGAATAAAGCGGATCTTGTCGCGGGGCACGTCGCGGTCGACGAGTTTCTGCCGCAGCGCGGCGTAGGCCGTCCACCGCTTCGGGTCCTTCTTGTTGGGTGTACCGAGATCGCAGAAGACCTGCTGTAACGATCCGGGGGTGCGGTGCGGTTCGCCGTCGGCGCCGAGGTAGATGTGGTCCTTGTTGGCGTGGTAGTAGCCCGCGATCCGGTCCGCGGCCACGTCGAGTTTCTGGATTTCGTCGGTGGTGAGGCCGACCAGCCGCAGGTCCAGGGCGGCCGCGGCGCCCTCCCCCACGATCTTGAGGATGTTGTCGGCGCCCTTCTCCGGCCGCTTGCCCTTCAGCCGCGCGGCCCGCTCGACCAGTTCGGCGACCTTGGCCAGCAGTTCCGTGCTGGGCTGCACGACCACCATCTCCGGCAGGCGCTGCCCGTCGGCGCGCGCGGCCAGCGGTGGGCGTTCCAGCGGGAGGTCGTCTTTGGTTTTGACGTCGGCGAACACGTGCAGCGTGGTGACCAGCTTGTCGAGGTTGACGAAGTCGAAGCGGGTCTTGTTGCGCAGCCCACCACCGTCGGGGGTGACCTCGATGATGACCTTTCCCTGGGCGTAGGTGGCCAGCCAGGAGTCGATGTCGGTGATGCCCTGCTGCTCCATCAGGTCCGGGCGCAGGTAGCGGTACTCGGTGTACAGCTCGACGATCGAGTTGGCGATGGGGGTGCCGGTGGCCCGGGTGCCCCAGCGGGGCTGCCGCTCGCGCAGCCAGGCCAACTTCATGTCCATCTGGGTGGCCCGTTTCGAACCCTTGATCGACATGCCGGGCACGTTGGAGACGGTGCGCAGGTTCTTATCGCGGTGGGACTCGTCGCGGAAGATGTAGTCGATGCCGGTCAGTTCCCACCAGATCCCGGCGTCCTGCTCGCGGTCGAGGCGGTCCTCCAGCCGCGCTTCCCGGTTGGCCAGCTTGGTCTGCAGCCGCTTGAGCGTCAGCTCGGCGCCGTTGGCGCGGGCCTCGCCGATGCGCTCCTCGAGGTCGGCCAACTGCTGGTCGACGTACGCCTGCTCGGCGGCGTCGGTCATCGGCAGCATCTCGAACGCGTCCTCGGTGAGGATCACCGCGTCCCAGTCGCCGGTGGCCATCCGGGCCACCATCAACTGCCGCCGCTCGCCCTTGAGGTCGTCGGTGGACGCGGACAAGACCTTGGCCTGCGGATACAGGCGCATGAACTCGCGGGTCCACTGGTCGAGCAGTTGGTTGGGGACGACCACCACCGGCTTGCGGGCCAGGCCGAGGCGGCGCAGCTCCATCGCCCCCATGATCATGCTGGCGGTCTTGCCGGCGCCGACGCAGTGGTACAGCCCGACGGCCGGCTCGTGGATGATCCGCGCCGCGGCGGCGACCTGGTGCGGGTCGGGACGGAAGACCTGGGCCAGGCCGGGCAGGGACAGCTGCACATCGCTGTAGCTGCGGGGCACGTAGCGCTGGAACACATCGTTGTATTTGGCGACCAGCCGGGCCACCCGGTCCGGGTCCTCCCACACCCAGTCGGCGAACTTCTCGCGCATCTCGACGGCCTTCTCGGTGGCCGCCATGATCGCATCGAGGTTGATGACCTGGCGTTTGTTGGCGCCGCTGCCGACGGTGTCTTTGATGACGAACTCGCGCTGTTCCAGGATGTGCTGGGCGACCTCGGAGGCGGCGCGCCGGTCGGTGCCCCAGGCCGAGCGGGCGGCCACGGTGTCGTCGCGTTCGGACCCGACACTCCACATCCCACCGCCGCCGTACTCGACCTTGACCGTGGGGTCGTCGAGGATCTCGGTCAGGAACTGCTGCACGTAGCCCGCGCCGATCCACGGCGCGCCCATCTTCACCGCCCCGGAGTCGGTGATTTCCTCCGGGCCTAGGTCGCGTGGGACGACCTCGGTGAGCGCGGCGACGTTGACCTCGTAGCGCGGGTCCTCGTCGGCGGCGGCCTTGGCGATGGCCAGCTTGGTCTTCACGTCGCCGGACAGGTACGCCGCAGCCGGCTCCATCCGGCTGGTATCCGGGTCGTCGTAGACCAGGGTGCCCAGCGCCTGGCGGGCGGTGGGCTCGTCGACGCCCAGCAGCCACGCGACCGTCGCCAGCCGGGCCTCGCCAAGCTCGTCGAGGCAGATGGCCAGGGCGTCGTCCGGGGTGTCGGCGCCCAACCGGGCCGGGCGCGGGGCGACGACCCGCTGGGTGAAGATGTCCGCCTTGGTGGCGGTCTTGCTTTCTTCGTCGAACACCTCCAGGGCCCGCACCACCGGCGAGAACGGGTCGGTGCGGAACTGGCCCTGCGGCGGGCGGACCCGTTTGAGCAGTGGTTCGCCGGTCTCTTCGTCGAAGGCCGGCACCATCTTGTGGAGGTTCTTGTCCAGCCGCTTGCGGGGTTCCTCGGTGAACCGGTTGATCGGGTCGAACTCGGCGACGTACGCGTCGTAGCGGGAGTTGAGCCTCGCGCGCAACTCGTCGATCTGGTCGGTGTCGTCCAGCGACGCCGCCTCGGCCTCCAGCAACGCCACGGCGATGTCCCGCAGGCGCAGTAGGGCGCGCAGCTCGCCGGCCTGCGCCTTGGGTGGGGCGTAGGGCTCCCATTGCCCGTCGTCGAGCCGGCTGAACGTGCCGTCGGCGTTGGCGCGCAGATATCCGTCGGGGCGGCTGACGGCCGAGGGCAGCAGCGCGGCCGGCTGCGCGGCGGTCGCCTCGCCGCTGCCGGGGGTCATCAGCAGGCCCGCCTGGCGGGCCTCGTCGGCGATCTGCGTCAGCGCTTCGCGCAGTTGGGTGGGAGCGGCGACGGGGTCACCAGCGACGGAGACCTCGTCGTGGCGGTACAGCCCGTCGCCGACCGCGAGGGTGCCCAGGATCCGGTGCGGGTGCTCGACGAAGAACGAGTTGAGCCGCACCGTGGTGCCGTCGATGTCGACCGGGGCGGTGTACTCCCAGTCGAACGGCGCCGGTTCGCGGTCGTCTTCGCGGCGGCGCAAGACCAGCAGGTCGGTCAGCGCGTCGGTGCCGGCGGCGCGGCGGTGGGCCCGGCTGGGCAGCCGTACGGCGGCGACCAGGTCGCCCATCTGCTGCATCTCGCGGCGGGCGGCCGGGTTGGTCGCATCCATCGTGTACGCCGAGGTGATCACGGCGACCAGCCCGCCCGGGCGGGTGGCCCGTAGTGCCTTGATGATGAAGTGGTTGTGGATAGCGTGGTTGCCGCGGTTGTCGCGCTTGTCGTACAGCCTTACGTCGCCGAACGGCACGTTGCCGATGGTCAGGTCGACGCTGGCGGTGGGTACCCGGGTGGCGGCGAAGCTTTCGGTCAGGATCTGGGCGTGCGGGTGCAGCACGGTGGCGATCGCCGCGGTGGTGGGGTCCAGCTCGACGCCGGTGATCCGCGCGGTGTCCGGGGCGGCGGCGATGAAGTTCCCGGCGCCACAGCCGGGCTCGAGGACCTGCCCACCGTCGAAGCCGAGTTGCGCGACACCGTCCCAGATGGCCTGGGTCAGGGCCAGGTCGGTGTAGTGGGCGTTGATGACGGTGCGCCGCGCGGCCGCGAGTGCCTTGTCGTTGAGTAGGCCGGCGAGGGCTTCGCGGACCCACGTGTACTTCTCCTTCATCGGGTCCAGGGCGGCCGGTACCGCGCCCCACCCGGACCAGCGGGCCAGGATCGCCTGCTCGTCTGCGGTGGCGGGCCGGGCCGCGGCCAGCACGGTGCGCAGGGTGCGCAGGGCAGCGATGTTGGCGTTGATCCGGGCGACCTCGCCCGAGGGGGCGAGCTCGTCCTGGCTGGACGGTCGGAATCGTGGTGGTGCCGGCGGCTGCGGGTCGGGCGCCGCGGCGGCAGCGTCCACCGTCGCGACGCCGCCGTCGCGGTGTTCGGCCAGGGCGCGTTCCTGCGTCGCCGGGTCGGGCGCCAGTTCGGTGAACGCCTGCGCCTGCGCGGCGGTGGTGTCCGCGCCGGCCTGCATCAGCTCGCGGGTGCGTCGCTCATAGTCGGCGGTGGCGTCGCCGAGCAGGATCTGCCGCTGCCGGGCGGCCTGGGTGCCCCAGTCGCGGACCAGACTCATCAGCGCGGCGATGTCCACCTCGCCGCGGGTGGCGCTCAGGTACTCGCGGGCGGCGGCGGTCGCCGTCGTCGCCCCCAGCCGGATGCGCCGCACGTAGTCCTCGGGGGCCGGGGCGAACCCGGGCGGCCCGGCGGGTACCGCCGGCTGTTCGGGGGCGGGCGCCTGCTCGGCGACCGCGGTGAACAGGTCCGGCTCCGCGGTGGGGGCCGGACCGCTGGCGGGTGCGGCTACCCGGCGGGGTCGTCCTCGGGCTGCGCCGCCGCCGACTCCGGCTGCGGCAGCATCTCCCGGAACACCTCGATCTCCGCTTCCTGCCGGGCCATGTTGATCCTGCCGAGGTTGGCCATGAAGTCCTGGCTCGGCGGGGTCGCTGGCGTGCGCTGCTCGATCTTCTCGGCTAGGTCCTCGATCTGGGTGGCCAGCGTCTCGCCCATCTGCGCGAAGAACGTCTCCGGGTCCGGGATCTGGTCGTACTGGCGCGGCAGGCTCTGCTGCCAGTACCGCTGGGCCCTGCGACCGTACTGGTTCATCCGGTTCCCTCTCCTCGGGCGCGGCCTGCTCAGGTTCGGTTCCCCACAGGAAGTCCAGCGCGAGCTGGTCGGGGTGTTCCTCGCGGCGGCGCCGGGCCATCAGCTGTCCCCCTTCATACTGGTGCGCTGCGACGGCCGGCCGGACCCGACACCGGGTGTAAGGACTGGCGCGGCGTGATTCACCGCGACCTCGCTCGGGCGGTCGTGCTCGGCGCGGCGGCGGACCTGCTGTCCCGGCGGCCGGTGGCGGCGGCCGGGCCTGCGGCGGGCGCGGCGGTGTCCTGGCGGGCCAGCCCGGCCGCGGTGGTGGCGGCGGGCGCGGCGGGTCTTGCCGCGAGGATGGTGTCGCGGTTGATGCCAGCGAGAAGGTCAGCGACCCAGGCCCGGGCGGGTTGCCCGTCGACGAGGGCGTCGGCTGCGAGACGGTCACCGCCGCGCGTGCGCCAGCCGGTGACGACATCGGTGGCTGCGGTCAATGCCCCCGCGATGCGGGCCGCAGTGACGGTGCCGGCCAGAGCGGCTTGCGCGACTGCGGTCCACGGCTCGGGCTGGCCAGACTGCTCGGCCGCCCGACGACCGGCGGTCAGGGTGCGACGGTCGGCCGGCGGGGCGAGGAAGGTGTGGGTGTCCCGGCGGGTCAATGCGTCGATGGCTGCCCCGGTGAGGTGGTGCAGCGTCATCCAGGCGTGGGGGTTGGCGACGGCCGCGCGGGCCACCTCCTGTGTGATTTGGCTGGCGACGCCGGCGTACGCGGCGTGGTAGGCGGCGGGGTACTCGCGCTGCCAGACCAGGTCGACGACGAGAGTGATCCGGGTGGCGGCGGAGCTGTCGGCCAGGCGCATCCATTCGCGGCGCCCGGCGGTCAGAGTGTCGTCGGCCTCGGCCGCTTCCGGTGTCCAGCGGGCGGCCTCGGTGATGCCTGTCAGCGAGCCAGCGCTCTGTTCGTCACGGACCAGCGTGTGTTCGCCGGGGAAGGTGTGGTGGGTCGCCACAGCTTTGCTCCTTGCTGTCGAGTTGTCGGCCGGGGTTACGGGTCGAGCCCGACGCTGCGCAGGAAGGGCAGTGGGTCGACGGCGGTGGTGTTGTCTGCCGGCGGGGCGTGCAGGTGCACCTCGAAGTGCAGGTGCGGGCCGGTGGAATTGCCGGTGGAGCCGACCCAGGCGATGAGTTGCCCGGCGGCGACTCGCTGGCCGGCGCGGACGTTGAGGCGCACCGCGTGGCAGTAGCGGGTGACGATCCCGCCGCCGTGGTTGAGGTTGATGCGCCACCCGCACCCGGGCACGTTCAGGCCGCCGGGCCGGTCGCAGAACGGGCTGGTGCAGCCGGCGTCCAGGACGATGCCGGCGGCCGCCGCGTAGATCGGTGTGCCGGTGGTGGCCATCAGGTCGACGCCGGCGTGCAGCGTGCCCCAGCGCATGCCGAACCCGGAGCCGATTTGGTAGGTTCCGTGCTTGAGTGGCAGCGTCCAGCCGGCGGGGCCGACCAGTGCGCCGCCCGGGTCGGCGGCGGCGTACTTGACCAGCCGGGCACGGACCTGCCCCGGGTAGTCGTGGGCCAGCCCGGCGCTCGGCACTGCGCCCGCGTCGAGCACGCAGACCCGGCCGCAGAAGTAGGCGGCCCACGCCAGGTCGAGCAGGTCGCCACGCAGCCGACCAGCGGCCACATGCCCGGTGGCCCACTCGACCAGGTCACACATCAGGTAGCCCTGCGCGAGGATCGCGTCTTCGGGGTCGTACGGGCTGTTGCGGCCGTCGTTGTCGCGGTCGCCGCCCCAGGTCTGCCAAGTTCCGGCCTGGAACTGGGCGATGCCCATGGCGTCGCCGCCGCGTTCGGACGGGTTGTGGGCCACGGCGTCGGGGTTCCAGGAGGACTCCAGGTCGATCTGGGCGGCGATCTCCGCCGGGCCGACCTGCGGGCACAGGGCGCCGGCGCGCAGCACCCACGCCAGGTACTGGGGCGGGACCGGCGCGTCCGGGCGAAGCTTTGTGCCGCCGCCCTGGCTGTCTTGCGCGGCGCCGGCCGCGCCTCCGCCGGCCCCGGCGGAGGCGAGCACGATCAGGCCAAGCCCGCAGACGGCGACCATCACGATCGCCGCCACGCCGATGATCAGGGGCAGGCGGGAGTTGCCGCCGCTGATGCCGGACGGGTCGTCGCTCATGGCGTGCCCGACCCGTCGCTGAGGTCGTAGCCCGCGATCCGCCAGCCACCGCCGTCGCGGTGCAGGGTGCAGTGCACGAGGTGAACCTCGGTGGGGCCGCGCCACCTGTCCGCACCGACCGGGGTGACGGTGGCCCGGGCAGCACGGTAGGCGTCGGCCACGCCGTCGGCGGGCTGCCCGTCGGCGTCGACCACGGCGGTGACGGCGGGTTCGGTGCTGACGCGGTGGGCCTGCCACTGCGCCCATTGCGTGTCTATGGCGTCGGGTTGGGCGGCGAGCGCGGTGGCCAGTTCACCGGTCGCGTAGGCCATCGCCCGCCGGTAGGCGGTCTGGGCGCTGGGGTCTGCGGCGGTGTCGCGGCGGTACACCGCGGCGGCGAACCGCAGGCACACCGCGCCGGGGTTGCGGTAGTCGGTGTTCGGGTCGGTCGGCGGGCTCACCGACGGCCGTGCCGACGCGGCACCGTGCACCGCCGGCTGGTCCCGGCCGCCGGTGGGCCACAGCAGCAGCACCATCGCCGCGGTGACCGCCACCGTGGTCGCGGCCACGCCGGTGCGGGGCAGCGCGCGCATACCCACCTCCTCACGGGGGTCGTGATCGCCTCACGAAACCCGGGGAGGGTGAGCGGCAGCGCTACCCGTAACGGCCGTAGCGCGTACGAGTACGCCGCCGCCAACGTCGCCGCTATCGGCCCGCGGCCATCGTCCAGGTCACGGGCCCGCCGCCGGGCGGGCCACCTGGGATGAAGGAGCACGGCATGCTGATCCAATTCCTCGCCGACGCGACGGCGGCATTCCTGGCCGCGGACCCGACCCCGGCGCCTGGGAGCCTGGACCCGGCCCCGGTGGAGATCCCCGGACTCGGCGGGGTCGCCACGATGTTTTTGGGCTGGGGCAAGTGGGCGCTGCTGGTCGGTGGCGTGCTGGGCTTGTTCATCTGCGGCGGCATGATGGTCCTCGGCAGGCGTAACCGGTCGTCGACCGCTGTGGACGGTGCCACCGGCATCCCCTGGGTGCTGGGCGGGCTAACCGTCGGCGCGATCGCCGCGACCGTCGTCGGCGCGGTGTTGTGACGCCATGACCGACGACATCGCGCGGCGAGCCCGCCGGCGTACCCGCGCCGTCGTGGCTGGAGTCGCCGCCGGGCTGCTGGTCCTCGGCGCCGCCGTGATCGGCCTGGTCGTCGCGCTGGGCCCGAGCAGTGCCGGCGGGCCGGTGCCCGCCACCACCGGCCCGGCCGCCGCGGTGGCGAGCTCCGCCGCGCCGCCGGCGTCTCCGTCAGACTCGACATCGCCGTCGCCGCCAGTGGACGACATGCGATGGGACACCGTGGCCGGGGCACGGGTGCCGGTCTCCCGGGCCGCCGGGCCTGCCGACACCGCCGGCGGGCGGGCCCGCGGCTTCGCCCACACCCCACTCGGCGCTGTCCTCGCCGCGGTGCACATCAGCGTTCGTCTAAGCCCCCAGGTCGGGCCCAAGGTGTTCGAGCCGACCCTGCGCGAGCAGGTCGTCGGCACCAGCGCGGCCGCGTTGGGCCAGCACCTCGACGAGGACTACCAGCAGGCTCAGGCGCAGCTCGGCCTGCCCTACGGCCAGCCAGCCGGACGGTTGTACTCCACCACCCGTGGCTACCGCGTCGACGCCGCCGCCGACACTGCCACCGTGCGGCTGCTCATCGAGGGCCCCGGCGCCTCCGGCGGGTCGGTCCTGGTCGCGCTGGTCACCACCGTGCAATGGGTCGGTGGGGACTGGGCGCTGGTGGCACCGCCCGGCGGGGACTGGACCACGAACGCGTCGGTGGTCACCGACACCGCCGGCTACAGCCGATTCCCGGACGGAGGCTGACCCCACTATGTGCACCCCCTGGGACACCTCGTGCCTCGCCACCGAGGTCGCGGTCGCGGTGAGCAACTCAGTCTTTGGCCAGGCCGCTCAAGTGATCGTCACGGCGGAGCAGTGGCTGATCGACATCTCCGCGAGCTGGTGGGTAATGGTGCCCTCGATCGGCCTGTATCCCAACCGCGGCAACACCGACCCGAACGCCATCCCGATCGACGCGGTGGCCCGGCTGCACGCGCTGATCCTGCCGATCACCATGGTGATCGCGGTGGGCGGGATGATGTGGAACGGGCTGCTGATGGTGCTGTCACGCAAGCCGGCGCCGCTGGTCAACGTGCTGCGCGGGCTGTGGAACACCTCGCTGTGGTCGGCCGTCGGCGTATTCGGCACCAACCTGTTGCTGGCCGGCACCGACGCGTTCGCCAACTACGTGCTCACTTCGGCGTTGAAATCGGTCGGCGAACCAAGCCTCGGCAAACGTCTAGCCAGCTTGGTCGTGCCCGTCCTCAACCCGGGCGGCATGCCGGTCGGCCTGGTCATCTTGATCAGCAGTGTCGCGATGACCTGCGCGTTGATCCAGGCCATGCTGATGCTGTTCCGCGACGGCGCGGTGCTGATCCTGGCCCCAATGACGACCCTGGCCGCGGCCGGCAGCTTCACCAACGCCACCAGCGGCTGGCTGCGCAAGATCGTGGCGTGGCTGCTCACCCTGATCTTCTACAAGGACTGCGCGGCCATGGCCTACGCGGTCATGATCTGGATGACCGGCGAGAACAGCTCCAGGGACCCGCGCGTGCTGCTGTTCGGCGTGGCCATGATGATCGTCGCCCTGGCCGCGCTGCCGGTGCTGCTGCGCTTCTTCAACTGGACTGTCGGCACTCTGCAGCCAGGCGGCGGCGGTCTGGGCATGCTGGCCTCCGCTGGCGCCGCCGGCATGCACGCGGCGTCGTCGCTGCGCGGTGTCGGCGGGTCCAGCGTCAACGACCACGCCCGCTACCTCGGCGAGATGTTCGACCGGGGCAGTTCCCCGGGTGGCCCGGGCGACGCGCGCCCAAGCGCGGCCGGGCCCAGCGGCCTTGGGCCTGGCCGGGGCGGTGGCGGGCTGGGCCCAGGTGGCGGGCCCGGTGCGCCGCCCGGCCCCGCCGGTGACCTCAAGCCGCCGGTGTTTCGCGGCGAAGCGGGGCCCGGGAAGGTCTCGAACATCACCTCGGCCGGCGGAGGCTCCGCGCCGGCGGGCGGGGCCGGGGCGGGCAGCGCTGCTGCGACGACCGGCGCCGGCGCTGGGGCGGGCGCTAGTGCGGGTGCCGGGACCAGCGCGGCGCTGGGTGCCTCCGCCGCAGCCGGGCCGGCCGCGCCGATCGTCGCCGGTGCAGTCGTGGTGACCGGCGCCGTGACCAGCACCGTCAAGGCCGCCGCGAACACCGCCGCCGCGGCGGCGGCGGACTCCACGAAGAGCGGGTGAACCGAGCATGACGCAGGGCGAAGAGCAGGTGCGTACCTACGGCGGCTGGCGCAGAAACCGGGGCATGGGCCTGATGGGCCTGGGCTCGGGGCAGACGCTGATGGTGCTGGCCGCGCTGACCACGCTGATCATCTCGGCGTCGCTGAGCCCGACCGCACTGGCGGTCGTGGCCATCCCGGCGCTGCTGGTCATCGGCGGAACGGTGCTGCGTTGGGACGGTGTACCGCTGCTGCACGGGGTGCTGCAGCGGGTGCGCTGGGGGTGGGGGTCGGCACGCGGCTACACGTCATACCGCTCCGGTGTGACTGTCGCGCATGCCCAGGCTTGGCGGCTTCCCGGGCTGCTGGCCCCCACCACTTTGTTGGCCGTGCAGGACCCGGCCGGCGACTACGGGCTGGTCTGGCACAAGCGGGTCGGCACGATGACGGCCACGCTGCGCACGGCGGCGACCTCGACGTGGCTGGTCGACCGGCAGCAGGCGGGCACCTGGGTGGCCAACTGGGGTGGCTGGCTGTCCTCATTGGGCTACCTGCCGGTCGTGCGGTGGGTGACCGTCACGGTGGACACCGCCCCGGCGTCCGGGTCGCGGCTGGCCGACTACGTCACCGGCCGGATCGCCCCGAACGCCCCGGCCGCAGCCCGGCGGGTGCTCACCCAACTGGTCGAGGTGTCCCCAGCTGCGGCCGCCGACGTCGAGACGAGGGTCAGCATCACGTTCGACCCCGCCCTGTCCCCCGCCCGCCCCCGCAACCTGGACGAGTCGGTCGCCGAGATCGGCCGCACCCTACCGGGCCTGGCTGACTCGCTGGGCAGTTGCGGGCTGACCGTGTTGGGCCGGGCCAGCGCCCGCGACCTGGTCGCGGCGGTGCGTACCTCCTACGACCCGATGGCACGCGGCGATGTGGCCCGGCTCCTCGGTGGCCAGGATCCGGCCACTGTGGACCGTTACCTGGACTGGGACACCACCGGACCGGTGGCCGCCGAGGAGCACTACGACCACTACCAGCACGATTCCGGCTGGTCGGTGTCCTGGGCGTGGCACGAGGCGCCGCGGGCGCAGGTCCACGCCGATGTGCTGGCCCGGCTGCTGGCTCCCGGCCCGTACCCCAAACGTGTGTCGCTGATTTACCGGCCGCACTCGGCCGGACGGGCGGCCCAACTGGTCGAGCGGGAGGTCAACGCGGCCGCCTTTCGCGACGCGCTGCGCGCGGCGCAGAAACGCGACGAGAACGCCCGCGACCGCCAGGACCGAGAGCGGGCGCTGCACGCCGCCCGGGAAGAGGCGGCCGGCGCCGGGGTCGGACTGATGTCGATGTTCGTCACGGTGACCGTCACCGACAAAGACGATCTCGGCCGGGCCGTCGCCGACGTCGAGTCCCGCGCGGAGGTCGCCAAGATCCGGTTGCGGCGTTTGTGGGCCAGCCAGGCCGCCGGGTTCGCCACCACCCTGCCCTGCGGTATCTGCCCACCCCAGCTCGCCGCCCAATGGCCCCGCTAACCATCTCGACCAGCTCGCCGGCCCGGCATCGCCGGGCCAACCCACCGGAAGGATTCCATGGCCATCTTCGCCCGCCGCGCAGACCACATGGACCTACTGTCCCGCGTGGTCAGCCTGTGGCCACCGGCTCTCGCCCGGCACCCCGATCTGCTGCGGGGCGATGCCGTCGCCCGGGTTCTGCCCGCCGCGGTCAACGCCTGGCAGCACGCGCCGGCAGGCGACCGGCAACTGTTGGCCGCCGCCGCAGTGGGGTGGCAGCGCGGCCTGCATGGCAATGTTCAGGGCGCCATCGCACGCTGCGCCGACGCGATCGCCCAGGACATGCGCCGACGCTACGACGACCCGACCGCGCAGATCGCCACCGACATCGCCCGGCACGCCACCGACATCGCCCGGCACGCCACGCCACCGAACCTGACAGAACTGGCTGCCGCCGTGCCTGCCCCGTTGGCCGGCGAGGTCCTCGCCGCGGCTAGGGCGGCGAAGACGACCGAGCCCGCTGTGCTGCTGTGCAACGCGGTCGCCCGGGCCTGGACTGCCGGCGCGACGATCGCCGAGGACGTCGGTGTCGTCCATGCCGTGCACCGCATCGCCGCCGCGACCGCAGCCCGCACCGGGAGCACGGAGATCGGGCAGGTGGGCGCCGCGCAATGGGCTGACCAGGCGCTGAATCTGTTCTGGCGGCGGCTGACCTCGCGCATCGGTGTGCCCGCCACCCACGCCCTGTCGGTGTCTGCCGCCGCGCAGGCTGCCGCGCTATGGCCACTGACCGTCGCGGCCCACGACGGCGGTGCTCGCCCGCCACCAGCCCAGCCCACAACGACGACGGGTACCGCAGCCAACCAGGCACCCAACCCGGCCGCGTTGGCCGCAGCATTCGACGCCCCAGCCACGCACCATCCCCAAGTGCGCGCCATCACCACCGCACCCCACCGGCCACCCACTCCGCCCACCACCCCGCGCAAGCATCACCGGTAGGGCCGCCACCCACCGGCCACGCCCACGCGAGTGGGGAAGTGGACAACTACACCGGTCACCCGACCCACCACAGATACCTCCGGTGGACAGGTAGCCCCGCATTTGAGTGGACATCTTCACCGGGATCCCTACATCGACGTCGTCGAGCGCAGCCGGCGAGCGGCCCCGCAACGCAACCAAGCGGCGCCGCCCCATCTTTCAGCACCGCTCCAGAAGGGAACCGAACCAATGGCGGTCACCGACCGGCTCGCCGGGCTCGTGGCACTCGGCGACTGGCTGGATGCCAGACGTCGCCTGGCCTGGGCGCGCGAGGAAATCCCGACCAGGCTCGCCGAGCTGGCCACTGCCGCGACCCCGGCCGCCCGGGCCAGCAACCTCAGCGCCCTCGCCGAGCATCACACCGCAGTCGCCCGGCTGCACCCGCAACCCGACTCACCTGACGCTGGGCAGCATCGAACCTCGGCGGCGGTATACCGCCTGCTGGCCGACGCAGAGTTCGCCGCCGCCACCGGCTCCCACCGGCACCGCACCAACACCAGCCTGGAGCCGACGGTCGCAGACATCCTCAACCGCACGGCGGCAACCCGAGACCTGACGACCCGACCACAGTTGCTCGACGAGATGCAGGCCACGCTCGGATCCGGGTTCGCGGCCACCGCGGTCGCCGCACTGCCCCGCACCGGCCCGGCCACCCCGGTACGCGAGCCCGGCCAAGGTTCTACGGTGACCGCTGCGACTGCGGCACTGCGATCCGCCAGCGGCCATTGCCCGCCGGCATTAGCGAAGGCGTTCGACCCGCCAGGCGGATCTCCGCCAACTGCCGCCGCTGACGGCGGGGCCGCCGTATCAGCGCGACCCCCCGGGGCGGGCCACCGAGGTCCGCCCGGCCTGCCACGCGGACCTCGTCGTTGAACCCCGCCCCGACCTCGTCGACCGCGCCGGATCCGGCCGGCGGCTGCGGGCCAGCCGGGCCGCTGGGTTCGCCAACCACCCTGCCCGCCGGGATCTGCCCGCCCCAACTGGCCACCCAATGGCACCGGTGAACCCGGCGGGCCGAGCCCCTGACGCTTGCGACCTCGAAGGACACCGATGGACTACGAACGCGTCGAGCACACCGGGACCATCCCGGGCACGGCCGGGCACCAGATGCTGCTCATGGCGTTGGCGACCGACGGCCGAGAACACGACCGGGCCTACGACCTGCTGCAGGCGGCCGAGTTGTCCGGCCCGTGGGGCCCGGGCCAAACCGTGCACGCCAACTACGCGGTCTACCGCAACGGGCCGGGCTGGCAGCAACTACGGGCCGCCCTGGCCGGCGACAGTGCCGAGATCGCCGCCGCGCACGGCTGGTGGACCCGCCAACGCGACACCGCACCCTACGCCGGATACCGCCTCCTGACCGCGATCGACCTCCACGGCCCCTGTCCCCTGGCCCAGGCCACCGACGCGTTACAGCTGTCGCCGGCGACGGACATGGGGCACGGGCTCTACGGGCGCGCGCTGCGGGCGCTTCAGGACCTCAACCTCGTCCAGGTGTATCGCGACGGCCGGCACGCCATCGCACCCGACGCCGAAGACGTGATCCGACCGGCGCGCCGTGGCGGCGCGTGGAGCGGGTTCCGCCAGGCGATGCAGGCAACGCTCGGCCAGCCGCGACCCGGTAGTGCGCCACATCCGGCCGCGCTGGCCAACGCGTTCGAGACGCCCGGGCAGGCCCGCCACACCGGTACGTCCAGCGCCCGCAGCGACCCGCACCCGACGCGCCGCTCCTCGCCCCAGTCCGCGCCGCCGCAACGCGGCACCCACCGTTAAGCCCCTTTCCAGACAGGGAGTCGCCGATGTCCGCTCGTTTCCCTCACACCACGCCCCGTGTAGCGCCGTCGTGGGGCTGGCGTATCCCTGGCGCCGGCCGGGTCAGCCACCTCGCCCCCGGCATGGAGTACACCGGCACCACGGTGCAGTTGTGTGGCCTCTACCCGTACGTAGCCGGGTCCGGCTCGCCGATGCTCGGTGTGCCCCTGGGCCGGCACATGCTCTGGGGTGAGGTGCTGTGCCTCGACCCCCTCGCCTGGTTGCGGGCCGGTCTGGTGACCAACCCCGGAATGTTCCTGCTGGGACAGCCCGGCGTGGGCAAGAGTTCGCTGGCTAAGCGGCTGGTCACCGGCCTGGTCGGGTACGGCACCCAGGCGCTGATCCTCGGCGACACGAAACCCGACTACACCCCGCTGATCCGGGCGCTGGGCGGGCAGGTCATCACCGTCGGGCGCGGCCACGACCGGATCAACCCTTTGGACTCCGGGCCGCTGGGCCGGGCCCTGGCCCGGATGAGCGGACCCGACGCCGACCGGCTGCGGCTGGAGATTCGTGGTCGCCGGCTGTCGCTGCTTCTGGCCCTGTGCACCCTGGTCCGCGCCGGGCGGGTCACCAACCCCGAAGAAGTGGTCCTCGGGCGGGCCGTTGACGTGCTGACCGACCGGCTGGAGCGCGAACCCACCGTCCCGGATGTGCTCGCGCTGCTCGAGGAAGGCCCCGACGAGCTGCGCGCCGCCGCCCGCGCCGGCACCGACGCCGACTACCACCACCGGGTCGACGAACTCATCCCCACCCTCGCGTTGCTGTGCGAGGGCTCGCTCAAGGGTGTGTTCGACGCCGCGACCACCACCCCGATCGACCTGGACGCCCCCGCGGTGTCCGTGGACATCTCCCGGGTCGCCGCAGCCGGTGACCAGTTGGTCGCCGCCGCGATGCTGTGCACCTGGGCGTACTCGTTCGGCGTCGTCGACGCCGCCGCCGTCCTCGCCGATCAGCACCTGGCCCCGCGGAGGCAGTTCTTCGGCGTCATGGACGAGTTGTGGCGCGCCCTGCGTGGCGCGCCCGGCCTGGTCGACCACGCCGACGCGCTGACCCGCCTGAACAGACAGCGCGGCATGGGCTCCTTAATGATCACCCACAGCCTCGACGACCTGGACGCGCTGCCGACCGAGGAGGACAGGGCCAAAGCCCGAGGGTTCTTCGAACGGTCGTCGATCAAGATCCTTGCCGCGCTGCCCGGCCGGGAGTTGGACCGCATCAACCAGATCACCCGTCTGTCGGCTCCGGAGCGGGAGATGGTGTCGTCCTGGGCGGCTCCGGAGGCGCTGTTTCCCGGCAGCGTGCACCCCGGCCGTGGCAAGTACCTCGTCAAGACCGGCGAGCGGCCCGGCTTGCCGGTCGCGTTGAGCCTGGTCGGCGACGAGTGGAGCCTCTACGACACCGACATGGCCGTGCGGGCGGGCGCGGCATGAGCACCTCGACCTCGATACCCCCGGTGCCCGGCCGGCCGGCGGGGCGCCTCTTCGCGACCCGCCCAGTGCGCCGTGCGGTGCGCTGGGCGGCCGTCCAGGCCGTCCGCGGGCTGCTCGCCGCCGGCCTCGGCGCCGCCGCGTGGGCGGTGCTGTCCGGTCTGCGTGACCCGGCCGCCGCGGCGGCGCTGCCGGCCACCGTCGTAGTCACCGTCACGGTGCTGCGGTACGCCCACCCGGCCGCCCGGCGCACCCGCACGGCCCGCCCACCGGACGGTGACCGGTGAGCATGTCCCAGCACCCGGTGCAGCCGCGCTCCGGCGCCGGCACCATGCCGCTGACCCCGTTCGTGCTGCTCGGCGCCGCGTGGGGCGCGATCGCGCTGACCTGGCTTGCCTGGGCGGCCGGTGCGCTCACCGCCGCGGTGACCGGCCGGCCCGGCGGCCCCGGCTTCGGCGCGGCGTTCGCCACCGACCTGCTGCACGGCCACTGGCAGGTGCTGTACCCGCACGTCAACCACACTCTGGTCGCGGTCGTCTACACCATCCTCGTCCTGGCCGCGGCCGCCCCGGTCACCACCGGCTGGATCATCTGGGAACGCCGCCGCACCCACGCCGGTGACCCGCTGCCCTCCCTGGCCCGACCGGGTGAGGTCGCCGACCTCACCCCGGCCGGGGTGACCAAACGGGCGTTGCAGTTGCGGCCCAGCCTCGCCGGCACCCCCGCCAAACACCTCGCCGCCGCCGACATCGGCGTCGCGCTGGGCACCATGCTGCTGCCCGGCCGGCGCGGCCCGGTGCTGCACGCCTCCTGGGAGGACGGCGTCCTAGCGGTGATGGGCCCCCGTGCCGGTAAGACGACATCGCTGGCGGTGCCGCTGATCCTCGACGCCCCCGGCGCGGTCCTGGCCACCAGCAACCGGGCCGACGTGTGGGCCACCACCCACGCCGACCGGGCCCGCGCCGGGCGGTGCTGGGTGTTCGACCCACAGGGCATCACCCGCGTCCGGCAGGGGTGGTGGTGGAACCCGCTGGCCGGTGTCGGCTCGGTCGAGGACGCCGCCCGGATGGCGTCGCACTTTGTGCAGCCGATTAGGAGGGACAAGGGCGAGGACTTCTGGCTGCTGGCCGCCGAGGACTTGCTCACCTCGTTCTTCCTGGCCGCCGCCGCCAGCGGCGCGGCCATGTCCGACGTGCAGGCGTGGCTGGCCGACGCCGGCGACGACGAGCCGGTTGGGCTGCTGTTCAACAACGGATACCCCGAGGTCGCCCGGGCGCTGCGCGGCCGCCAGAACGGGGCACCCGAAACCCGCGACGGCATCTACGAGACCGCCCGCACCGCCGCCAAGTGCCTGCAGGACCCGCGCATCATGGCCTGGGTCAACCAGCCGGGACCCGGCGTCGGCGTGGACCGGTTCGACCCCGATGTGTTTCCGGCGTCCACCGACACCCTCTACCTGCTGTCTAAAGACGGCGCCGGCTCCTCCGGTCCGCTGGTCGCGGCGCTGACCGATCAGGTGATGCGCTATGGGGTTCGCCGCGCCGAGGCTCGCGGCGGCCGCCTGGACCCGCCGATGCTGTGCATGCTCGACGAGGCGGCCAACATCTGCCCACTGGCGGACCTGCCGCAGCTGTACAGCCACTACGGCGGCCGCGGCATCATCCTGGTCACCATCCTGCAGACCTACCAGCAGGGCACCACCGTGTGGGGCGAGCGGGGCATGGGCACCCTGTGGGGCGCGGCCACCGTCAAGCTGATCGGCGCCGGCGCGGACGACCCCCGTTTCGCCGCCGACGTGTCCTCCCTGATCGGCGAGCACGACGTCGCCACCCTGTCCATGACCCGCGACGCCACCGGGCATCTGTCGCGGCAGGTCAGCGTCCGCCGGCAGCGCATCATGGGCCCCGAGGACGTGCGCGCCCTCAAGCGGGGCACCGCGATCCTGCTGGCCTCCGGCGCCCGACCGGCCATGCTGCAGCTCAGCCCGTGGTTCCGGCGGCCGATCGCGGCCGCGTTGAGCGCCGACACCGCCACCGCGATCGCGCAAATCTCCGACGCCGCCGAACGGGAGCGGCTGGTCGCGGATCTGGCCGCCGACGGGGTGCGGCTGCCGGTACGGCCGGCCCCGGCGGTGCTGGGCGGCGCGGGCCCCGCCGGCCCGGCACCCGACCTGGACCTGACCCGGGCTGATCCACCCGCAGCCGGCGGCGACCCGGACGAGTCCAGCGGCGGGCCGGGCACGTCGGCGCGCACCGCGACGCCGGCCACCCCACGGTTTCGAGGCCCGGCCAGGCGGCCATGAGCAGCCGCGGCGACCCGGACCCACAGCGGCTGATCGCCGCGCACGAGCGGGCCAACGAGTTCTACCGCTCGCACCTGCTCGACGAGCCACGGGCGCTTGCCTACCTGCGCAGCCGCGGCATCATCGCGGCCACCGCCCATTCCGCGCCGTGGACCATCGGCTACGCCCCGCGCGGCTGGACCGTGCTGCGCGAGCATCTGCGGGCCGCCGGGTTCACCGACGCGGAACTGCTCGCCGCCGGGCTGGCCACCACCGCCCGCAACGGCAACCTCATTGACGTGTTCCGCGACCGGGTGATGTTCCCGATCCGCAACAGCGACTGCCGCGTGGTCGCGTTCACCGGACGGGACCTGTCCGGCCGCGACGACACCCCGAAGTACCGCAACACCACCACCACGGCGATCTACACCAAGAAGAGCCTGCTCTACGGGCTGGCCGAGCAGGTCGCGGCCGGCACCCCACCGGCCGCGGTGATGCTCGTGGAGGGCCCGGCCGACGTGGCCGCGGTCGCGCGGCTACGCCAGTCGCTACCCGCCACGGTTTACCCCGACCCGTACATAGCGGTGGCGCCTTGCGGCACCGCGCTGACCGCCGAGCAGGTCGCACTGCTGGCCGCAGCGGTGCCGCCGGGCACCCCGATCGTGGTGGCGTTCGACGCCGACACCGCCGGACAGGCCGCCATCGACAAGTCCTACCTGCTGCTGCGCGACTGGGCCGGGCCGGTCGACGCGATGGCGCTGCCCGCCGGATCCGACCCGGCCGCCCTGGTGGCCAGCGGCCCAGCCACCGCGGCCGCCGGGTTCTCACAGGCGCGGACCCCGCTGGTCGGCCTGGTTCTCGAGCACCGGCTTGCCCCGCACCTGACCCGGCTGCAGACCCGGCTGGCCGAGCTGGCCCGCTTCGACCGCGACCCGAGCTCCGAGTCGTTCCTGCTGCGTCTGGACGCCGTACACGCGGTGGCGCCGCTGATCAGCGATGTCGCCGAGCGCGACCCGGCCATCGCCGCCCGGCTGGCCCACCAGCTGACCGTGCGGCTGGACCTCAACCCGCTGACCGTCTTCGAAACGGTCTTCCCGCCCGCCGAGGACCCCTTTCCGGTCGGTGATCCGGCCAGCCCGCCGCACGCGCCGGCCCCGCCCGACGCCGGTCAGGCCGACACCGCTGGGCGCCCGGCGGTCCCGCTGGGCGCCGCCGGGTTTCCCGACCCGCAGGCCGTCGGCCACGAGTACGCCCGGGCCTGCCCGACGGATGGGCCTGCGGCGACCTGGGTGGCGCACGACCCCGCCACCGGGCACAGCGCGTGGGTGATCGCCGAAGGCGCCGGCGACACCGCCGCCGACCGTGACGCCGCCGCCCTGGCCTGCGAGGTGGCCGGCCGGGTCGCGGTCGCGGTCGGCGCGCAACAAGCCGTGCGGATCGCCCGGACCGCGGTCAACGCCCACTTCGCCGCGCTCGACCGCGCCGCGCAGGGCAACGCCAGCATTGCCGTGCTGACCTCCTTTGACGGCGAGCAGCCCCGGGCGGGGCAGGGCCGGTTCACGCTGGCCTGGGCCGGTGACGCCCGGGCGTACGCCGCGACCGGGCGGTGGTTCGCGCCGCTGACCGTCGCGCACACCCTGCGCGGGCGGGCCACCGCCGCCGACCCGGCCGCCCCTGTCCGGGCCGGTGATGGCGCCCTGACCGCGTCGGTGCGCGGCGGACCAATCGGCGTCAACCGCATCGACCTGGCGGTCACCCAGATCCTGCTCACCGGCCGGGCCGTGCCCGCCGCCGACCCGGACCGGCTGCGGCAGGCGCTGGAGGGCCGCCGGCCCGCCGCCGCGCTCGCGCAGCTCCACGCGCTCGCCGGCCCCTCGACGCTCGCCCTGGTAGTCCGGCCCCGCCCCGGCCGGGCCCTCGACGCGGTGACCGCCGCCCGGCTGGCCCGCCAGGACCAGGCCCCGGCCACCGCGCCGCCGGCAGGGCGGCGGGCGGTGCGGGGGCGGGCACGCCAAGCAGCGCTACCCGCCGCGCCGGCATCCCCCGCGCCGGCCCGCTGACCCGCAGGGGCGCGCGGCCCGCTGTCGCGGGTTTACCGACGTGCTGACGCCCCGCCGGCCTTGGGTCGGCGGGGCGTCGGGGCACGCAGGTCTGCGGATGTGGTCATTCCCACCAGCCCGACGGCGCCGGCTCGATGTCCGGTGCGGTGGGTAGTTCGTGCTTTGCGGGCCGATTGCCTTCGGTGTGCCGACAGTTGCGAAACGGCCCGTCGAGGCCGAGCAGGAGCGGCAGGTGGTGGTCGAGGTCCAGCCACCAGCCGGGTTTGGCCGCCGGCTCCCAGCGGGCGGCCTCCCAACCGTTCCACAGCACGGTGAGCCGGGCGATCGCCTCGGCGTGATCCCACCAGCGGGGGCACCAGCGCACCCGCGGGTTGCCGGGGACCCGGTGCCCGAACATCGGGGCGAAGTAGCCGCCCACCCACGCTTCCAGGCTGGGGTACAGCGGCGGCTGCGGCTGGGGCTGCTCCTGTTCGGCGGCCTGGTCGGCCGGCGGGTGCTCGAGTACCGGGGTGCTCATCGGCCCCTCCCTGCCGCACGTGCGGGCTTCTGTGTCGGGGTGGCCTCGGCGGGCCGCTTGCTGGCCACGTGCGAGGGCATGGCGGTGGGGTTGTTCAGTCCGTCCGGGTACCACTCGCCGGCGAGTTGGGCGGCGGTGCGGGTGCCCGCCGCGGCCGCGTCGCGTTCGGCCCCGCCGGTGTCGCGGCTGTGGCGGGGCATCCCGACCGTGGCGTGCTCGTCGACGCCGACGGTGGCCGGGTTGTCGTCGGTGGCCGCGTCCCGGTCGGCGGCGGCCAGTTGCTGCCCGGCCCGGGTGGCCAGTGTCTCCCGCAGCGCCTGCGCGGCGGCCTCACCGCCGGTGCCGAGGCGGTGCAGTTGCTCTGCGTACGCGGCCGGGTCCACGCCGGTGGCCAGCCGGATCTGCTCGTCGCTGACCGCGGCGGCGAACCCGGCGTCGCCGACCGGCTCGGCCCCGGCGGGCAGGGCGCCGGCGCGGCCGCCGCCGTGCGCGCGCATGACGGGGGTGCGGGCCATCTCCGCCGCGGCGGTGCGCATCGCGTGCGCGTAGGGCACACCGGCCCGGACCGCCTCGTCGTAGAGGTCCATCGGCCGCGGGTACATCTGACGCAGCCGCTCCTCCACCGTCTCGGCGGCGGCGCGGGCCTCGGGCCCGAACTCGTGCTCGCGGGCCCGGGCGGTGCGCCACACCTCGGCCAGGTCGTAGAGGTCCGCCTGGGCTATCCACTCCGGGTCGGTGGCCTGCGCGATTACCCGTTTGTCGCGGGCGGCGGCTTGTCGGGCCGCGTGCTGGGCGAGTTGGTCGCCGCGCTGGCGCAGCTTCTCGGCGACTTTCTCCCGCTGCGCGTCGGCTTCTTCGCGGCGTTCGCGGCGGCGCATCTCCTCCGCGGCGAGCCGGGCTGCGGCCTCGCTGAGGGTGGCCAGCACGGCCAGGCCCTGCCCGAGGCGCTGCCCGACCTCGGCGGCCATGTCGGCGTGTTGGTCCTGCCCGATCTGATCCATCACCCCTCCGGTGGCCGGTGGCTATCTGTTGCGCCCGGTCGTGGACCGGGTCTGACGTCGAGGATCGCGGTGCGGGGTTGGCGGACGGGTTGGCGAACCGGTTGGCGGCGGCGTTACCTCCGCGTCCGCCGCCGATGCTGGGCCGTCGCCGGCCCGGGCGGCGGCGGTGCGCAGCAGCCGGGCGGCGATGCGTGCGGCGCGGGCCTGGTGGCGGCGCTGCTGGGTCTCGCGCAGGTCGGCGAGGGCGTCGGCCATCAGCGACAGGTTGATGACCAGCCGCAGCATCGCGAAAAGGGCCTCGTTGTCGCTGAGCGTGCCGGCCAGGCTCAGCAGTCGCGACATCGACCGCAGCGCCTCGCCGCGGCGGGTGCGCGGCAGTGGCCGCCGGTACGGCTCGCGGGTGGCCCGGTCGAGGGCCTCGGCCGCGCGGTGTAGCGGGCCGCGCCGGTCGCCTTCCAGGATGCGGGCGGTGACGGTCAGTGTGTCGGCGGCCGCGTAGGCGGCGGCGCCGGCGGCGGCCGGGTCGGTGCCGGCGCGCAGGCCCTCGGCGGCGGCGTGGACCTGCTCGGCGGCCTGCTGGTAGAGGTGAGCCTGCTCCTGCGGTGCGGGTGCCGGTTTGCCGGCGCGGGTCTCGTCCCACCGGGTGCGCAGCTGGGGCAGGGTCAGGTCCGGAGCCAGCTTGCCGCCGCCGTACCAGACCGGCTGCCCGGCGGCGGTGGTGTACCCGGCCAGGGCGACCGCGTAGCCGGTGACCTGGTCGGTGCGGGTGCTGCTGTGCCGCAGCCGCACCTGCAGCCCGGCCGCGCGCAGCAGGTCGAAGAACTCGTCGCTGGAGGCGGCCGAAGCGGCGGCGTAGCGGACCTCCCGGCGCAGTTGGTCGCGGGCAGCCTCGCGGCGGCCGGTGCGTAGGGCCTTGTTCACCTCGACCCGGTGGGCGCGGGTGTGCGCGGTCCGGTCGGCCGGGCCGACCTGGTGCAGCCCGTAGCGGTCTTCCAGGTCCCGGGCGGTGCTCTGGCAGCGCCACCGGTCGTTGCGGCCCCACTCGGTGCGCCGGTCCTGGCGGACCAGGGTGGCGACGATGTGGATATGGTCGTCGGCGTGGCGCACCGCGATCCACCGCACCGCACGGTCGTCGCCGTGCGGGGCCAGCCCGGCGCCGGCGACCATCTCCCGGGCAATGTGCGCCCACTGCTGGTCGGTCAGGCTCCGGTCGCTGCGGCGGTTGCGCACCGAGCAGTGCCACACCGTGCGCTGCGGTGGGTTGCGTCCGGCCCGCACCGGTTGTTCGAGCAGGTCGACCAGGCGGCGGAAGTCCAACCTTTCGCCCAATCCGGCTGTCGGCTCCAGCGCGGCCAGCCGCCCGGCGCCGTCCCACGCCGCGACCAGCCTGGGGTTGCGGTGTTCCTCCCGCCGGCCGGGCCCGTACAGGTAGCGGATCAGCCCGCCGACCCGGGTGCCGCGCTTGTGGACGGACGGGATCATCGCAGCTGCCCGTCGACGGCGGCGATCACGTCGTCGAGGCGTTGCATCCGCCGTTCGCACAGCGCCGCCGCCCGGGCCAGCCAGTCCGGCGCGTCGCCGGTGGCGTTGAGCGACGTGACCGCCTGGTTGAGGTTGGTGCCGATCCGTCCGACAGCGACCCGCGCGTCGAACAGCTCGGCCTGCAGTGCGGCCAGGTTCTCCCGGGTCGGGTCCAGCGACGCCGGCGGCACGCCCCGCGCGGCCGCGAGGGCCGCCTCCGCCACGAACCCGGTCGGGGTCATCCCCACTGCGGTGGCGGCCGCGGCGAGCTCGGCGAGCTCGCCGGCGTTGAACCGGGCGTTGACCCGGTGCGGGCGGCCGGGCCGGTGGTGCGTGCGGTCCCGGCCGCCCGCCCCCCTCACCCGCGCGGCCGTCGTCTCGCCGCCACCGGCCTGACTTGCCATGTCGTCGAGCCTGGCCAGCCAGGGTTGCCGGGACCGTTAGCGGACCCGGCGCGCCTGCGTGGCGGGCCCCAGGTTCACCTGCGCAAAGTCCCGACCGCGCCCGGTCGGGACCAGATCCGGTTACCGGATCTATAACTTGCTCCCTCACGCGGGCCTTCCGATTCCGCGCGACGGAGGAGCGCGCGGCGCGATCTTCAAGATCGGCGAAGGAACGGGTCCGCTCCGGCCGAGCTGATCTTGGGCGTTTGCCTGGGCACCGGTAGATCTCCACAGGGGGTGGTCTTTGACGGTGAGCCCGCAACGCCGCCGCTCACTGCGCCGGCAATGCCCGGCGCACAGCCTTCGAGGGTCAGGCGCCCGACTCCTGGGCGCCGTGCCGAAGGAGGAGCTCAGACCATGGCGCCGATGACCGTAGAGATCGAGGTGTTCCCGCTCGCCGCCGACCACAGTGGAATTTGGCTGGTCGGCGGTCACGACGCCTGGCGGCCAGGGCACGCCCTGGATGCCGGGACCACCATCCACGCGGCGGCCGAGTCAGTGCTGCGCTCGCGCGGCGCGCTCGACGACCTGGTTGCGTTGCATTCCACGTCATGGCGACAGGCCGAAGGCGTGGCCATCCACACATACATGGCGATCCTCGCGCGGGAAGGGTCGGTGCCGGGCAGTTGGCCGCAGGCGGTGCCGGTCGACGACTTGCTCGCTGGCGCGGTCGAGAAGCCCTTCCTGCACGCCGCGACCGCGCCGCCGCTCCCCCGCCGTGTCGACGTGCTGCGGCACGCGCTGCGCGACCTGGAGTGGGGCCAGCGGCATCTGCGGTTCCTTCTCACCGAGGACGACGCGGTTGCCGCGACCCTGGACGAGAACTGGCGGCGGCACCTCGCGGCGATCCGGCCGGCGCTGTCGAACCTGTACCGCCATGGTGAGCGGGTCACAGCTCGGCCCTGCTGACGGCGCGTCGTTAACTATCCACAATGGATGGCCAAACCGTAGCGAAAGGGGTATCATTATAGGTGTCGGGGCCTGGTCGGCAACCGGGCTCGACATCCCAGAAGCCCGACCCGGAAGGACACCCAGGTGACTGACTCCGCACCCACGACGCCGGCAAGCGCACGCCCGGCCGACCCGGCCCTGCTCGGCCTGATCCGCAGCCACGGCGACCTGCGCGCCGACCACATGCGCGCGTACCGCGAGGACGCCGACGACGCCGACCGGCTCGCCCGCCAGGCCGACGAACTGCTGGCCCGGATCACCGCGATGCTGCCGGCGGCGGCCGACCCGGACGAGGCGCACGCGCTGGCCAACCTGTGCCTGCGCGCCTACACCGGACAGCCGCCCAGCTACCCCGGCTCCCGTACCCCGTACGTGGTCGTCGCCATCCACGGCGTCTCGGTCGCCGTGCAGCGCCGCGCCCGCGACCTGTACGTGCACCTGGACACCTCGGAGACCGAGGACAAGGTGGTCGCTGTCGAGATCAACGGCGGCGGCGAGCACGACTACGCCCTGCGCTGAGCGCCGGGGGCGGCCGCCGGCTGGCGGCCCGCCCCGCTTCCCGGAGTCCGTTGCATCCGCACCCCTGTTGGAGGGAGCACCCGATGTCCACCCCTACCCCGATCACGGCCTCGCCGGTTGACGTCTTGGCCGCCGCGTACGCGCGGGAGCGCGCGATCGCGGCGCAGGCGGCTGAGCGGGCTTTCGCCCTCGCCGCTGGCCGCGCCGCGCGGCTGGTCGCGGCGGCCCTGCCCGAGGCGGCCACGCTGATCTTCGGCTACCAGCATGACCACGACTGGTTCGACGCCGAACTGGAGGCGGTGCGCGGCCCGGCCGGGCAACTGCTCTGGTGCGGCGATGGGCTGGCCGACAGCGCCGAGGCCACCGCGCTGCACGCGGCCGGCGGCCCGGCCAGCACCGACTTCGACGAGCGGATCTGTGCGGCGCTCGGCGAACTGATCGGCGAACCCGCCGACCTGGACCGGCCGCTGTTTCGCCGCTGCACGACCGAGGGCACCGACCCGGGTGACGGACCGGCGCCGATGGTCGGCCTCGACGTCGCCGCAGCGGTGGCCGCCGCCGAGCACGCCGCCGCGCCGGACATTGTGACCTTCGAGCAGCTCGGCGAACTGCTGACCCGCGCGACGGCGGTGCTCGACCCCGACGACGTCCCCGGGCTGCTGGACGCGCTACGCGGCGCCGTCGGCGCGGCGGGGCAGACGACCCGGCAGCAGCGGGTGATCGACGAGCTGCGCATTCTGCTGCGCGCCTGGCGGCAGTACGACGACGCGGCGCTGATCGGCCTCACCGAGCGGCTGTTGCAGCACTACGGATTCTGGGGCGACGACGACCACGACGCGGCGTCGCAGCGCCACGACCGCTACAGCGAGGGCGTGGACGAGAACGACCGCGCCTACGACGGCTGGTCCAACGAGCCGCAGAAACGGACGCTGAGCGGCCGTGAACGCGACATCCTCTGCCGCATCCTCTGGGACGTCATCGCCGCGCAGGAGGCGGGCGGTGACCGGCTGGGCCACCTCCAGCGGGCCGTCCGGTTCGACCCGTCGGAGATCGCGCAACTGCGGGAGATGCGCTTCGTCCTCGACCCTCGCAACGACTGACCAGGAGGAACGCTATGCGCCACGCCCTTTCCCCGCCGCAGATCGACGCCGCCCGGCGGGGGGTCTTCGATGCCCGCGACCACGCCGAGCGCGCGGGCGCCGCCCACGCCCACCAGCGGTGCCGGCTCGTCGCGCTGCTGGTCGACTCGCTGCTGCCGGCCGCCAATGCCGTGGTCTTCGACAAGGATGAGGAGACGGTCACCGCGCAGACGGTGATCGCCCTGCTCGCCGTACGTGCCGCCGATGGCACGCTGCTGTGGTACGACCCGGACAGCGCGTTCGCCGCGCACCCGCACGCCGTTGCCCTGGGCACCCCGCCCGCCCTGGACCACGACGTGCTCGCCGAGGTCCGCGCGCACCTCACTGAGGCGTACGACGCCAGCCCCGGCCACTTCGACACCAGCGATGACGGCGCCCAGTTGCTGCCCGGCGCGAACCTTCTGGAGCTGTGCATCCCCGCCACGCTGGACGCCGGCGCGCTGCCGGCCGGCCGGGAGGTGGTCATCGAGGCGCCCGGCGGGCAGCAGCACCACGTGTGGCTTACCGGCGACGACACCATGGTCGTGCTCATCGACGGCGAGCCCGCCATCGGGGTCGACGTCGACGGTCCCGGCCACTGGCGCGACGGCGGGGTGTGGGAGCGGCTGGTCACCGGCGGCACCACCACCGAGCGGTACCTGATGGCGCCGGACATGAGCGAGGAGCAGTTCCACGGGCTGGCGCCGCTGCTGTCCTTGCCGCCGACCTGGTTCGGCCGCTGGAAAGGCGGCCCTGGCGAGCTGCGCACCATCTGCCTCGACGGCGGCGAGGGCTGCTGCGGCAGCGACGCCGCTCTGGACATCGTGGTCGGCTACCTGCGCCGCCTCGGGGTGGCCTACGAGGAGACCCGTACCGTGCGGCACCGGCCGTGACCCCGGTGGCGCCGGTCCACCCGGGCCGGCGCCACCATCTCGAAGCCCGACCCTGAAAGGCGCCCCACCATGAGCACAGCGGCCCCCACCAGCTCCGCCGCGCCCGCGCCGGCGGCCACGATGTACTGCTTCCGCTTCGGCAACCAGTGGTACGACGCCCACCGTGGCGGGCGTCCGCTCGGCCTCGGCGACTGCCTGGACGCCACGTACGGCGTCGCCTCGGCAGCGATCTACCGCGTCGAGGCCGACGACACCCTGACCCTGCTGGTCGACGACGCCGGCAACTCCCGGGAGATCGTGCACGCCCCGACCGGGCGGCGTATCCGGCGACGCCGGCCGTTCGCCTCGACCCGGCCCACCGTCCGTGCGGCCTGACGCCGCACGGCACTGCGCACGCCACGGGCAGCGCCCGTTAGAGGTGCGGGTTCGGGTTCGAGATCAGCGGCCCGGACGACGTCGCGCTGGTCTACGTGCGGGGCACCTTCACCCCGGCGCAGGTCGCCACCCTGCTCGGCGTCAACGTCGGTGACGCGGTCAGCGACTATCGCACCGAGGCACCGCTGGCCGAGACCGGTGACGACCCGCGCAACCTGCGGCACAACGTCGTCGCCGTGGGCGCCGCCACCGCGTGGCGCTACCTGGCCGCCCGACGACGTCCCGTCGGAGCACTCCGACCACTTCTGGCTGGCCGCGCTGGGAGTCCAGGTCCTGGTACGCCGCCGCGACGACGTCGTGTTCGTCGCCGTCAACGGCGAGGGGATCGACCCCGTCCACGGCGCCCTGGTGGTCCAGGTCAACGAGGGCGAGGCGGTCGCCTACGGCGCCGGCTAACAAAGGAACCCACTCCCCCGGTCCCGTCCGAGGTTGCATGGCCGGACCGGGGGGAGTTTTCCTGCCCAGATCACCCACAGGACTACCGTCTACAGTAGACATGGGGTATCATTGTAGGTGGAGCGAGGGTCGGCAACCCGGACTCCGGCCAGAAGCCCGACCACCCAAAGGGAGCCACCGTGTCAGAACAAGCACAGGCCGCGCGCAGCGGGTCAGGACCGGTCGCCGTCGGCGACCGGGTGATCTCCTGGTACGACGACGAACCGGTCGAGTACGGCGGGCCGGACAGCGAACGGGGCGGCTGGAGCACACTCAGCTTCGCCCCGATGGCCACCGGGCTGCCCGTGCGTAAGTGCGACCTGGACAGGGTCGCGCCGGCCGACACCCCTGTCAGCGCCACGGACAGCCGGGTCAGCGTAGAGAAGCGGCCCAGGTCCGAGATGCCCTACGGCCAGCCGGGAGTGTGGCGGCTGACCCTGCCGGGCGTGGCGCACCCGTCGTGGCACCGCACCAAGCGGGACGCCACGGCGACCGGCCTGCGCCGGCTGGCCATCCTCGACTGGCACGCCGGCACGATCCCGGCCGGGCCGGTCGCGCTGCCGCACACCGGGATGACCGTGCCACACACCCGGCTGGGGATGCGCAAGCTACGGGCGATGCCCACCTCCGACGGGGAGGCGTACACGGCGGAACTGGTGCTGGACGGCAAGCCGGTCGGCACCATCGAGAACACCGGCCAGGGCGGGGCCACCATCTGGTTTCCGCTCAACCGCGAGCTGTTCGACTGGCAGGCGATGGCGGCGTTCGTCGCGCAGTGCCGCGACGAGGACGGCGAGCCGATGGCCGAGGAGTTCGTGCTAGCCGACCTGTTCGAGGAGGCCCGCACCGCCCGCGACATCGCCCGCTACGTCAAGGCCGGCAAGATCCCGGTGCGTACCCTGGCGGCCATCACCCGCGACGGCGAGCAGGTGGCGGCCACTTTCGCCGACGCCTACTACGGCGTGTCCGGCGGGTGGGGCGAGAACCGCGACAGGCTGGCCGCCGGCATGTGGCGGCAGCGGCCGAAGGCCCACGCGATCCAGATGTGGACCGGGCAGCGGTGGGAACCTCTCCCCCGGCCCGCCGCGCCGCTGTCCGGCATGGTCCAGGTGGTCTTGCCGACGACCGGCTACGTCGTGCTGCACACCTCGCAGCGCGACGGCCAAGAGCCCGTCCACGCCACCACGTTCATCGGCGGCGCCGCCGGGGGCATGGACGACCCGGCCGCGATTGCCCACGTGACCGCCGAGTTGGGCGGGTTGGCCGAGCACGCGCCGTGCGACGTGCTGCACACCTTGCGCCTGGTGCACCGCACCAGCGCCGGCGATCGGGTGCTGCTGACCCCAGACCCGGTCCGGGGCGCGGGCGCCGCGCTGCCCGACTGACGCCACCCCGACACACCGTGCCTACCCGGCTAGCCGGGTAGGCACGGCACCCCCGCGCACGCGGGAACCGCCGACCGCCCCGCCCAATCCGGCCTGTCACAGCCGGTCGGATGGGGCGGTTTTCCGCTGTCCAGAGCGGCTGTTCCCCTTCCGTCCACAGTGGACATGGGGTATCATTGTAGATGGAGCGAGGGTCGGCAACCCGGACTCCATCCAGCAGTCCGACCACCAAGGCCCGGCCGGGCCGCGCGCGATCTGATCCCCGCGCGGCCCGCCGGCCCTCCATTGAGGAGCCCGACATGGCGGCAACCGATCAGCGGCCAGGCCGCGAGCCGACCACCCAGGCAGCACCGCCCGAGGACGACGTGCGCACGCGACGCGGCCACCAGCTCGCCGAGGCGATCGCGGACGTGGTCGCGAACTGGTCCGTCCTGGGCCGGTTCGCCCGGCACGAGCACCAGGCCACCATCCGTGCCTTCGTCGAACGGCCGGTTACGCGGTGACCGGGCAGATTCACGTCGCCGGCGACGACATCCAACTCGCGCTGCCGGGCATGCTATGGCCCGCGGGCTGCGACCGGGGCCAGTCGGATCCGCTGTTCTTCGCTCCGATCACCCGGCGGCAGGCCAACGACCTGCTCGATGTGTTCGGCCACCCGCTCGGCGCGTACAACCGGCCGTTCGGTTTCCAGGCGTGGGGCCTCGCCGTCGACGGCGTGGCCGTCGCGGTCGCGGTGTCCGGCTCCACGGTGGGCGCGCGGGCGGCCGGGTACGACCGGCGGCAGGTGGTGGATCTGGCGCGCATCGCCCGCCACCCCGAGCATCCCGGCGTGATGCGGGTGATGCTGCGGCTGTGGCGTGACTACCTGGCCCGTCGGTGGGAGCACTGGCCGGTGCAGGCGGCCGTCAGCTACGCGCTGCCCGGCAAGGTCGGAAATCTCTACCGCTTCGACGGGTGGCGGCACGCGGGCAAGTGCAAGCCGTGGGCCGGCGGCGGCACGTGGAGCAACCCGTCGAAGGCGAACGGCATCGCCGACGGAGTCAAGTCGGTGTTCGTGTACGAGTACCCCGGCGGTGCGTGATGGCGGTGACCCGGCCCCTGCGTACCGAGGCGGACCTGCTGCGCACCCTCGCCGCCGGCACGTACACCCTGCCGGAGCTGTACCGTCTCGCGGTCGGTGCGGGCCTGGCCGAGCGGCCCGGCGGGCGCACCGTCATCCAGGACGGGCAGGAGCAGTACAAGCGGCGGGTCCGCTCGGCGTTGCAGGCGCTCAAGCGGACTGGGCGGGCCCGGCCGGCCGGCGACCGGGCGGCGTGGCTGATCGAGGGCAGCACCGAGCGGCCCCGCCGGTCGCTACTGGTGTGGCTGCCGAACGATCCGTCGCAGGTGGAGCTGGTGCTCGGCGCGGCCGCCGACGTCCTCGCGCGCGCCGACGAGCCGATCGACCTGATCGTGGCCGATCCGCCGTGGGCACTGGGTCGCGCCGATGCCGCCTCGGCCTACCGGCGCACCTACGGCCGCGACCACGACCAGGTGATCAGCGGGTACGTGGAGGTCGACCCCGACGAGTACGCCGAGTTCACCGCCACCTGGATCGGCGCGGCCGGCGCGGCGCTGCGCCCGGGTGGGTACCTCGCGGTGGTCACCGGCGCCCAGCAGGCCGCCCGCATCCAGGTGGTGGCCGAGGACGTGGCCGGGCTGACCTACGTCAACTCGATCGCGGTGGCGCGGGCGTTCGGCCTGTACACCACCCGCCGGTTCGTCCACCAGCACCACACGGTGACCCTGCTGACCCGCGGCCCGCTGGACTCGCCGCTGCGCACGTTCCACCGCCCGGCCGAGATGCCGCGGGGGCGGACCGGTCAGATCTACGCCGTCGACGTGTGGAGCGACCTGCCCGAGGAGCGCCGCCGGGGGTTGCTGCGCTACGACAACGCGCTGTCGACGGCGCTGGTGTCCCGGGTGATCCGGGCGACCACCGACGAGACCGATCTGGTCGCCGATCCGTTCCTGGGCTCGGGCACGACCGCCGTGGCGTGCCTGCGTGAGCGGCGGCGCTTCTACGGCGGCGACCTCAACCCGCACGCGCTGCGCTTCACGATGGCGCGCGTGCTGGCCGAGGTCGCGCCGGCGTTGCGCGCCGACGTGCAGCAGCTCGCGCTGTTCGAGACCGTCTCGGGGAGCCCGGCATGAGCACCCACCCGCACCTTGGCGAGGTCGACCTCGCGGCCCCGGTGCCGGGGTACCCCGGCATCACCTACGTCATCCCGTGCGGTGGCGCCAAGTCCGACCGGCCGGCACCGGCCCGGGAGCTGTACCTCGGACAGCATTTCCGCCACGCGCTGACCAACGTGACCCGGCTGATGGCCCTCGACGAGGCCGAGGGTCGCGGCCCGGCGCGGGTGCTGGTCTTGTCGGGGCGCCACGGCCTGGTCGAGCCGGACACCGTGCTGGCTCCCTACGACCAGCGCATCGACGCGCCCGGCGCGATCGGCGCACCGGAGCTGACCGCGCAGGCCCTGGCCCTGGGCATCGACTGGGGAGCCCAGGTGTACGCGCTGCTGCCCCGGCCCTACCTGGCCCGCCTCGACGAGGCGCTACGGGACCTCGACGTGTACGTCCAGGACGTGTACGAGGGCACCGCATCCATCGGCGAGCAGCGCCGGGTGTTGTCGATCATCGGCCGGCCGGCGGCGGTTCCGGTGGCCCCGGGCGGACCGGGGCCGACCGTATGGCTCGGCGGTGACACCCACGCCTTCGCCTGGGGTGTGCCGCTGCTGGTGTCCTACGGCCGGCTACGCGATGCCCGCACGCTGCCGGTCGCCACCGCCCCGTGGGTGATCGACTCGCGGGGCTTCAACGAGATCGCCGAGCACGGGCGGTGGACCATCGACCCGGCCCGGTACGTGGCGGACCTGCGCCGGTACCGGGCCGAGATCGGGCACCTGGTGTGGGCGGCGCCGCAGGACTGGCCGGCAGCCGCACGGATGCTGGAACGCACCGGTCTGGACGAGGCCGAGCACCAGCGGCGCACCATCGCCTCGGTGATCGAGCTGCGGGCGATGGCGCCGGAGCTGGACATCATCGCCGTAGTGACCGCCGCCGACGCGGCCGGGTACCTGCGCCACGTCCAGATGTACGCCGCGGCCGGCATCGACCTGCGCGCCGAGCGGCTGCCCGTCGGAGTGGGCGCCCTGGTCGGCCGGCGCCCGCGCGAGGCCGCCGACATCGTCCGGATGCTGGCCGCCGCGGGCCTGCGCAACCTGCACGGCTTCGGGGTCAAAGGCCGCACGCTGGACCTGGTGGGCGGGCTGCTGGCCTCGGTGGACTCGGCGAGCTGGTCGACCGAGGCACGTCGCCGCGGCGGGCTGTGCCCGCACGGGCTGACCCGATGGGAACGCAACTGCCCCCTTGCCGCGCAGGGCTGGGGCGACCAGCAGCGCGAGCGGGCCGCCCACGCCTACGTCCAGGAGATGTTCCCGCTGTTCGACGCATCCGCGGACGCCCCACCGGTCGCGTCGTGACCAGTTCCCGCCGCGGGGCCGGGGTCAGCGGGCCGAGCCCCGGCCTGCTCCTCGTGACCCCGGCCGGGCCACCGTCACGTGCAGTCTTCCGCCCCGACTCCCCCCATTCCCGGACTCCCGTGACCCGAGCACACCTGATCGAATCCATCCCCGGCGCCGTCGGCGCCGAGGTCGCGGTCCTGGTGCACGACCAACGCCACGGCGTCGAGATACAGGTCTACGCCAGCTACGACGCCGCCCGGCGGGCGGCAGCGGGCATCGCCCGCCGCCAGTGGTCCTCGCTGGCCGAGGTCGGCGATGAGCTGCCGGCCACCCCGCCCGACGATGACGACCTGGTCGCCGGAGCTGTACTTCGCCCACGACCACGAGCAGGACGCCTCTATCCAGGTCCTACCCATCGCCGCCGACCCGGCCGCGCACGGCCGGGGCTGAGCAGCCCCAGCCCCACGCACGATCGCTCACCGCCGCCCGCTACCGGGGTTGGCGTCTGTCTCCTGGGCGGAACTTTCGCCGCACGTGGCCGCCCCAACCCCTTCCGTCCACAGTGGATATTGGGGTATCATTGTAGGTGCTGGATCTGGTCGGCAACCGGGCCAGCGACACCCAGAAGCCCGACATGGAAGGAACACCCATGAAGCGCGTACCCACGGTCCTGGTCACCTGGACCTTCACCGAGCAACACCAGGCGCTCATCCCGGCCGCCGAACTGGCCGACGCCCTCGGCGTGGATCCGTCCGCGTTCACCGCGTCGGCGCTCACCGAACGGGAGCACACCGACACCCTGGACAACCTGCTCGCCAAGTACCAGGACGCCGAGTACCAGGACCCCGCCAGCTACCAGAACTGCGTCGGCCGTGAGATCACCGACGCCGAGCCCGGCCGTGAGGTCACCGACACCGAGGTCACCGACACCGAGCCCGCACCCAGCCTGGCCGAGCTCCTGCGCCAAGCCGACGACCTGCTCGGCGGCGAGCACGCCACCACCGGCTTGTCCGACGCCGGGATCCTGCTGGAGCAGATCGTCGCGGCGATCCGCGCGCACGGCGGCGGTGCGGCATGAGCCAGCTCACCCATCCCCCGGCCGACGCGCCGTTACCAGCCCCGGTCTGCGCCGAGGTCGCCGTGCTCCTGCACGACCAACGCCACAGCCTGCAGGTGCGGGTCTTCGCCGACTACGACGCGGCGCTGCGGGCCAGGGCCGGCATCGCCCGCGCCGGCTGGGCCGCGCTCGCCGAGGTCGCCACCGACCTGCCGGCCGATCCGCCCGTCGACGACATCGAGGCTGCCGAGTTGTACTTCGGCCACCTCGACGACGAGGACGCCTCGGTCCGGCTGCTCACCGTCGAGCCGGCGCCGGCCGATGAGGCACCGGTGCAGGACCCGCCGCTGGCCGGGCTGCTGGCGATGCTGCCCGCGCTCAGCGACAGGCGGGCGTACGCGGTGCTGCACAGCCTCGCCACCGGGCGGGGCTGGCAATACGCGCTCTGGGACGCCACCGACGTCGAGGGCGAACTGATGGGGCATGAGGACTGGCCACTGAGCCGACGCCTCACCGACGCCCAGTGGGCCGCAGTGCGGATCACCCGGGCCTGGGGGGAGATCGGCGACCTCGCCGGGCAGCGGGTCGCCGACAGCGACACCTTCTACGACGTGCTGTGCCAGGCCGGGATCGTGTGCGTGGATTGCGATGCGCTGATCAGCGGCCCACTGACCGCCACCTGGGGGCGCTGCGACACCTGCCGCACCGCGCGACCACTCGCCGAACTCCAGGCCGAGGCGTGCCCGGCCGACAGCGAGTCGTCGCACCCCTGGGACGGCCCGGCCTGCGCCGGCTGCGCGATGCCATCCCCGCAGCAGGTGGCCTGCCTGCACTGCCAGCAGCAGGTCCCGCTCGCCACCGCGCACCGCTGGCGCGGCGCCTGGATCGGCGGCGCTTGCTGTTGGGACGAACGGCGGCACGCCACTCAGTAGCCCCGCCACTCCCCCGGTCGGCCGGCGCCCGCGACGGGCCCGGCTGACCGTCGGTCGCGGGCCTCGCAAAAGCCTCGCCACCTGGGCAGACGTCACCGAACAGCGACCCGCTAACCCTTCCCACACCAAGGCGCATGGGGTATCATTATAGATGAGCGAGGGTCGGCAACCCGGACTCCGACCAGAAGCCCGACAACGGGAAGGAATCCCGATGCCCAACACCGACCACACCGACACCCGACCGGCGGCCGCAGCCGGGTACCTCACCCCCGCCGGGCCCGACGAGGCGTGGGTGCTGCGCTACTGGTTCGCGCAGGACCACCAGAGCTGGCTCTACGGCGACCCGGTCGACGCGATCCGCCAGCTCGCCGACATCGCCCGGGACCGCTGGCACACCGTCGCCGGCCGGCGCTTCGGCGGCGGCTACGCCGCACCCGCCACACCACCCGAGCACGACCAGGCCGTCGTCAACCTGTACTTCTCCGCGCTGTCCGGCGGCCGGGAAGGCTACTGGCTCTACCGGCAGGACATCAACCGGTACCGCCGCGACGACAACACCTCCACCACACCGGGAGGCGAGTACATCCTGCGCGGCCCCGGCGGCGGCCTGCTGTGCGCCTGCGGCAACGACGCCACCGAGGCCGGGTTCGAAACCTGCACCCGGCGCGGCGACGTCGTCGACCCGGATCACGATGGCCTATGGGACGGCACCCACTACCGGTGCATGACCTGTGACCGGGTCATCGCTCTGCCCGACGGCCGGGTCACCGGCCGTGCCGGCTCGATCGCCTGACCAACCCGGCACGCGGCACCTGGGGAAAGTTCCCGGGTGCCAGCTACCGACTACCCGGCCTGGGGGCGGGCGGCGGGTAGTCGGACCCGGGGGCCTTGGAGACGTCCAGACCCGTTGAATGGGCCCGCTACCTCGGCGGGCTTTTTGGACCTCACTGCGCGGGGCGCGCCGCCGCGGCCGGCCGACCGCGGCGCGGGGTTTCGGCCGCGACCGCTTCCAGGTGTGGCGCCAGGGCGGCCAATCGCCCGGCTGGATCGGTGAGGAACTCCCGTAGCAGCGCCTGTAGCAGCACGTTCATGCTCACGCCGGCCTCGCCGGCGGCCGACTCCACCGGCAGGTAGTAGTCGGGGTTGGGCCGGAAGTTGCGGGTGTCGTGTCGGGTCATAGAAGAATCATGCCTTATTGGCTTGCCATTTTCCAGTCTGTCGCGCAAACTAAATGGCAAGCCAATAAGGCGGGTACCGGACCGGCAGGGAGCACCCAGATGCCCACCACCCCGATCGACCTGGACATGTGCGCCAGCGACATGGCGGACATGCTCGACAAGTACGGATACGCCGACGTCTGCGGCGACGCGATCCGCCCCGAGCTCGAGCGCTTCCTCGCGGCGATCACCGAGCGCCAGCAGCACCTCGACGAGCAGGAGGCGACCCGGCTGGCCGACGCCATGACCTGGACGGCCTCCGACGGCGACGCCGACCCGGCCGCCGAGCCAGTCCCGCAGCGCAGCCGCCGCCCCCGCACGACCTACATGGACTGGCAACGCAGCCAGCTCGTCAACCTCGGCGCGACCGCCAGGGACGAGTGGTACTGGCAGTGCCCGACCACCGGCTGCAAGGTGTGGGCCGGCCCGTACCCCGACCCGATCACGGCCAAGCAGGCCGGCTTCCAGCACGTCTACCGCTGCGAGAAGACCGACTACCACCGTCGCGGACGGCGGTCGTGACCGCCGCGGCCGCCACCGGGATCACCGCCGACATCGTGTACCAGCGCGCCCTGTGCGACTACGAGACCGTCGGCGCGGAAGAACTCGGCACGGTCTACCAGCAGATGATGGGCCAGGCCACCCGCAAGGACCAGGCCGCCTACTACACCCCGGAACCCCTCGCCCGGTTCCTCACCCGCTTCGCCACCCAGCTGGGCCTCGACCAGCTCGGCCCCGAGCCGGAACAGGTCATGCGGATCGTCGCGATCGACCCGGCCTGCGGCGCCGGCATCATGCTCGTGCACGCCGCCCGCCTGCTGTCGCACGCCTACGCCGCCCGCCTGATCGGCGGCCGCGAGCCCTCCGGCGACCTCATCCTCGCCGTCATGCCCCGGGTCATCCTGGAGTGCGTCTTCGGCGTCGACAACGACCCCATCGCGGTCGACCTCGCCCGCCTGGCCCTGTCACTGGAGACCGTCGGTGCACTCGCTCCAGACATGCTCGCCCGGCACGTCGTCTGCGACAGCGTCCTCGACGGACCCGACCACCTTCCACCAGCACTGCGCGACCGCGAGCGCCTCCGGGCTACCGACGCCACCTGATCCCCCACACCTTTTCGGCAGGCCCCCACGGGACGACCGCAGGTCACGCCGCGGCGTGCTTCCTTCCGCGGGCCGACCACCCGACAAAGAATCATGGATTATTGGCTTGCCATTTATCAGCCTCACCGGCAGACTAAATGGCAAGCCAAAAAAGGACCCTCCAGGGAGGAACACCATGGCCACGACGATCGACGTCGGAACCATCGCCGAGTACATCTGCGACGAGACCTGGGGCGACAAGGCCGGCCAGACCCTGACCGGCGACGTGGTCAAAGCCGGCAAGACCTACGCCGACGTCACCTGGCGGGAGAGCGACCGCACCGAGCGAATCCACTTCCGCAACAAGCGCGAGATGTCCGCGATCACGTTCACGGCCGAAACCGACGAGCAGGTCGCCGAGGCGCGCCACGAACAGTTCAACGCATCCCTCCCCCTCCTCTACCGCCGGACCGAGCAGCACCGCATCGAACTCGAGCACGACGCCAACGCCAACCTCGTCCACCGCGGACAGCGCACCTCCCGCTGGTACCGAACAGTCACCGCCGCGCTGCGCGCCCGCACCGTCGAGATCGACCGCATGGTCGCCGCGCTTCGCCCCGGCGACCAGGTCCGCCAGGCCGACGACCCGAACGGCACCGTGTGGACCATCCGCGACACCCGCGACGGCAACGACGGCTGGGTCTGGCTCAGCCTCCGGCGCACACGCGAGAACGGCACCGAGGTCTGGACCGGCTGCCGTGCGCGCGGCGTCGACCTGGTCGCCTCCGCCACCGATGACGAGTACCTGGCCGAGATCGAGACCGGACTCCACGAGGACCACCAGCACGGGTGGATCACCGACGCCGAGCACGCCGCCAAGCTGGACCGCATCCGCTCCCGCACGGCCAAGGCATCGGCCACGCAGGCACAGACCGACAGCGATGCCGAGACCAGCGATGCGAGCCACCGGGCTTCGGCGCTGGCAGCCACCACGGATTCGAGGCCCGCAGGGGCCGTCGAGGGAGAGCCCCTACTCCCCAACTCCGAGGGGTACGAACAGGGCAGCGAGCCAGGATAGAGCGCGCGCCTCTCAGCAGGTCAGCAGACCGCCGGACGCCGGCTCACCGCAACGCCGGACGCGGAGCGCCACCGAGGGCATCGGCCTTCTAGCGCTCCCACGGCGGACTCCACACAACCGTCTCGGACTGGGCGGCCATCACGAGCGGCCCGGCGCCGCCCATCAGCTGCCTGTACTCATGCCCCAGGCTCGCGACGAGGGCCAAAACCAGATCAAGGTCAAGTTGTTGCTCGCCGTCCGCGAGCGCGAACGCGTGTTTGCGGAACACCGCCAGGTCGTGCATCAGCTGTGGTGTTACCTGATCGCTGCCCTCGGCAACCCGCTGCCACAGCTGGCCGAGTTCACGAACCTTGCTCCGCAGGAGGTTGTCCGCACGGACGACGCGACTCCGAGCGAGAAGCCGGATCCAGCTGCTCATGTCGGCGACACGCAGCTCACGGTGGCGCTGGGCACGAGCGGCGGCGTGCACTGCGCGAAGGACCCGTTGGCTAGCGCCGTTGCCGCGATACGGCTCGTAGTAGCCGAGCATTAGAGCGGGATGCCGCCGGCGGTACTCGACGAAGATCGGCAGGTCGCGGCCGCCGCGTCCTTCGAGCATGTTGCAGCCGTGGCAGAGGCACCCGCGAACGGTTCTGGGTCCGTGCTTGTGGTCGACGACGAGCAAGCCGGCGACGTCACCGCACACCGCGCAGCGCCCGGCGTGGAACTCGATGAAGCGCCAGAGCGCTGGAGCACCCGAGACCGCGTTCGAGCAGACACGCTGCGGTAGTTGGTGTCTGGCAAGCAGGTCGGCCACATCGGGCTGCGGTCGGAGGTTCGGCACGTTCCAGGACCAGCATGCTGGCGCCTCGTTCCTGGCGAGCTCAGCCAGCTTCACTCGCGCCGCCGATCTTCGGCCTAATCTGCTCGAATTCGTCGCGCAGACGGCGATAGCGCCTGACAACCAGTGCCACCTGCGAGTCCTCCGGGAGCCGCGCGAGCGTTTCGGGCGTCAGGAGCCCCATCGCGTACGAAATGGCACTCGCGAGCGCCCTCGACGGCTGGCGGCTCATATGGAGCCCCGCGGCGTCGATCGCGTCGGCCACTTCCTCGGGACGAGGCGCGACCGCCACCAGCGCATCGCGATGATCAACGAGCTCCTCGGCCACGGCAAGGAGGGCACGGTGGTTGGTCTCCAGCCAGTCGGCCACTACCGGCGTAGGCTCGGCCAGCGGCTCCGCCAGCTCCGCCGCTCGCCGCTCCCGCCGCTCCTTCTTCCGGTCGTCCAGATCTGTGCGCCGGCCCTGGCCCAGCCTGTGCTCCCTGAACCTGTCGACCGTGGATGCGCGCCACTGGGGCCGCCTCCGGAACTTGTCGATCGGCGTTCCGTCGGTATCGGTGTCGTCCGGGTCGTCCGGCGGCGGGGCATACCTCCGGCTCACGTACGACTGCCACGTCCCCTTCTTCAGGCCAGCCCGCTCGGCGGCCTCCGCCAGGCTGAGCAGCGGATCCTCATCGCCGAGGCGGTGGAGCTGGCGAGCAACGGTCACCCTTCCACTTTACATAGCAGCCTTACGAGGTTGCACTGACTTCCCTGCGAGGCCCGACGACACTCCCTCAGGACGCCGCCTCCGCCCGCCTACCACCGCCGCTGACCTGCGGTTATGTCCCCGGGGACCGGCACGGTCCCGACGGACATCCGCCTCGTCGTCGGGCCCGATCCCTCGTCCCGGGCCCGACGACGGGCCGGGCCGCCGCAGGTTCACTCCCTCGCTGCTCGATCCGGTCAGCCGGAACGGGTGTGCGCGGTCGCGGAACGGGCGTCCGGACCGGCTGGGGCCGTGCCGCGGCACGGCCTGGTGGTCGTCGGCACGGAACGCCCGTTGCGGTGCGGATGGCTTGGCGCTGGCGGCGGAACGTCGGCGGCTGGGTGTCGAGCCGGGGTCCTCGCCGGGGCAGCACGGCGCGGTCTGGAGTCGGAACGGTGGCTAGGTCGGTGCGGGGCCGGCACGGACTGGGTCGCCGATCCGGGTCGGGCCGTGGCTGCGTCGGGTGCGGGCGGGCATGGTCCCGGTTGCCGCCGGTAGGCGCCGGCTCGGAGGGGGGCCCTCGCCCCCCTAGTAGCGGCCGGCCCTGGGGCATTGTCTCCGGTTCGATGCTGGTCGTGCGCCAGGTCGAGGGCGTCTTTTGTCTCCGCGCCCGGCTACTCTGTGCAACTGCGGTTTGGGGTGCTACCCTCGCGCGCGCTGTCGCGCGCGGCCCCGCGTTGGCCCCTCCCCCGACCCCCTCCCGCTGGTCAGCGCGGTGCGGTGTGCGGTCTTACCAGCGGTAACCGCGACACTGTGCCGAACTTGCCCTGGTCCGACGTCGTGGCGGAGCTGGCTCCGGCTCCGGCTCCGCAGGGGCCTCGTACGGCGCATGTGGTTTGTCGCGGGCGCTGGCGCTCGGATCTGCCTGGCGGGGCCTCGAACCCCCTTGAACCCCGCCGACGCCGCAGAGCGGCTGATCCAGCTCGCCACCAACCTCAGGCGCAAACGCCTGGCACTCCCGGGCCAGGTGCCTCGCGATGCCCGTGGATGGAATCATCGCCGGCCCACCAATGACTCCCCGAGCAGAGCCCGGGGCTTTTGCCGGCATCGACCACCGCGCTCTACTCGCATTCCAGGGGGCCTGGCCGCTCCGGCGTGTCCGCTAACACCCGCTCCTGCCTGGAACAACCCGACCAGCCGTTAGCGGAACGGTTAGCGGCGGCGTTACGGGTACCTGTTGCCGGCCAGGTTTCGCCGTGGGCCCCGCCGGATGGTGGCTGCTGAGGCGCTGGCTCGGTTGTTCCCGGAACGACTACTGGCCGTGTTGGGCCGTTCCGCCCGGGCGTCGGTGGAACGCCCGCCGCTCCGCTACACACCGTCACCCGGGGCCGGGCGGGGCGGCGCGTGCCGGTCGGCGCTGAACGGTGTGGAACGGTCGTGGAACAGTGGGCCGGAACGGGCCGGGGCGCTCCGGAACGGCCGCCTTGAACGGCGCGTTGGAACTGCCGGGCCACCCCGGTTGGAACGGTCAACCCGGCCGGAACGGTGGCTTGCTGGAACGGTCCGCACGGCCGGGCGCCAGGGCGCTGGAACGCCTCGGGAGGCTCACGGCGTGGGGCCGGAACGGGCGGCGGTTTGCCGGCGGCGCGCTGGAACGGTCGCCCGTCGGCAGGTGCCGGAGCGACCGGGTCCCGGCGGGGCCTCGCGCGTGCATCCGTCGACCTCGGCTCCGGGCGTCCGGGGCGCCTCAGCCGCTCCCCCGCTGAGGCGAGTGCCGGCCCTCGCTTTGCGGCAGCCGTTGCGCCGAGGCTCCTCCGGAGGTTCGGGCGATGCTGGCGGTGCCGTCCGGGCCGCTCTGGTCACCGTATGTGCTTCAAAACCCCGCAGCCAGTCACCGTGAGTAAGTGCGGTTCCGGTGTGCGGTTTGTGGATGTTTCTTACGCGCGCGGGCGCGCGCGGGCCCGCGTTGGCCCCCGCCGTGATCACTGTGGGGGCCAGTGCGGTGTGCGGTGTGCGGTTTCACCGGCCGTGGTCAGTTCAAAGCTCTCCCCCCGGCCAGCCCTCGACGCCCACCTCAGCGCCCTCGGTGACCCGCCGACGAGCCGTTCACCGTCGGCCGGTCCGGGCCGGTCCGACGCCGGCGGCGGCACGCCTCCCCGTCGCACGGTCGGGCCGCGGCGATCCCGCGACCCGCAGTCGGCCTCTCGCGCCCGACCTCACCGCTGCCCCAGCGAGCCGGTCGGGCTCGCTGGGGTTAGATCCAGACGTGGCGATGGGCGACGGCTGGAACGGTGACCTTGGAACAGTCGGCTGGGCAGCTTTGGAACGGTCGCCGGAACGGCGGGGTGGAACAGAAGCCGTGGATCTTGGAACACCGTTCCGGAACGGTCACCGGCCGACCCCTCCGCAGCCCTTCGGAACGGGGGGTGGAACAGGGGGTCGGAACGAGCCGGAACGAGCCTGGAACGGGGCCCTGGAACGGCCCGAGGAATCCTCGTCACGCGCTGGACGCAGCGTGACGCCGCGGCCGATGCGAGTCCGAGTTGCCTTGCTTGCCACATCACGTCACGTGTCGTGCGCCTGATTGATCGCCGGCCAACAGTGGGGGAGGGGTTGCGCATTTCAGGTTTAGTTGATCTTGCGCGACCGATCTTGCTACTTGATCTTGGGGCCGGCGTGGGTGACCGGCCACGTTGGGCTCCCGATTAACCGCGGTTAATCGGGAACCCTGCTCCGTGCTTGGGTCGGCTGCCGGCACCCCTGATTAACCGCGGTTAATCAGGGGCCGTCATGCGTCCTGCCGGGGTTCGACTGACCGCCGTTGCGGGCGGTCCCTGATTAACCACGGTTAATCAGGAGTGAAAATAGGCGCGCCATGTGCAGCAAGTGGCCTGGTCGGCCCTACCATGTCGGACATCCGAAGTACCGGGAGCCGCCCGGGAAGCACACGGAATGGAGCACCACCGCATGGCCACGAAGATCGTCGTGATCGCCAACCAAAAGGGGGGCGTTGGCAAGACGACCCTCGCCATGAACCTCGCCGCCGTCGCGTACGACGTGCTCGTTCACCCGGAGCCGATCCTGCGGGCTGCCGCGGAGGCCGTCGGGGATCCCAACAGTCCGGTGATGGTCGCCTCGACTGACCCCCAAGCCTCGTCGGTGTGGTGGTCCAAGCGGGTCGAGCGCCAGGGTGGGCTGCCCTTCGACTTCACGCAGGTGGATGACCCGCGTGACCTGCGCAAACTCAGGCACCTCGGCAAGAGGCTCATCTTCGTCGACACCCCCGGCAGCCTTGAAGACGAGCGAATCCTGGCGGCGGCACTCAACGAGTGCGACGAGGTCCTGGTGCCGATGGTCCCAGAGCCCCTCGCGTATGACCCGACGTCTCGCACCATCGACGTCGTGATCAAACCCCGGGGTATCCCGTTCCGCGTCGTGGTCAACGCCTGGGATCCGCGCGACGGGACCGCGGATCTGGAGCAGACGGCGCAGTTCATCGTCAAGAAACGCTGGCCGATGTGCAACACCGTGGTCCGGCGCTACAAGTTGCATACCCGTGCCAGTGCTGAGGGCATCGTCGTGACGCAGTACCCCAAGAACCGGACGGCCATGGAAGCGCGCGAGGACTTCTTCCGGCTCGCACTGGAGCTGGGCTATGGGGGCTCTGCGCCCGCACCGATACCGGCGCAGCCCGCCGATGTCGCGATGAAGGCGTTGGGGGTATGACGGTGGCCGGCAAGCGGATCAACTTGTCCGACCTGGCCGACGAGCCGCCCATGGCGGATGCTCGCGTCCCCGGGTTCGTAGAGTCCACGCCCAGGTCGGCCAAAGTCGACCAGGTCGCCCCGAACCCGCTGAACACCCGCAGGATCAACGCCAACCCGGCGAAGATTGCGGCGATCGCCGACTCGATGCGGGTACACGGCCAGCTGCAGCCGTGCGCGGTGGTCACGCGGGCGGCTTTTCTCGGTTCCTTCCCCGAGCACGAGTCCACCATCGGTGATGCGATCTTTGTCCAGGTGACCGGCGGCCGGCGGCGCGCTGCGGCCATTCAGGCCGGGCGTTCCACCCTTGACATCACGGTGAAGAACGACCTGGCCGACTCGCGGGCCCAGTTCGTCAGCGCTACGGCGGCCGAGAACATCGACCGGGAGGACCTCGACCCGATCGAGGAAGCCCGTGCCGTCGAGCTGATCGTCAAGGAGTGCGGCACTGGGAAGGCGGCCGCCGAGCAGCTGTCCCGCACTCCGCCGTGGGTGACTCAGCGGCAGAACCTGCTGAAGTTGATCCCTGAGCTCCAGGCGGCGTTGTCGGCGGGGGAGATACCGCTGCGCGAGGTCCGCGACCTGCACAAGCGGACACCGCACGAGCAGCTCCAGGCGTTGGACGACTGGCGGGCCCGAATGACGCCCCCGGCCGAACCGGGCGACGCCGCAGACGACGAACAGCAGCCGGGACGCCCCGAGCCTCGGCCGCGTCTGTCTGCCGCCGCGTCGGCGATCCGCCGGCTGGGGAGCACGCCCGTCAAGATCGCCGAGTCGCTTCGGGCCGAGCTGCCACCCGACGATCTGCGCGATCTCATTACGCTTCTGACGAAGGAGCTGTAGCAACGCACCCATGCCGTTCCCGGGCCGACGACCGACATGCGCGTGGCGTCACCGCCCATGACATATGCGTCCCAACTCATCGTGTCGCCCGCCGGCTTCGGTCCGCCGCGGCCCTACGGCGGGCCTGCGCGAGGATCTGGGCGCTGCGCTGCTCGGCGGGCAGATGGCAGGTTGGTTCACCGGCCGCGGGGGAGGCCGGGGAGGGGGGCGGGTCGATGAGCGCCCGGAGGGTGTCCCAGCCGGCCGGCCGTGCCTCGCCGGCGTTGTTGATGCGGGCCTGGGCGGCGAGCTGGTACGCCAGGCGGGCGGCCTCGCTGGTGTCGGTCCAGACGACGGGGGAGCGGCGGGCCGCGAGCTCCGCTGCGGTGATCTCCTTGGCGAAGGCGGTCACCAGGGCCTCGCGTCGGCGCTGCGGGCCTTCGGTGGCGTAGTCGATCACGGCGTGCAGGGTTCGGGTGAGTCCGGTGGGGGAGGTGACCGGGCCGTATGTCTCGGTGGCGCGGTCGACCTGGTAGGCCGACCAGCCCAGGTCCGCGAGGGGGAGCAGGGCCCCTGCCAGGACTGGCAACGGGACAGAGGCCCAGCGAGGAGCGCGGTCGACCAGCTTGCGAGCCAACGCATACCCCCTACGCGTCCTAGGATGCTTTACAGAGGGTGAGCGATCGCACGTGGCCAGCGAAGACGCCCCTTGGTTATCGGTGAGAACTCGTTCTTGATCTTTGACCGGAACGGTATCTGAAGATCTTGATCTTGTCGGAATAAGTAAACCCACCAATGGGGTGCAGTGACCATCCACAGGCGCCGGAAGCCGTGCGTCGTCACCAGCAGGGACGGCCGGCTCGGGGTCGTCACCACGAACCATCTGAACGGCGGCGAGGTAAGCGTCGAGGAGGTCCCGGTCGACGGTCTCGTCCAGTTCTTCCATGAGCTGGGCTTGGTCCAGGTAGGCAAGGGGCATGCGCAGCTCATACTCGGCCGCGAGGCGCTCCACCTGGCCGTCATCGCCGCGTACGAGACAGCCGTCGGCATGCTGGTAGAGCAGCCCGGCCCGCTGCAGCGCCCGTAGGGCGTACTGAGCGCGCCGCTCGCCGCATCCGGCCCGGGTGTGCACCTCACGCACCGACGGGCGCACGACGGGCCCGTACGCGGCCGTCAGGGCCGCGTACACCTCGGCCACGCCGACCTCGACCCGCCCGAAGTCGTGGCCGAGCCGCAACGGCCGGCCGGTCGCGGCGTGTTCGTCGGCGAACCGCTGCGCCAAGGCGACGACCTGCCACGGATCCGCCAAGGAAGGCCGGCTGGCCGACAACGGCCGGTCGACCGGGTTGTAGGGCAGCAGGGAACCCAGGATCGGCGCCGCCGCCCCGTCTTCGTCCTCGGCGGGCTGGGCCGACGGGCGACACAGCCGGCAGGCGTCGACGTCGTGCGGGTGCTGCGGGCTGGGCCACACGCCCATCCGTTCGTGGAGCTGCCAACAACGCAGGCAGGCCACCAAGCCGGGGGAGCGAGTGACGCCGAGGCGGGTCCGGCCCGCGATCGCGCACGGCTCGCACTCACGCAGCTCGCCGGTGGGGTGGCGGCGCTCGATCCGGCGGGCCCGCCGGAGCCGGCGGGTCACGTCGGAACGGCGGCCGGCCGGCTTAGTCCAGGCCATCGGGTGCCGCTCGCCCGCCCCGTGGGCGGGTTTGCCCGACTCGGCGCCTGTCCGCGCGGAGGATTCGCTGACGCGGCCGCCGGCGGCCACATCTGGCAGTGCGAGCTGCTGGAAGGCCCCGTGACGCGCCGGGCCTCCGCTCTTGTTCCGGGCAGAAAACACGCATACTCTTCCTGCAGGACGGTGGCGACCGTCCTGCTTGGACAAGGTGGAGGGCCCGGTTACCCGGGCCCTCGCGGCTATTGGGGCCTGGTGCCGGGGTGCGCCGCCGGCGCGATCACCTCCTGCGTGGTGGGTCGGGGTGCCGCGGCAGGGTTGCTGCGGGCATGGTCAGGGCGCGTGCCTCTGGTAGGCGCGGCGAGGGTGTATTTCCCGCGCACCGGGCGGGACGCCGCGACCTCGGCCAGAATGCTGCGGGCAGCGGCCTTTCGATCGAGCGCGATCGACGCGCCGCCGCCGTATAGAAGATCTATGATTCGTTCGGCTGGCCGCCCGGTCGTCCCTACATTGCTGATGCTCTTGTGCGGCCGTACGGTCAGGCCAGTCACGCCTTCCTCGGCCGCGAAGCCAAGGAAGGGTTCAAGTACAGTGGTCAGGGCTCCTGGCGGGTTCATGGCACCGCCATATCGACGAAGCGCGAGAGGTGTAGTTGCGCAGCAACTGTCACCGTGTCGGTGGGTCCGTTCCTGTGCTTAGCGACTATGAGATCCGCTTCTCCCGCCCGCTGAGACTCCTTGTCGTAGTAGTCGTCGCGGTGTAGCAAGACCACCACGTCTGCGTCCTGCTCCTGGCCCCCGCTTTCACGAAGGTCAGACAGCTGCGGGCGTTTGTCGGCGCGCTGCTCCGGGCCGCGGTTGAGCTGGCTGACTGCGACGACGGGGCACTGGACCTCTTTGGCCAGCAGCTTCAGCCCACGCGACAGCTCGGCGACCTCCTGCTGCCGACTCTCGACCCGCCTCGGCGAGGTCATCAGCTGCAGATAGTCGACGACGATCAGTTTCAGGTCGTGGCGCTGCTTGAGCCGCCGGGCCCTGGCCCGGACCTCCATCAGGGTCATGGTGGGCGTGTCGTCGACGTACAGCGGCGCCTCGCTGATCTCGCCCATCCGCCGGGCCAGCTTGGTCCAGTCGTCGTCGGAGAGCTGACCGGAGCGCAGGGCGTGCAGGGGTACCCGGGACTCGGCCGACAGCAGCCGCATGACGATCTCGACCTTGCTCATCTCCAGCGAGAAGATCGCGCTGGCGAGGTTGTGCCGGATCGCCGCGTTGCGGGCGAAGTCCATCGCCGCTGTGCTGTTGTGCACCACGAAGCCGCCGGCGACGAAGTTGTGCGTGCCGTCGATGGTGAGGTCGTACACCGGTGCGTCCCCGTCGGGCACGATGGCCCAGACCTGGTCCCAGGCAACGGCGTGGGCGGCGAGCTCCGGGGCCAGCAGCAGCGCGCCGACCGGCGGGCCTTGCACGGCGCGGGCCTGGCGCGGCAGCGGGCCGGTGGCCGGGTGGCCCCCAGGGACACACGCGACCGGGTCGCCGGGGCGCAACTCCTGCATCGCCCGCCACCCGGCCGGCGTCCGGAATGGATGGTTGCCGGTGGCGCGGATCGTGCGACCGGAACGGGTGGTCAGCCTGAAGACTGGCCGGTGCCCGTTGGGCACGAAGTCGGCGGGGGTGACGATCTCGAACGTCCACTGGTCGGTGAGGGTATGGACGGCGAGTCGCTCGCCGGCGCGGCCGCGCCGCACGAACTCGGCGATCGGCATCCGGCGCCCGGTCGACGCGTCGACGATCGGGGTCTCGCCGCACAAGCACTTCCCTACACCGGGTCTGCCGGCCACGATCACGAGCTGGCCGGGATGTAGGCCGTTGAGCAGGCGATCTAGGTCGGTGAAGCCGGTCGGCACGCCGGTCATCAGGCCGCCATGCGCGCCGACCGCCTCGATCTCGTCGAGGGTGGGTTGCAGCATGTCGGCGAGCACCGCGAAGTCTTCGCTGGCGCGCCGTTCGGTCACGTCGTAGACCGCCTGCTGGGCCAGGTCGACGACGTCGTCGACGTCGCGGCCGGCATCGGCGGCGGTGCCGTAGCCGAGTTGCACGATGCGGGTGCCGGCCTCGATCAGGCGGCGCAGCACTGCACGCTCGGCCACGATCCGGGCGTAGTAGCCGGCGTTCGCGGCAGTCGGCACTGCCTGCAGACAGGTGTGCAGGTACGGGGCACCGCCGATCCGGCCCAGGTCGCCGGAGTCGACCAACGCGGCCGCCACCGTGATCGCGTCGGCCGGCTCGCCGCGCCCGTACAGGTCGAGGATCGCCTCGAAGATGGTGGCGTGCACCGGCCGGTAGAAGTCGGCCGGTTTCAGGATCTCCACGACATCGGCGATGGCGTCCTTGGACAGCAGCATGCCGCCGACCACGCACTGCTCCGCGGCGGTGTCCTGCGGCGGCGTGCGGTCGAGGCCCCGGGTCTGCGCCGGCACTCTGGCCGTCTGCGCGGTCGTCACCTCGCCGGCCTGGTGCGTCGCGACGCTCATGCCCGGCACCGTCCCGGGCGTGTGCGAGGCGCCGACATCTGCGCAACGTCGGCTGCGCAGGGGCGCGACGAAACGCCCGGTTCGCCGGGACCAGGGCGCGGGCCGAGCAGGACACAAGGTGAAATCTCGGACCGCCCGGTGAAACTGTCAGGCGCCTCGGTTATCGTGTTAGCGGGTCGCCACTTAGACATGTGGGAGCCCGCCCGGAGGGCTACGCAACGTCGTTGCTCCTTCGGTGGGGTTGAACGACGGTTCCTGGATTAGCCGCCAAGCTCATCACCAGGGGCCGTCGTTGCCGTTTCTGGACTTAGGGCTACGCCGTGCGGCGTCCTCCTCGCAGGGGGCTCAGGGGGTAGACGGAGCGGCTGAGGGTGTCGCCTCAGCTGGCGAGCGGTAGCTGCTGCTGCGCGTCTACCGGGGCGGCCCAGACCGGGCGACCGGCCGAATCGATCTCGTCCCGGTCGATCAATGCGTTGAGGTACGCACTGACCGACATACCGGCCAACTTGGCCCGCCTGGCGATCTCCCGCCATCGGTCGGGGCTGGCGTAGACCTTGTGGATTCGTAGCTCGCCGGCGACCGGCTTCGGCAGCGGAATCGCGTCGTCCGTGTCCATGTGCGAAATCTTGCCAGGGCTGGTACCAGTACCGCCGCCCCGACACGCCAGCCGAACGGCACGGTGATGTTGTGTTATGGCCGGAGCGAACAGTCGACCACATACCGGACCTTTTACCCCGGGTATGAATCATGCGGGCTGTTCGACCTCCTCGTCGTCGGCGGCGGCGCTGGTGTGGGTCCACTTGCCGTGCCCGGCGTCGCGGATCAGACCTGCGGTGACGAGGGCGTGGAGCGTGTTGCGGACGTGCGTTTCGCCGTAGCCGGACTGCTCCTGCAGCTTGCCGGTGCGGACCACGCCGGCGCGGATGAGCTTGTAGATGCGCTGGCCTCGCTCGGTGCTGAGGATCGGTGCGGTAGCGACCGCGGTGGTCCGCTGGGCGGCGGCCGGTGCGGCGGGGCGCAGGTTGCGGGGCGGCCAGGTCGGGAACTGGATGACGTTGTCGGCCGGGATCGTCGGCAGGAGTCCCGCTGCGGCCGGGGCAGCCGCCGGGGGGGAAGTGTTGGGCGTGGCGGTCGCGGGCGGCGGAGACGACCACGCGCCGGGCTGGCCGGCGCGCATCGCGGCGACCTTCGCCGCGAGGGCCTCCTTCTCGGTGGCCGCGTGGTCACGGCGGTGCAGGTAACGGTCCCCGGCGGCGTTCGCCGCACCGGTGTCCAGCCCGCGCCAGACGATGTCGTCGGCCCACGCGTCGCGGTCCTCGTCGGCGACGTAGTAGCCGCGCAACGGCGCGGACCGGCCGTGGCCGGTCTGGTCGACCAGGTATGCGTAGCCCGGAATGCGGGGGAACTGGGTCGGGTCGACGTCGATTTTGAGGACTTCCTTGGCGTTGGTGCTCTTCGTGTACAGCACGACGAGGTTGCCAGCGCACAAGCTGGAACGCAGTGCGTCAGCGTCCTTGGCCCGCTCGCCCTTGCCGAAGGTATCCAAAGTGGCCACCTGGGAGGCGGCCACGATGGCCACTCCGCACTTGCCGCCCTCGCGGGCGAGTTCGGTGGCCATGTACTGGATTTGCGGGTCAGCGAACGCGCGGTGACACTCGTCGATGAAGATCAGCAGGCCGGGGCGGTCCTTGCTGGGTACGAAGCCCTCGCGGTCCTCCAGGGCGTTTTCTGCCTGCCGCAGCTCCTTGACCAGGATGGCGAGGGCGAGCATCCGGCGGATGGCGGGGATGTCGCGGGCCACGTAGTCGGCGTGGCGGGCCAGCATCGGCGAGCTGGCACCCTGCTGCGGGTCGCCGAACCACACGACGGAGAACCCCGTAGCCGCCGCGGAAAGCGCGACCGAATCGAAGATCCGGGACTTGCCGGTGCGCGTGGCGCCGCAGAGGAAGCCGCCCATGAGCCCGTTGTCGCAGTACATGCGCCACCGGCCGACGCCCTCGCCGTCGATGTAGGGGCCGAGCGCCACGGTCCCGGTCGCGGGGTCGTAGTTGGGGCCGGGCCACGGCACCCGGTCGGTGGTCAGCACCGTGGACCTGGTGACGATGGTGAGCTGCAGGCAGGACTCGTCGAGGATCGGGTGCCGCTCCATGATGAGGTCCTGGCGCGGCAACAGGTGCAGGCCGGTGCGCAGCAGCGGCAACGCGGCCAGCGCACCACCGAGGGTCTGCTTGCCCGGCATGAGCTGGAGCACGAACCGCTCACCGGCCTCGATGAGCTCGTGGCTGGTCAACCAGGAGCCGGGCAGCGGCCCGCCTGACGTGCCGCCGCAGTAGCTGGCCCACAACCTGGGGTACCCGTCCAGGCCCGGCCGGTGCTCCGGCTCGGCCGGGGCAGTGTTGGGGATGCGGTGACGCTGCCAGTACGGCAGCGCGAGCGCGGCGGTCAGCATCGCGAGGAGGCTGGCCGTGTCGAAGGACAGCCCGGCGTTGGCGGCCCAGGTCAGCCAGCTCGCGGCGACGAAGGCACAGGTGGTGGCCCACCGGCGCAGGCGCTGGCTGCTCAGCCGTCGCCGCGCCACGGTGGCCACCACGACCGCGGTGACGTATGCCGCGCCGGCGGTGGCCAGCGCGACGGCGGCCTCGTCGCCGGTCAGGTGTACGGCGGCGCGGGCGGCGCCGGCCGCCGCGACGAGCAGGGCGGCGGAGTAGTGCGGGCGGGCCTGGTGGCGCAGCCGGTAACGCATGCGGTCCTGGTGCCACTGTTGCGATCGCTCTTCGGCGCTGGGGTCGGTGTCCCCGCCGGCCCGGCCGTCGTCCGCCGTCACGGCGGCGAGGCCGGGCTTGACCTGGGTCGTTGCCACAACGTCCTCCTCTGTGCCTGCTGTGCTCGGGCTGCCCGTGCTAGCCTGGGCATCGGCCGAACCCCTGCGGGTTCGGCCGGCACCCGGGTTGTCACTCGGCGGTGACGAATCCCTTTTCCCCGGCGTCGGGAACGGTGCTGTACGCCTCCTTCACGACGTCCTGCTGGTGCAGCGCGCTGTTGGCCGTTTGCCAGGCCGCGCTGGCCTGAGCGGACAGCTCCTGCGCGCGCTGGGCGGCGGCGATGGCCTCGCCGGTGACGCCGGCGCCGGTCAGCGACGCCACGAACTGCTCGGTCGCCGAGATCTGGTCGCCCATCGCCGAGGACATCTCGGCCGCGTACTGCTGGGCGGTGACCAGACCGGTTACTTCTCCTCCGGACACGGGGTCTTCCTTTCTCCTGAACGGGATCACGTTGTTGCCCGACGGCGCGGTGCCGTCTGGGCTGGCCGGCGCGGGGCTCGGCCCCCCGCCCGGCGACGGCGCCGCCGGGTCGGGAGTCTCGGGTGGCGTGCCCGCCTGCGGGCCGGGTGAAGCCGGCTCGGCGGGAGACGCCGGGGGTGGTGTGGTCGGGGGTGGTGTGGGCGGGGTAGTGGACGCCGGAGGCGGCGTACCCGCACCCGGGGTGCCCGGTTTCGCGGCGTCGGGCGGGTTGCCGCCGGTGTTCTTGGCCTGGCGCTTGGTCTCCAGGTTCTCCCAGGCCGTGTTCCACCAGTTGCTGAAGAAGGTCTTCGCCGGGCCCTTATTGCGGGCCGGGGTGGGGTTCTCCCGCTTGGCCTTCCGCTCGGCGATCGCGGCTTCCCACACGTCGCCCCACACGGTCTGCAGGTAGTCCGCGAAGGTGGCGCGAGGTGGCACGCCGGCCTTCTGCGCAGCGGCGAGTTCGGCCATCCGCTTCTGCATCCGCGGTGGAAGCTTGCCCCACCGCCCGGCGTAGAAGAGGTCGACGACAACAGCGCCGAGGAACCTGCAGGCCAGAACGATGATGACGCAGCCGATGAACATCTCGAGCATGGCCTTAGCCCCTTTTCAGCTGGGTGTAGTACTCGCGGACCTGGCCGGTGGCATCGTGCAGCGCGGGGATGGTCATCAGCGCGACGAACAGCACCGGCAACAGCGACGGCACCACCAGCGCGACAAACGGCGCGGCCTTGGAGACCTTGCCCTTCTTACGTAGGTCGAGGTACAGCCACATGACCGCGGCGACGACAACGGCCGTGCCGAGGCCGACGCCGATCAGCGTCGCGCCGATCCGGTTGGCGGCGACGGTGGCGTTACCGACGGCGTCGCTGACGAACTTGCCAGACCACCCGGCGAGGGCGACGCCGACGATCAGCGCGCACCAGGCGGTGAACCGGGGCGCCACTTTGCGGATCCAGCACACGACGCCGATGCCGAGTGCAACCGCTCCGATGACAGACAGGGGGATCATGAGTCAACTCCTTCCGGGAGGTCAGAAGCCGGCCAGCCAGGCCAGCCCGCGTAGGGGTGTGGCCAGCCAGTAGAGGGCGGTGTGGCCCCAACTGGAGCGAGCCACAAGAACGAACAGGGCGAAGACGGTCAGGAACCGTCCGGGTCGTTGCGCGACCCACTCGATGCGGCGGCACGCCGCGGTGATGGGCAGGCCGATGACGCGCCACCAGCCGATACCCAGCGCCCGCAGCGCGCCGTGCTTGCTGGTCCACTCGCCGCAGTGGGCGTATGCGGACAGGTCGTCCAGCGATGCCGCCGGCTGCGACCACAGGGCCGGCGGCATCCAGTAGCGGCCGAGCGCGTCGCTCAGCCACGAGCCCAGCGAGAATCCGCTGTCGGCCGGTTCGGCGTCGGCCACAGGGGGCCGGGGGCCCTCTGTGGCCGACGCTGTGGCCGACGCTGGGGCGGGCCCGGGGGTCCGCCTGGGGTGTGGTGACGGGCGCTGGGGCGTCTCGTCGACGGTGTGGGTGTCGTTCACGGTCGTTCCTCCTTGGCACCCAGCAACCTGTCGCCGAGCGCGGTCAGCAGTTGCACCGCTTCGGTCGCCGCGATCTGGGCGGCCTGAGGCGGGGCCTCCTTGGCCGCCGAGACCGCGTACGCGGCCGCGGCGGCGATTTGTTCGTGTGGGCTCTGGGCGGCGGCCAGCCGCCACGTCAGGGCGGCGCGGCGTCGGGCGGCGCCCATCCGGCGCTGTTTGGGGCGGCCGCCGCCGGTCGTGGTGCGCTTACCGGCCATGGCCACCTCCCCGGGTCTGGTCGAGCAGCGCGGCTGCGGCGGGGCCGGCCAGCGCCTTGGCCTCTAGTTCGGGCCAGAACTCGCGCACGACGCTCGCCAGCGCGAGCGCCGCGGCGGGATCCGGCACGGCGAGTACCGACACCAGCCGGCCGGCCCGGTGGTTGGCCACCACCCAGCCCGGCCCGGCCGGTGCGGTACCCGTCGTCGTCACAGTCACGGCAGTTGCACCTCGCTGCGCAACTCGCCGAGCTGCCCGCCACGATCGGCGGCCAGCTTGGCGGCGAGCTCCCGCTCGGCGCATGACTGGTGGCAGGGCTTGCCCTGCCCGTCGCGCGTGCTGGTGTCGGTCTCGCAGACCCGGCAGGGCAGCCTGTGGTCCGCGTCGTAGTGCTGCGGGCCGGACCAGTCCAGGCGGACCCGTGGCCGGGCTAGCAGGACCGCGCCGCCGCTAGCCACGGGGCACCTCCGGTCCGAGGTCAAGGACCTCGTTGCCGGCGTACGGCGCCTCGTCGCGGTGCCACAGCAGGTGCCCCAGCACGGCCCAGCCGGCGCAGGCCGCCAGCGCGGCCAGCAAGACGGCGACCGCGGTCAGCGGGGTGACGCCGGGCCAGCGGGCCAGCGCCTCACCGCCACCGCCGTCGTGCCAGTGCTGCGCGGCCGCGTGGGCGAGGGTGCCGCCGGCGGCCAGCAGCACCGCGAACGGCGTCGTGCGGACCGCCCGGGCGGTGTAGCAGCGTCCGGCGTGCCCGACCTCGGTGTGCAGCAGCGCGCCGAGTCGGGTGGCCGGCCCGTCGTTGAGCCAGACCTGCGGTGCGGGGGCCGGCCGCCGTACGGAAACCGGTGCGGTCGAGGCGGTGGCCGGACCGTTGTTCGTGTCGTAGTCGAGGATTGTCATGGCCTGTACCACCACCTGCCGTGCTCGTCGGTGAACCACCGGTCGTCTGGACCGGTCTGCGTGCTGACCTCGGTGGCGCGGCAGTGCGCCACCAGGTGCTCGATGAGGCCCCACACGGTCAGGCCGGCGACCAGGAACACCACGTCCAGCACCAGCAGGACGAGGTCGACCGGGTCGGCGGACGTGATCGCGTCGATGGGGCTCTTGCCGGCGGCGGCCTTGGCCGCTATCGCCACGGGAAGCACCATGAGACCGGCCGCCACCAGGTGACGAACGGCCACGGAGCCGTAGCAGCGGTGCCTGCCCGGGGTGGTCTGCGTTGTCATGCCACAGCCCTCCCCGCGCCCAGGTGCAGCCGCCGCCGGCGCATCGTCTTACGCTGCAACGGCTTGCGCCCGTATCCGCGGCAGGTCTCGCAGTCGTGCCCGTCGGGCGCGCTGATGACCTGGTCGGTCAGCGCCTCCACGGCCGCGTCCAGTTGGTCGCGGGTTGCCTCGCCGGCTTGGTAGGCCATCAGCACCTGCTGGTGCTCCTCGGTGGCCGCGGTGTGCTCGCGGGTCCACCGCTCCCAATCGGCCGGCGATGCGCTGACATGTCCCTCGCCCTTGCAGTCCGGGCAGGTGATCGTGCGGGTCCATCGCAGTCGAGACCACATCAGCCCACCACCGCCTTCGCCGGCAGCAGGTCGGCCAGCGCCTGAACCGCCCGGTACTGCAGGGACACCACCGCACGGGGCGTGGTGCCCATCCGGGCGGCCGTCTGGTAGGTGTCCAGGTCGCCGTAGAAGCGCAGCGCGAGACACTCCCGCTGCGCCGCAGGGAGCTTGGCGATCGCGTCCAGCAGGACCCGGCGGGTCACCCGGGCCAGCGCGGCGGACTCGGTACTGCTCTCCGCCGCCGGGCCACGCCCCTGCTGGCCGATGACCGAGTCACTGGAAACGATCTCCAGCCGCTGCCGGGCCAGCCGGAAGTGGTCCCTGACCAGGTTGTTGGCGATGGTGGCCAGCCAGACGATCGGGTGGCGACCCTGCCACGTGAACCGCCCGATGCCCCGCAGCGCGCGGGTGAAGGTCTCCGAGGTCAGGTCCTCGGCGACCGACTGGTCTCTCACCTGCCGGTACACCAGCCGGTGGATCGTGGTGCGGTACTGCTCGTAGAGGGCAGCGAACGCCTCGGTGTCACCGGACCGGGCCCGGGCGACCAGGGCGCGTACGTCCTCGTCGACCGGCGCCGGCTTGGTCAGCGGCGCGGCCGTCATAACGGCAGCGCCTTGGTGGGACGGATCACGCACACCGTCAGCGCGTACGTGTCATCCGGTGTGGCCGGCCGCCAGACGAAGCTGCCGCTGCCCGGCTTGCCGAGCAGAACCACGTCCTCCGGCTCGTCGACCATGAATCCGCCGGCCACGATCGGGTAGCCATCGCCCACTTCGCGCCGGCACAGCTCGTCGGCGGCCAGCAGACCCAGCCACTGATCCGTGGTGCACGCCACGAACGCCAGCCGTTCCGGGTTGAGCCACTGCACCGGGATCTCGTAGACCAGGTGCATGTCGTCCCGGATGACCTCGCGCATCTGCGCCTCGGTCATGTCGGTCAGCGGCGGGGATGCGGCCGGCTTGACCAGCGGGGGAGTGGCGGTGGTGCTCATCCGGTCATCACGGCCGGCTGGCCCACCCGTACCTCGCGGCGGCGTTCCCGCAGGATCTCCTCGCGCTCCCACTCGGTGGTCGCGCCGAACACGCCGTGCTGCTCACCGGGAAAGCGCAGCGCCGACTCCAGGCATTCGGCCTGGACCGGGCAGCCGCCGCACAGCCTGCGCGCCTTCTGCTCGGCCTCGCGTCGTTTGTCCGGCTGGTCCACTCCCGGTCGCGTGAGCGGGAAGAACTCCTCGGCAAGCGCCGACGGGAAGGCGCGGCACTTGCCCGACCTGGACACCACCACGCTGAGCTGGCGTCCGGTCATCGCGCGGACGTGCTCGGGAACTTCGGTGCACGTTAGTCTGACCTCTGGCATCCGTTTCCTCCTTCGACGGGGTGGGGCGATGCCATCGGGACCTCGGCGGGCACAACCGCCCAGGTCCTGCGAGGCCCGGTGCTGTGAACACCGGGTCTCGCACTGTTACGGCTCCCGCTCGGCGCTGTGAACACCGAGCGGAAATCTTGCGTAACGGGCACAGCGGCCGTACGGCTGAAGCTGCACCGTCGCGTTCTATGTGGTAGAACGTGATAACCCAACAGTAGATCGCGTTCTATAACGCGGTCAATGCCTGACTTTGCCTCTGCGCCCCTTTGAGCTTGGGGTTTGGGGTGTCTGCTTGGGGCCTCGGCGGGTGCGATCCCGCCGGGGACCTGCTTTGTGTTGTGGCGCTGTCCTGACGTAGGGTGACCGTACTGCCTTTCAGATAAGGCAACAAGGTATCTTGCAGATGGTGCTAGGTGATCTGTTCCTTACTGCCTTGCGCTTAGGGTGGCTAGGTGGGGGGGCGGCAGCTGCCGCCGACGTGAGAGTCGGTGAGGGGGCCCGGGATGACCGAGTTGGGTGAGTGGGTCAGCGTGTCGACGCCGTACGTCACACCACGGTCAGCGGGGGACCGCGAGGCCTGGGCCGACGAGGCGTCCCAACAGGGCCACACCGGTACACAGCGCCTTGTCGAGGTGGCAGAGCTGGTCCCGCCGCCGGCGGTGGCCGAGGCCCTACATGTGGCGAGCGGGGAGCCGGTGGTGGTCCGTCGCCGGGTGATGCTGCTCGACGGCGAGCCGGTCGAGCTGACGGACTCCTACTACCCGGCCTCGATCGCCCGGGGTACCCGGCTGGCCGAGCCGCGCAAGATCCCCGGGGGTGCGGTGACCCTGCTCGCCGAACTGGGGTACCGCCCGCGCCGGGTGAGCGAGGACATCAGCGCCCGCCTGGCCACCGCCGAGGAGCGCGAGTCGCTGGCGCTGGGCGCCGACGAGTGGGTGCTCCACCTTGTGCGGGTCGCCACGGCCGAGAATGGGCAGCCGGTCGAGGCGAGCGTGATCACAATGATCGCCAAGGACCGGCACCTGCGGTACCAGCTGTTCATCGACTAACCGAGAGGGAGGCCGTCGTGGCCAGAAGGAGTGACGGCCGGCCTCGCCATCAGCAGATCGCCGCCGAGATCCGGGCCCGGATCATGTCCGGCGAACTGGCCCCGGGTACGCAACTTCCATCAACCCCGAACCTCGTCACGCAGTACACCGCGGCGAACGCGACCATTCAGCGCGCTCTGGCCACGCTCAAGGAGGAAGGATTCCTCATCAGCCAGGTCGGCAAGGGCGTCTACGTGCGCGACCGACAGCCGCACGTGGTGGAGGTGGCCGCCTACTTCGCCCCATCCCCCCGCGGGTACAGCTACCAACTGTTGGAGGTGGCCGAGGTTCGGCCGTCGGCCGATGTCATGCTGGCGCTCGGCCTGGCCGAGGGCGACGTCGCGGTGCTGCGGCATCGGCTGCTCTTGCACGACGGCGAGCCGGTGGAGCTGTCCTGGTCGTACTACCCGGCCGAGCTTGCCCGGGGCAGCGACCTGGCGAAACGCGGCAAGATCTCCGGCGGGGCGCCCCGGGTGCTCGCGGAACTCGGCCATCCCCAGCGCGACTTCGTCGATCGGCTATCCGCGCGGCTGCCGACCACTGAGGAACTGGAGATCCTCGAACTACCTGACGACGTGCCGGTGATCCGCCAGTCCCGGGTGATCTACTCCAGCCAAGCGCGGCCGGTGGAAGCGTCGATCCTGGTCAAAGGCGCCCACCTGCACGAGCTGGTCTACCGTCAACCGATCCCAGACTGAACACCGGGCCGGAAGGTAAGGACAAGGGGGCCAGGGGAACGATCGTTCTCCTCCCGGCCCCCTCTTCGTTGGAGTTATCAACGAACGACTAGATCATCCAGATTGACTAGACAATATCCGTGATGTCGATGTTCCGGCTCCATGGAGGCCACGTCAAGAGCTTTGCTTATATTGACTAGACGTTAGAGATCTCGGAGGCGAGCGGGTGGACAAGCTGCGAAGTGCCAGAACGCCCGCCTACCAGCGCATCGCGGCGGCGTACCGCGACAAGATCGCGTCCGGCGAATTGCGGCCGGGTGACCAGCTGCCGACAGAGCATGAGCTGGCCGAAGCGTTCGGCTGTGTCCGCCAGACCGCCCGTAGCGGGTTGTCCGTGCTGATCACCGAAGGATTGATCATCGCGCGTCGGCCGCATGGCTACTTCGTCAGACAGCGCGAGCATGTGGTCTACCGACCGCAGGCCGAGTCGCGGCCGCTGCCAGCCACGCCTGAAATGGATCGCTTCTTCCAGCAGATCACCGAGGAAGGGCGCACCCCGAGCCAGACGATCGAGGTCTCGATGGTCGCAGCCACGCCGGAGATTGCCCAGCGCCTCCAAGTCTCAGTCGGCCAGGTCGTCGTCGCCCGCCGCCGGGTCCGGTTCATCAACGGCGAGCCCGTCAACATCAACGACAGTCACTATCCCTTGGATGTCGTCAAGGACTCCGAGATCATGTCGCCAGCCGACGTCACCCGCGGCACCAACCAGGCGCTGGCCGATCTCGGCTTCCCCCAAGCCCGGGCCATTGATGAGATCTTCGTCCGCATGCCGACCCCAGACGAGATGCACCGCCTCGACCTCGGCCCTGGTACCCCTGTCGCCGTCCACTACGTCACCGGCTACACGGCCGATGGGCGCCCGGTCCGGTGCACGCTCAATGTGCTTCCGGGCGACAGACACGTCATCGTCTTTGAGCGGCGATGGGAGTGAACGCCCTGACCGTCAGGCCGGCAAGGGTCGACGAGTTTGACGCTGTCATGGGGCTGCTGGGGCAGTCGATCCGGTGGCTCCGCGAGCAGGGCCTTGACCAGTGGTCTACGTGGCGCAACTGGGTGGGGCCAAACGGGAAGGTCACCCAAGCGATCCAGCGCGGCGAGGTTTGGCTGCTGCTCGATGGCGCTGACCTGGTCGGCACGATCACGCTGGAGTGGCGCGCCGACGAGGACTTCTGGACGCCGGCCGAACGGGCGCAACCGGCCGGCTACCTGTCCAAGTTGGCCGTTCGACGCGACCGGAGCGGTGACGAGCTCGGCGCGCTTCTCCTGGAATGGGCGGGAGACCACGCGCATCGCCGTGGCTGCCGCTTTCTGCGCTTGGACGCGTGGAAGACCAACCAGAGGCTGCACAGGTACTACGCGACCAGGGGATGGACCTATCTGCGCACAGTAGACAGACAGGGGCGGCGGTCAGGCGTTCTGTTCCAGACCTTGGCCGCGCCCCTTTCCCCCACATACCGGGGCCGCATCCAGGAGGTTCCCCCCATGCCGACGCTGCCGAGCTGGGTACGGCTGCCAGTTGAGAGCCCCGACCCCGCAGGAAACTGGGCCCCTAGTCACACTCACGTTGCCAACGGACTCACCGTCGACTACCGGTGGGTGGGTCCTCGCGCGGCCGACCTGATGCCGTTCATGCAGTACCGCCTGCGCGAGGAGGCGCCGGGCAACTGGGCGTTGGAAGGCACTCAGAACGGCACCCGGTGGGAGCGCCAAGGGCCCGTTACCGCGTCTGACCTTCAGCTCTCTACAGGAAGCACATACGTGATCACTCACGTAGATCTAGAAGGGCCGTGCGGAATGACGATCGCCACCGCGCCTGACGGCGCCGCCTAAGCCCTGCACCGCGACGAGTCCGCTCAGGATCCCTGGCCCGATCACGACGCCGGGCCCGATGCCGACCGGGACAGGTGAGCGCTGCATCAGGAGTAGTGGGCGGCCGGCGTGGCCGCGAGGACGACGTTGAGGTAGAGGTCTCTGATTTAGCCCAGCTCGTAGTCGTACGTGGCCCAGCGGGACGGGCGTGAGGTCCATTCGCCGTACTCGATGACCTCGCCGGAGCCGTCACGCACCCAGTTGCGGCCGATCAGGACCGGGCTTCCCACGGGTACGTCCAGCTTGGCCGCGACGGCTGTGTCCGCGAGTGCGGCGCTGATCCCGTCGCGGCCCTGGCTCATCGTCCGTCCGCTCCGCTGCTCGATAACGCCGGCGGTTCCCTGGGGGATTCGGTCGGTGGCGAGCAGCTCGGGCACTACCTCGGCTAGGGCGCCGGGGAACCAGCTGGTGGAGGCTGATACGGGGGTGTCGTTGTGGTAGGTCACCCGCTGGCGGCGGATGACGGTGGCGCCAGGGTCGACGCCGAGCGCGTCGGCGACGTGGTCGGGCGCGGTGGACATCTCGGCCGAGACGATCCGGGCGTACTCGCCGGGCGGGTAGATCCGGCCCCACCGGCGGACCGCGAGCATGCGGTCCCGAGGGGCGTATCCGACCTCGCGCAGGTCCTGGACGCTTACGACGGTCCCGCCGGCGCCCCCGGATGTGGTGGTGACCAGCCCTTCCGATCGGAGGGTGGTCAGCACCTTGGCCGCGGTCGCATGGGCCACGCCCCACTCGGTGACCAGTTGCCGCGCGGAGGGCAGCCGGTCGCCGTTCTTCAGCTCGCCACGCCTGATCAGATCCCGGTAGTGCTCGGTGATCTGCATGTATGGCGGCACATGCCGTTCCACTCGTGGCGACACCCCTCTTGACCCCTTTCAACCCTGGTCAGTCGCGTTCTATAACATCACACTACGGGGGTTGCAGCGCAGAGCAGGCTCGCCAGGCAGGTACGCCGAAGGGTCACCAGTCAGTGGGGAGAGAAGTGGATCTACTACACAGGGGCAAGGTCCGGGATGTCTACCTGGACGGCGACGACCTGATCCTGGTCGCCTCGGACCGGGTGAGCGTTTACGACGTCGTTTTGCCCACGCCGATTCCGGACAAGGGGAAGATGCTCACTCAGTTGTCGCTGTGGTGGTTCGAGCGGCTCGCTGATGTTGTACCGAACCACGTGATTTCCGGTACGGATGTCCCAACCGAGTGGGCCGGCCGGGCGGTCCGGTGCCGGCGCCTGGACATGCTGTCTGTCGAGTGGATCGCCAGGGGTTATCTGGCTGGTCTGGGGCTGCGCGAGTACGAGAAGACTGGGGCCGTGTCAGGGGTGCCCTTGCCGGCCGGCCTGGTCGAAGGCTCCCGCCTGCCCGAGGCGATCTTCACCCCGACCTCGAAGGCGGAGCCCGCTCCGGGCGTCCACGACGAGTTCATTGAGTTCGACGACGTTGTAGACCAGGTCGGCGCCGACGTCGCCGAGGAACTGCGTCGGGTGACGCTGGAGATCTACCGCCGAGGTGCGGCGCTGGCCGCCGAACGGGGCGTGATCATCGCCGACACGAAGCTGGAGTTTGGCCGCACTCCGGACGGAACGCTGGTCCTGGCCGATGAAGTGCTCACCTCCGACTCGTCGCGGTTCTGGCCGGCCGACCAGTGGCAGCCGGGACGATCCCAGTACGCCATGGACAAGCAGTTCGTCCGCGACTGGTCCTCCACATTGACCTGGTGGGACCGCACTCCACCGGGGCCTGAGATCCCTGCGAATATCGTGGAAGCCACCCAGGCGCGGTATATCAAGGTATTTGAGCAGATCACGGGAGAGCGTTGGCGATGATCGTTCCCACCGTTGCGCGTGAGGAGATGGACTCTTCCGCGATGCTGCGTCGCGCGGCAGAGCGGGGCGAGCAACTAGAAACCTACGACCCGGACAAGCTTGTCGCAGACGTTAGGGCGTTGCTCTACGCACACGGACTGGACCCGCAACTGCCACCCGGTACTGGGAGGGCGGGGATGGCATCCGGCGCGGCCGGCATGCTCTTGCGTGCGTTCGGCATCTTGCCCGCAGCAGACCAAGGCCTGTACTTCGACAGGACCAACGACGCCACCGCATGATCACTTGTGCTTGGGGGCGAAGCCTCGCTTGGATCGTGCCTTCAGGTGGTCTCGGAGCCCGGAGCCGCCTCCCGGCCGCCGTATCGGTGCGCTTCCGGCGGCCGGGTTCGTCAACTGCCCTATGGTTTTGTCAAGGAACGCGCTGAGGTGGACGGACCTGACCCGGTGTGCGGCGGTGCGTCTAACTCAACGGTTCCTGCAAAGGGGTTGCACGGTCCAATGCGTGTCGTGCATATCGGCCTGTTATGCGGCCTTCGCATATTCGGCCGCGGCCTCGGCGTTCCAGGCGTCCTCGATGATCGACCGTAGGTCGGAGCGGGCGGGCCGCCAGCCGAGCTCCTGTCTGACGAGAGAGCTGTCAGATACGAGTGCATGGGGCTCGACGGCGGGGGGGC
>JBBWZQ010000308.1:0-3049 GCA_039649115.1 Micromonosporaceae bacterium | reverse complement strand
CGGCGGATCATCCTGCTGACCGTCTTCAACAAGACGCGGATGCGTGACGATCGGGAGGTTGAGCGGGCGCGTCGGGCGCTGGCCCGGTGCATCGACGAGGCGCACAGCGCCGAGGGGGAAGAGGGCTAGGCGATGGGGGAACGGACGGACTGGGCCGGACTGCGCGAGCGGCGGATGGTTGAGCCCGGTGCTGCTGAGGCGTACGACGCGACGCGGTTGGCGTTCGAGTTGGGACGAGCGGTGCGTGAGTTGCGCGAGCGCCGCGGGTGGAGTCAGTCCCAGTTGGCCCTGGCGTGTGGGATGACCCAGTCGGCCGTCGCGCGGTTCGAGGCCGGTGGCACGGTACCCACGCTGCCGGTGCTTGAGCGTCTCGCCGGGGCGCTCGACGTGGGGCTGAGCGTCAAGTTCGAGCCTCGGGAGGCGGCGGCTTGACCGCCGTGTCGCCGTCGCGAGGGCTCCGCTGATCGTCACGGCGGACCACCCTACCGCCCGACTTGGGCAGACGTACCGGCAGCGGGTCGCCGGCGATGAGGTGCGCTTGGTTCGTGTGGTGATGCCTCCGGCCCACCATCAAAGGTGGCGAGGAGTTTCTCCGATCCTTCGCTGAGCGCGTGCTGGTAGGCGTCGAGGAAGGTGTCGAGCTCGCGGGCGGTTTCTTCGTTGGCGTCGATGGTGACCGGTTCGCCCTGCGCGATGGGCCGCAAAGCGATGTTGCAGCCTCGGTCGAAGTCCTGATAGCAGGACGGATCGTCGGCGTGATTCACGAAGCGCGCTGGTGCTGGGTAGAGGTAGCGGCGCCCTCCGTAGCTGTGCACGAAGAGATCCTCGCCCGCGGGGCAAAGCCAAGTAATCGGCCTCGTGGAGTGGCTGAAGCCGATAAGACACAACCACCTCACCAGCGGCGAAGTCACGCGCGGCGTAAACGCCTCTGCCAGCGAGGTTCCCCGGGCCAAGTGCCACATCTTCCACAGCGCCACACCCTAACGGGGCTCGCGCGGCCGCTTGTGGTCCGGGTTGAGTATCAGCGGTACGGCCGTTGACGCTGAGCCAAGATCCGGAGGTCAACGGGGATCTTTTACGGTTCGCCTCCACGCCGCAGCGCCGCCGCAGCGCCGCTCAACCCGTGCCCCGCCAGGCGGTGACGTCGGCATGATCTCGACCGAGCAGAGTCGCGGGGTTGCCTTTCTCGGGTGGCCGGTCCTCGCTCAGTGGCCGGCGGCGGGCGGCGCCGCCCCGGGCTTGGCGTTCAAGGTGGCGAAGATGCGCGTGAGGGCTGCTATGTCGTCGGGGTTGAGCGCGGCCAGCGCGGGGGGCGGATCGGTGAGGATGCGCTGGGCCGTTGCGGCGGCCTGTAGTCCGGCATCGGTGAGGTGGACGAGTCTGCGGCGCTTGTCGTCGGGGTGCGCTCGTCGCTGGACAAGACCGCGTCGTTCGAGCCGGTCGACCGCGACGGTGGCTGCGGAGGGATCGACTTCGGCGGCCTGCGCGACCTCACGAAGTGTCATCGGCGCCTGCGCGAGTTTGATCAGCAGCTCGGATTTCCCCACCCCGAGGTCCAACTCGAGGCGCAGGGCGCGGAGTCGATCCTGGCCGGTGATGAATGCCAGCATCTGCGCCCAGGCTTGTGTCGCCGAGGAATCGTTGCCAGGATTGCTCGTTTCGGAATTCATCGGGCCACATCCATAACTTGCGTGCTCAACTGCCAGCCACTGCGTTCGGCATGGGTCCCGACCCAGCGCCCGGTCGAGATCAGACCGAACAGCACGGTCGCGCCGCCGCAGCCGGCGAGTACGGCCCAGGCGGCGTGGCTCGCCGAGACGAACCCGGCCGAACTACCGGCAACGATCGAACCACACACCGCCACGCCGATCGCCCCGCCGGTCTGGCGGCAGGTCGAGGCGATCGCTCCGGCGACCCCGGCCTGGTCGCGCGGCATCCCGGACAGGGCGGTGTTGGTCATCGGGGTACCGACCAGGCCGAAGCCGGCACCGAACAGCAGATAGGCGAGCACGAGGTACCAGACGTCGGTCTCGCGCCCGGCCCCGATCAGCAGGCCGGCTCCCGCCGCCAGCAGCAGCCCGGCCAGCACGAACGCCAGCCTGGGGCCCCGGGCGGCCACGATGCGGCCCGAGATCATCGCGCACGCTGCCCCCGAGGCGGCCATCGGGATGGTGAGCAGGCCCGCGTGCAGGGCGCTGTAGCCGCGGACGTCTTGCAGGTAGAGGGTGTTGAGGAACAAGAACCCGCCCACGCTCATCAAAGCGACCACCGCGATGATCGCCGCCCCCGAGAACGCCGGACTGTGGAAGAACCGGATGTCCACCAGCGGCTCGGACCGCCGGCGCTCCACCACGACCAGTCCGAACACCGAGACGGCGGCCAAGACGAACAGCGCGATGATGAACGGTGAGCTCCAGCCGTGCCGGGGCCCTTCGATGACGGCGGCGGTGACCGAGCCGAGGAAGGTGACGACAAGCAGCTGACCCAGGGGGTCGAACCGCTTGCCGCGCGTCGCCCGGGACTCGGGGACGAACCTCTGGGTCAGGTAGATGGCCAGGGCACCGACCGGCACGTTGACCCAGAAGATGGATCGCCACCCGAGGCCACTGACCAGCAGACCGCCGAGCACGGGCCCGCAGGCCCCGCCCAGACCCGCCACCGCTCCCCAGGTGCCGACCGCGCGTACGCGCTCTTTCGGGTCGGTGAAGGTGGTGGCGATGATCGACATCGCGACCGGGTTCAGCATCGCGCCGCCCACCGCCTGGAGCGCGCGGAAGCCGACCAGGGCCTCCAGGGAGGGCGCGAGGCCGCACAGCAGGGAACCGAGCGAGAACAACCCCAGCCCGACCTGGAACACCCGGCGCCGGCCGAACCGGTCGGCCACCGAACCCGCGAACATCAACAGGCAGGCGATGACCACTGTGTAGGCGTCGACCACCCACTGCAGGCCACTGACCGGCGCGTGCAGTGCCTTCTGGATCGAGGGCAGCGCCACATTGGCGATCGTCGTGTCCAGCCCCGCCACGACCACACTCAGACAGCAGGTCAA
>JBBWZQ010000297.1:0-26722 GCA_039649115.1 Micromonosporaceae bacterium | reverse complement strand
CCCAACAAAAAGGGGAATCCAAAAAAGCATCTTCTCGGCACTGGCTTTTACAGCACCCTGTTGAGTTCTCAAAGAACAAACACACACCATCACACAACCCACCAAAGGGCCACGCTCAGGGGCAACTTGTCTACCTTACCCGGTCAGATGCGCGGCGTCAAGTCGTTTGTCGTAACTTGTGCCGCCCTGCCCGGTCTTTCCCTCCCACGCTGGCGCACACCGGCTTCGGTGTGATCCTCGAAGGAGTCCGGCGGGATCGGCGACGATCGACTCTCGCGAGTTGACCCGCCCGGTTCCCCACCGGCCCGCCTACCTTACCCGCTGGGCTCCCGTTCGCCAAATCGGCTCGTACCCACCGATCGGGTCCCGAGCCGGCCGCTCGCGCGACCGCCCGTGGGCAGGCTGAAGGTACTGGCCGGCACAAGCTACCGTCAAATCGGCGTAAGGCGACTCCTGTCACATCCGTACCATCGCAGGTCAACCCGGCAGTGGATGCGCCGCGGCCGGCAACGGAGTTGAATGGCCTCCATGTCACAGGACGCACTGCTCGGGATGCTGTTCCCCCTGTGGCAGGCGGTCATCGGCGGCTGCGTGCTGGTCGTGCTGGTGGTCTGCTCCCGCCGGCTCATCCGGCGCGGGCCGTCCCGGATGACGCACGCCCTGATCGTCAGTGGCAGCGCGGCAATCGCCCTTGCCGTACTCGGCCTGCTGCTGTCGACCTGGTAGCCGCCGGTGCGTGTCGCCCTCGACCCGGATCCGGCGAGCTTCCTCGCCCGCACCTGGAAGTTCCTGGACCGCGACCCCGTCCAGCACAACGTGATCCGCACCGCCGCACAGGCACGGATCGCCGGCGACGTACCCCTGGAGGAAGACGCGCTCTGGCTGCGGGTACACGATGATGGTGTGCTTGCCGGCGCGGCGATCTCCACGCCGCCCCGCGGCGCGGCTCTGTCCGCCATGCCCCGCGCGGCCGCCGAGGCCATCGCCGACTGGGCCGCCGTCCACCGACCCGACCTGCCCACGGCCGACGGTCCGGGTGCACCGGCGGCCGCGTTCGCGCGCCGCTACGCCGGCCTGCTGGGTGGGCAGGTGCGGGGTGGGCTGGCCCAGACGATGCTGCGGGTGGACCGTGTCGAGCACCCGCGCGGGGTACCCGGCCGGATGCGCGAAGCGCTGCCCGAAGACCTCGACCTGGTCGTGGACTGGCAGCGCGACTTCAGCGCGCAGGTGCTGCGGCACCACGGCGGCGACGCCGACCCGACCGAGCCGCTGCAGCACAGGATCGCGGCCGGCGGGCTGGTCTGGCTCTGGGAGGTCGACGGGCGGCCCGTTTCGGTCGCCTGGCAGTCCCGGCTGCCGAAGCCGGACGACGGCCGTGCGGCAACCGTGCCAGCCACCCGCGTCGTGCGGGTCAGCGGCGTGTACACGCCTGCCGGGCATCGCGGGCACGGGTATGCCAGCGCGAACGTCGCGGCGATCAGCCAGCGGGCGCTGGACGGCGGCGCCACGACATGCATGCTCTATGCCGACAAGGCCAACCCGACCAGCAACAAGATCTACCAGGCGATCGGGTACCGTCCGGTCGGCGAGTCGCAGGAGTGGCTGCTGGTCCGGCCGGCCTGAGCCTTACACCGGCAGGCGGCGGTTGGCGAGGCTGGGCAGCTCGGCGCGGACCTGCGCCAGCCGATCGAGATCCAGATCGGCCACGGTGACGCCGACGACGTCCGGCGCCTGAGCCAGGACGGTACCCCACGGGTCGATGATCATGCTGCGGCCGAAGCAGGTACGGGCCGGCTCGTGGTCGCCGACCTGCCCGGCGGCGAGGACGTAGCACTGGTTCTCGACCGCTCGCGCACGCAGCAGCACCTCCCAGTGGTCGCGCCCGGTGTGCAGCATGAAGGCCGCCGGTACCACGAGTACCTGGGCTCCCTCGCGCACCGCGAGCCGCCGGTACAGCTCGGGGAAGCGCAGGTCGTAGCAGATGGACAGGCCGACCGTGACGCCCTCGACCGGTACCGTCACCACCTCGCTGCCCGGCGCCACGCTCGCCGACTCCCGGTACGACACGCGCCCCGGGATCTCGACGTCGTACAGGTGGATCTTCCGGTACACCGCGGCCAGCCCGCCGCCGCGGTCGAACACCAGCGACGTGTTGAAGGTGCGGCGGGCGTCCGGCCCGGCCTCGTGGAAGGATCCGGCGTGCACCCACATCGACAGGTCCCGCGCCGCGTCGGCGAAGAACGTGGCGTACTCGCCGTCGACCGGCTCGGGCTTGGGCAGCCCGGTGCCCGGCCCGAGGTAGTCGGTGAACTCCGGGAGCACCGCGAGGTCGGTACCGGAGGCGGCGGCGCGCTCCAGCAGCCCCCTGGCCACCCGCATGTTGGCCGCCCGGTCGTCGCGCGAGTTGAGCTGGCAGACAGCGACACGCATGCCGCCACTCTAGGTGTCCCAGGCGTCAGCCGGCCACGAGGACCAGTGCGGTCGCGGCGAGGCCCAATCCGGCCAGCTGCACCGGGCGTACCCGCTCGCGGTCGATCAGGAAGGCGAGCAGCGCGGTGCTCACCGGGTACATCGAACCCACCGGCGCCACCAGGGACAGCAGGCCCCGGCCGGCGGCCACCAGGTACAGGACGTTGGCCAGCACGTCGAACGGTCCCGCCACCAGGGACCAGCGGACGGCCCGCCGGGGTAGTCGCAACGACGTCCCGGTGCGTGCCAGCACGAGCAGGCCGATGGACACCGAGGCCACCCGTACCCCCACCAAAGGCCACATCCCCGCGCCGGCGCCGGCCTTGCCGATCAGGCTGTAGAAGATGCCGAACAGCGCTCCCGACGCCAGCGCGAGCCCGATCGGCCGCAGGCCGATCCGGGCGGCGCCCTCCGCCGCGGTCCCGCCCGAGGCGCTCACCAGGCCGATCGCGACGATCGCGACGCACGCGCCGACCAGCGGCAGGAGTCCCGGCCGATCGCCGAGCACCAGGCCGACGCCCATCGGCACGATGGCGGACGTGACGGCGCTGACCGGCGCGAAGATCATCATCGAACCCTCGGACAGCCCCTTGTACAGCAGGACGAGCCCGAGGAAGCCCGCGGCGCCGCCGACCGCGCCCCAACCCAGCGCCCGCGCCGTGGGAGCGCCGCCGACGAGCACGACACTCACCGCGAGAACCGGCAATCCAGCCAGTTGCGACAGTACCGTCACAGGCAACGCGCTCGCGCCGCGCGCCGCCCGGCCGCCGCAGTAGTCACCGGTGCCCCACACGATGGCGGACAGGGCGGCGAGCAGAATGGGCAGCACCGGAGCTTTGTATCATAATACTGACCGCAGGGGACAGAGTGTTGACCGACACATCGGGCCGGATCACGGGCGAACGCGGTGACCGGGGCGTCGCCGCGGTGACCGCGGCCGTCGCGCACCAGGTGCGGGCGCTGCGCCAGGCCCGCGGTTGGTCGCTCGACGAGCTGTCCGGACGCTCGGGGGTGAGCAAGGGCATGGTGGTGCAGATCGAGGCCGCCCGCACCAACCCCAGTGTGGGTACGCTCAGCCGCCTGTCCGACGCCTTCGACGTGAGCATCGCGCGGCTGCTGGAGCCGGCCGCCGAGCGGATCGTGCGGATTTCACCGGCGGACCAGGCGCCGACGCTCTGGCGGGGCGGGTACGGCGGATTCGGGCGCCTGCTGGCCGGCGTCAACGCCGCCGAGCTCTGGGAGTGGCGGCTGCAGCCGCGGGAGCACCATGATTCGCCGGATCACGCGACCGGCACCCGCGAACTCATCCACGTACTGGTCGGCGAGGTCACCGTCACCGTCGACGGGACAGCTCACCTGGTGCGGGCCGGCGAGACCATCGACTTTCCATCCGACCGGACGCACGGGTACCGCAACGACGCGGCCGAACCTGCGCGCATGGTGATGGTCGTGGTGCTGCCGGCCGCCGTGTAGCCTGCCGGGAAGGTCAGGCCGACTTCTCTTCCCGGTCGCGGGCCCGCCGGCGGCCGACGAACTCGCGAGGGACGATCGTCGGGTTCACGTTCTCCAGAACCACCTCGCGGGTGATCAGCACGCGGGCAGCGTTGGGGTTGCTCGGCACCTCGTACATCACGGAGAGCAGGACCTCTTCCATGATGGCCCGCAGGCCGCGCGCGCCCGTGCCGCGGAGGTTGGCCTGGTCGGCGATCGCCTCCAGCGCGTCGGGCTCGAACTCCAGCTCCACGCCGTCCAGCTCGAACAGCCGCTGGTACTGCTTGACCAGCGCGTTGCGCGGCTCGGTGAGGATCCGCACCAGCGCGTCGCGGTCCAGGCTGCGCACATTGGTGATCACCGGCAGCCGCCCGATGAACTCGGGTATCAGCCCGAACTTGAGCATGTCTTCCGGCATCACCTGGGCGAAGACGTCATCCGTCGAGCGCTCCGTGATCGACCGCAGGTTGGCGCCGAAGCCCAGCCCACCCTTGCCGACTCGCGACTCGATGATCCGGTCCAGCCCCGCGAACGCGCCACCGCAGATGAACAGCACGTTGGTCGTGTCGATCTGGATGAACTCCTGGTGCGGGTGCTTGCGGCCACCCTGCGGCGGGACGTTGGCGACCGTACCCTCAAGGATCTTCAACAGCGCCTGCTGGACACCCTCGCCCGAGACGTCCCGGGTGATCGACGGGTTCTCCGACTTGCGTGCGATCTTGTCGACCTCATCGATGTAGATGATGCCGGTCTCCGCACGCTTGATGTCGTAGTCGGCCGCCTGGATGAGCTTGAGCAGGATGTTCTCGACATCCTCGCCGACGTAGCCGGCCTCGGTGAGCGCGGTCGCGTCCGCAATCGCGAACGGGACGTTGAGCATCCGGGCCAGCGTCTGCGCCAGGTGCGTCTTGCCGCAACCGGTGGGGCCGATGAGCAGGATGTTGGACTTGGCCAGCTCCACACCCTCGCCGCCGTGGTTGCCGCCGGACTCGGCCTGGATGCGCTTGTAGTGGTTGTAGACGGCGACGGCCAGCGCCTTCTTGGCCTGGTCCTGACCGACGACGTACTGGTCGAGGAACTCGCAGATCTCGATCGGCTTGGGCAGTTCGTCCCATTTGACGTCCGCCGACTCGGCGAGTTCCTCTTCGATGATCTCATTGCACAGGTCGATGCACTCGTCACAGATGTACACACCCGGACCTGCGATGAGCTTCTTCACCTGCTTCTGCGACTTCCCGCAGAAGGAACACTTCAGTAGGTCGCCGCCGTCACCGATCCGTGCCACCTACGTACTCCCTGCGTTGACGGGACCGTTGCCTGTTCTCTCATCGTCCAAGCCGCGGCGGCTGCTAGTCAACGGCGCCGGTGACAGCTCGGATCTGTGCAGTTGCTGCTTTGACGTTACCCGGTCGAGGGCCGATAGTGTCGACCCGATTCGGGGTGTCGCCATCTCGATGCAGGGGCCCCGTGCCCTGGCGCCCGACCGCGGGCAGTCCGCAGCCGAGCGCCGTGACCTCGCGCTGGTTCGCGCTACTTCGCTCCGACCAGGGTCTTCTTGCGGCTGGCGAGGACCTGGTCAACCAGACCGTACTCCTTCGCCTCGGTGGCCGTAAGGAACTTGTCCCGATCGATGTCCTTGCGTACCTTCTCGACCTCCTGGCCGCTGTGCCGCGACAGGATCTCCTCGAGCTGGGTGCGCATCCGCAGAATCTCCCGGGCCTGGATCTCGATGTCCGAGCCCTGGGCGTACCCGCCCTCGGTCGCCGGCTGGTGGATGATGATCCGCGAGTTGGTCAGCGCCATCCGCTTCCCGGACGTGCCGGCGGCGAGCAGGACCGCAGCGGCGCTCGCGGCCTGGCCGAGGCAGACCGTCTGAATGTCCGGGCGGATGTACTGCATCGTGTCGTAGATCGCCGTCATCGCGGTGAAGGATCCACCCGGAGAGTTGATGTACATGATGATGTCGCGGTCCGGATCGGTCGACTCCAGCGTCAGCAGTTGCGCCATCACGTCGTTGGCCGACGCGTCGTCGATCTGCACGCCGAGGAAGATGATCCGCTCCTCGAAGAGCTTGTTGTACGGGTTGGACTCCTTGATCCCGTACGACGTGCGCTCCACGAACGACGGGAGGACATAGCGGTTGTAGACGTCCACGGTGTTCAGTCCTCCTCTGTCTACTGCAGCGTACCCGCGCCGGCGGGTACCTGGCGGGCCCGGTTGATCACCTGGTCGATGAAGCCGTAGTCCCGCGCCTCTTCGGCGGTGAACCACCGGTCCCGGTCGGAGTCGGCCTCGATCTGCGCCTGCGGCTGTCCCGTGTGGAACGCGACCCGCTCCTGGAACATCCGCTTCGTGTAGAGCATCTGCTCCGCCTGGATGGCGATGTCGGAGGCGGTGCCGCCGATGCCGCCGGACGGCTGGTGCATCATGATCCGCGCATGGGGCAGGGCGTACCGCTTGCCCTTGGCCCCGGCGCACAGCAGCAGCTGGCCCATGGAGGCCGCCATGCCCATGGCGACGGTGGCCACGTCGTTCTGCACGTACTGCATGACGTCGTAGATGGCCATGCCGCTGTAGACGGAACCCCCCGGAGAGTTGATGTAGAGCCAGATGTCGCGGCCGGGGTCCTCGGCGGCGAGCAGCAGCAACTGCGCGCAGATGCGGTTGGAGACCTGATCGGTCACCTCGCTGCCGAGGAAGATGATCCGCTCCTTGAGCAGCCGGTTGTACACCGCGTCGTCGAGGTTGCCACCGAGTTGGTCGGCGCCCCGCGCCGTTGGCAAGATCAGGTCGGTCATGGCAGCCCTTCGGGTAGTCCCTGTGCAAAGTCCCGGTAATGCGACCCTACCGCTCGGCTGGGCCGTAACTTCGTTCTCCGGCCACTGTTCGCTGTAAGCGCACGCTCGCTCGGGCTGCCCCGGCCCCGGGCCGGGACTAGTCGTGGTCGTGGCCCTCGTGGTCGTGGCCCTCGTGGTCGTGGCCCTCGTGGTCGTGGCCCTCGTGGTCGTCGGCCTCGCCGCTGCCGCGCAGCTCGTCGACGCTGACCGGGTTGCCGGCCGAGTCGGTGACCGTGACCCGCTCCAGAAGCAGCGCGAGCGCCTTGCCCCGGCGTACGTCGCCGAAGACCGCCGCCGCGACCCCCGACCGGATCAGCTGGTCGTAGTACTCCTGGGGAGCCACCCCCAGCCGCTGCGCGCGATGCACGATCTCGTGGCTGAACTCCTCGTCCGAGACCTGGATCTCCTCCTTCTCGGCGAGCGTGTCCAGCACCAGTTGGATCTTCACGCCCTCCGTCGCGGCCTCGGTCAGCTCACCGTCCACCTCTTCCTGGGTCTTGCCTTCAGACTCCAGGTAGTCCTCGAACGTGACGCTGATGCGCTCCAGCTCGTCGGCCATAGCCTGCTTGCGGCTGTCGACCTCCTCGGCCACCACGCCGTCGGGAGCCGGTACCTCCGTCGCCTTCACCAGCTCGTCGAGCGCCTTGTCCCGCGCCGCGTAGAGCTGCTCCACCCGCTTGACCCGCGCCAGCCGCTGCCGGACGTCCTCACGCAACTCGTCCAGCGTGTCGAACTCGCTCGCCAGCTGCGCGAACTCGTCGTCGAGGTCCGGCAGCTGCTTTTCCTTGACCGTACGCACGGTCACCGAGACGTCCGCCTGGCGGCCGGCGAGGTCCCCGCCGACCAGGTCCGTCTGGAACATGGTCGACTCGCCCGCGCTCATGCCGCCGAGCACCTCGTCCAGCCCGGGGAGCAGTTGCCCGCTGCCGACCTCGTGCGAGACGTTGCTCGCGCTGCCGCCGGGTACCTCCTCGCCGTCGACCGTCGCCGTCAGATCGATCTGGACGTAGTCGCCGACCTGCGCCGCGCGCTCGACCGTCTTGAGGGTGGCGAAGCGCTCCCGCAGTGCCCGTACCTGCTCGTCGATCTCGTCGTCGGTGAGCTGGATCTCGTCGACCGTGACGGAGATCGCGTCCAGGTCCGGCAGATTGATCACCGGACGGACGTCGAGCTCGGCCGTGAACCGCAGCGGCTCGCCGTCGCCGAACTCGGTGATCTCCACCGCGGGGCGGCCCAGGCTGCGCACCTCGTGCTCGCGTACCGCCGCCAGGATCTGCTCCGGGATGGCCTCCTGCACCGCCTCGTTCAGCACGGCGCCGCGCCCGACCCGCTGGTCGATGACTGCCTGCGGCACCCTGCCCTGGCGGAACCCGGGTACGGTCACCTGACGCGCGATCTCCCGGTACGCCTTCTTGAGGCTGGGCTCGAGCTCAGCGAACGGCACCTCGATGGCGAGCTTCACCCGAGTCGGGCTCAGAGTCTCGACGGTGCTCTTCACGGCGTACTCCTTGGTCGATCTTGATCGCGACGGCCCGAATCAGGCCCGTCGAGTGTAGGCGGACGCTTCGTCCTGTCTGTCATCGGCCGCCTGCCTGCCCGCGGCCGCTGTGTCGTCGACCGGCGGTTGCCCGGGGTCGCCCACAAGTCGGGGTGGCGGGATTTGAACCCACGGCCCCTCGCTCCCAAAGCGAGTGCGCTACCAAACTGCGCTACACCCCGTAGCGTCGTGAAGTGTATGCGGTCGGCGGAGAGTTCCGCTCGCTGGGCACTCCCCGGCGACGAGTCGGCAGGTGAACCAGTACGCTTGGTGCCGCATCCGTTTCCGCGGATGTGGCGCGGCCGTAGCTCAATGGCAGAGCTTCAGTCTTCCAAACTGATTACGCGGGTTCGATTCCCGCCGGCCGCTCGGAAGCCTCACGCAGGTCAAGCGCCTTGATCGGTGATCATCCTGATCGAAGGATGTAGTTGTTGGGGATCTTACTTGCGGATCTCTAGCTGGCCTCAGGGAGCGCCTCTGCCACCTGTGACCCCGGCGTTCCCATCCTCCTACGCTTGGCTGCCGACGTGTCCCGGTGGTCCACCGGTTCCATCCACTGTTCGGCCGTGACTTCGAGTTCGTCGCTCATCGGCGTAACTGGGGGAGGACCGGGTCTACTGTTGGTCTCGGGCCTCCGTTGCCGATCCCGCGCCGGCGCGGCCTCCACCGGCACCACCAGTCCGGCACCCTCCGCGACCGGTACCGCCTGCCCCGACCCGCCAACCGCCACGCCCAGCCGGCCCGGCGCAGCCGACGCCGCGCGCCTTACCCGTCAACTACTGGAGCCCGGCACGGATCGACGTGATGCGCTGCGTGTTGAAGCCGAGCCAGTGCATCCGGCCCACGTATCGCGCGTGCTCGACCTTGAGGCAGCGGTCCATGACCACCGTTAGGTCGCCGGCCTCAGCAATTCGCGCGCCATCCTCGTTGATCACGCCGAACTGGCACCAGAGGGTACCGGCGTGGATCGCCACGGCGTCCCGCGCGATCCCCGGCAGCGCGTCCGGCGCGCGGAAGACGTTCACGACGTCCACGGGTACGGGCAGGTCCAGGAGGCTCGCGTAGCACCTCTCTCCGAGGATCTCGGACTCGCGGGGATTCACCGGGATCACGCGGTAGCCATGCCGCTTCAGGTAATAGCCGACGAAGTAACTTGCTCGCAGCTCGTTGTTGGAAAGGCCGACGATCGCGATCGTCTTCGCGGTGTGGAGAACGCGCTGGATGGTCAACGCATCCTGGTACTGCCCCAGATCGGTCATGCGGCCGCTACCTTCGCGAAAGCCTGCTCCAGGTCCCAGATCAGATCCTCGACGGACTCGGTGCCGACCGACAGCCGCACGGTCCCCGGCGCGACGCCGGCCGCGCTGAGTTCGTCGTCGCTCAACTGCCGGTGTGTCGTGCTGGCGGGGTGGATGATCAGGCTCTTCGCGTCGCCGACGTTCGCCAGGTGGGACCAGAGCGACACGCCGCGGATCAAGTCCTGCCCGCCGACCCGGCCGCCGGCGCAGTCGAACGAGAACACCGCCCCTGCGCCGCGCGGCAGGTATTTGTCCACCAGCGGCCGGTACCTGCTGCCCGGCAGACCGGGGTAGGTCACGTTCGACGCCAGCGCGTGCGACGCGAGGAACGCCGCGACCGCCTGCGCGTTGGCGACGTGGCGTTCCATCCGCAGCGACAGTGTTTCGAGCCCCTGCAGGAACAAGAACGCGTTGAGCGGCGCGAGCGTACCGCCGAGATCGCGCAGGGTCTCGGCTCGCAGCTTCATCAGATAGCCGTAGGTCCCGAACGTCTCGTGGAACTGTAGGCCGTGGTAGGCCGGTGACGGATCCGCGACCACCGGAAAGCGCCCGTTGGACCAGTTGAATGTGCCGGCCTCGACGACAACGCCGCCGATGCTCGTGCCGTGACCACCGATGAACTTGGTCGCCGAGTGGATCACGATGTCGGCGCCCCACTCGATCGGGCGGCAGAGGTACGGCGTCGGGAAGGTGTTGTCCACGATGAGCGGCAGCTCATGCTCGTGCGCGATAGCCGCCACGGTCTCGATGTCCAGCACGTTCCCGGCAGGGTTGCCGATCGTCTCGCTGAAAAACGCCTTCGTGTTCGCGCGGACCGCCTGCCGCCACGTGTCCGGGTCATCGGGATCGACCCACGTCAGCTCGACGTTCAGCTTGCGCAACAGGTGCTTGAGCTGGTTCACCGTCCCGCCGTAGAGCGCCGAGGACGCGACGAGGTGGTCGCCCGGCTGCAGCAGCGTGAAGAGCGCGGCGGCCTGCGCCGCGATCCCGCTGGCGAAGGCCACCGCGCCACAGCCGCCCTCGAGGTTCGCCACCCGCTCCTCGAACACCGCAACGGTCGGGTTCATGATGCGCGAGTACGTGTTGCCGTACTCCTGCAGGTTGAAGTACGCCGCCGCCGATTCCGGGTCTTCGAACACGTAGCTTGTCGTCTGGAAGATCGGCACCGCACGCGCACCCGTGTTCGGATCGGGTCGTTGCCCGGCGTGCAGCTGGCGGGTCTCGAATCCAAACGCGCGGGCTTCCTCGGCGCGTGGCGGCTTGTCGGTCACGAGGGCCTCTCTGCTCGAGGTCGCCCGCCGGCCCGGCCTCCGGCCAGGAAGCGGCGGACAATGGGCGTCTGCTGCGCTTCCTCCAGCAGGAAGCAGTCGTGGCCGTACGGCGCCTCGATCAGATGGCACTCGACCGGTTTGCCGAGAGCGCGAAGTGTGTCGTCGATCTCCCTTGATGCGGACGGCGGGTACAGCCAGTCAGAGCTGAATGCGATCAGCAGTGTCCGCGCCGAAACGCCTTCGAGTGCCCGCACGAGCGCTCCGCCGCCATGCTGCCGTGCGAGATCGAAGTACGTCAGTGCGCGCGACGTATAGAGATATGTGTTGGCGTCGAAGCGCTTGACGAACGAGTCGGCCTGGTGGCGCAGGTAGCTTTCGACCTCGAACTCCGGTTCGCTGATCGTGTAGCGGATGTCGTCGGCGAACTGCAGCCGCCGGCCGAACCTGTCAGTCAACGCGGACGCGGACAGGTAGGTGATGTGGCCGACCATCCTCGCCAGGCCCATGCCGGCATCGGGCGCCCGGCCCGTGCCGTAGTAGTGACCGCCTTGCCAGGCGGGATCGCGCGTGATCGCCTCCCGCGCGATCGCGTTCCAGGCCATGCCCTGCGGATGGAGGGCGTGCGTGGTGGCGATCGCGACGACGGCGTCGACCTGGTCAGGAAACAGGACCGCCCACTCCAGCGCCTGCATCCCACCGAGCGAACCACCGGCGACGGCCGCGAGCCGCTCGATGCCGAGTACGTCCAGGAACGCTCGCTCGCACCGCACCATGTCCGCGACGGTGATGACGGGAAAGTCCGACCCATACGGCCTGCCGGTCGCCGGGTCGAGCGAGGACGGCCCCGTCGTCCCGCGGCAGCCGCCGAGCAGGTTCGTGGAGACCACGAAGAAGCGGTCGGTGTCGAACGCCTTGCCAGGCCCGATCATCCCGTCCCACCAGCCGAGCCCCTTGCCGGCCACGCCGTCACGACCCTCGGCCGCGAACCCGTCACGCGTGCTCTCCTCGGGCGGCGTCTTCGAGAAGCCCGCCGCATGGGCGTCGCCGCTGAGCGCGTGGCATACCAGAATGGCGTTGTCGCGTTCGGGTGAGAGGGCTCCGTAAGTCTCGTACGCCACGCGGATCGGGTGCAGTTCCCGTCCGCAGTCGAGCCGTAGCGACGTCGACAGGTCAAGGTGCCGCGTTTCGACACTGCCGACCGAGCCCGCCGGGAGTATCGAGGTTGGCGCCATGGGCGCGATCATAGCTAGTCCAAGTTCACCCGGGCCAGTGTATCGTCGAGTATCCCGATGGGTGTTGTAGGAAACCGGGATGAGAGGGGAAAACACGGGATATGTCTACGGTCGATAACGGAGTCAACGTTCAGGCACTCCTGGACGCGCGCGAGGTGCTGAAGGGCGCGCCTGAGGCTGCTCAGTTCACCTGGCGGGCGTCCGCCAAGTGGCAGAACGGCGTCCACAGCACGACGACGATCCAGAACTTCTTCGGTCTCGGGCAGGAGCAGACCCACAAAACCGAAACGGTGTTCTCCGCCGACCATCCGGAGGTCTTCGCCGCGGAGGACAACGGCATCACGCCGATCGAGTACCTCCTCGTCGGCTTGGCCAGCTGCCTGACGGCGGGCGTGGCGTCCGTCGCGCAGAATCGCGGCATCCAGCTGCGCTCGGTCGAGTCGACGGTCGAAGGTGGGCACGACATCCGCGGCATCCTCGGCGTCGACAGCGACGTCCGCAACGGCTTCAACGACATCAAGGTGACGTTCACCATCGACGCGGATGCCTCGAAGGAGGACATCGAAGCGTTGGTGGCCCAGTCCCAGAAGCGCTCAGCCGTGTTCGACGCTCTCACAAACCCCACGAACGTCACCGTCGAGGTCGCCTGACGGGGGGCCGAGCCATCGAGCGCGCCACCACGGTCGTCATCGGCGCTGGGCACGCGGGCCTGGCCGCAAGTCACTTCCTCGGCGCCCGGTCGATCGACCACGTCGTGCTCGAGCGCGGCGAGGTGGCCAACTCGTGGCGGCGCGAGCGCTGGGACTCGCTGCGGCTCCTCACGCCCAACTGGCTGAGCCGGCTGCCGGGCCATCGCTACGAAGGACCGGACCCTGACGGGTACATGACGATGGGCGAAGTGATCGAGTTCATCGAGCACTTCGCCACGGTCTCGCGTGCGCCCGTGCGGACCGGTACGAACGTCACGTCGGTGCGGCGCGCCGACGGCGGGTACCACGTGACGACGAGCCGCGGCGACATTCGCTGCCGATCGGTGATCCTTGCGAGTGGCGCCTGCAACGTGCCGACGGTGCCTCAGTTCAGCGCCGCGGTGCCGGCGTCCGTCGAGCAACTGACGTCATTCGACTACCGTGACGCCGCCCAGCTCCCCGCTGGTGGGGTACTCGTGGTGGGCGCGTCGGCAACCGGCGTGCAGTTGGCGGCCGAGCTGACGCGATCGGGCCGGCCGGTGATCCTCTCGGTGGGCGAGCACGTGCGGTTGCCGCGCACGTACCGCGAACGCGATGTGCTGTGGTGGATGCACGTCTCAGGCGTGTGGGACCAGCGGTACGACGAGGTCGACGATCTCACGCGGGCCCGGCGGCTACCCTCGCCGCAGCTCGTCGGGACTCCCGAGAGCACAACGCTCGATCTCAACGCGCTCACCGCGATGGGCGTCGAACTGGTGGGCCGCTGCGCGGCTGTGCGTGACGGCTGCGCGCTGTTCTCCGGCGGCCTGCGTAACGTGTGCTCGCTCGCCGACCTCAAGATGAGACGCCTGCTGGCCGCGTTCGACGAGTGGGCCCGGACTTTCGGTCGCGAAGCCGACGTGGGTCCTGGCGAGCACTTCGCGCCGACACACGTGCCCGCTTCGACGCGGCTCCAGCTCGATCTGCGAAGCGGCGAGATCCGGGCGATTGTGTGGGCGACCGGTTACCGTCCGGACTACAGGTGGCTCGACCTGCCGGTGGTCGACGCGAAGGGCCAGCTGTGTCACGAGGGCGGCGTACTCGACAGCCCTGGGCTGTACGCGCTGGGGCTGCCCGTGCTGCGGCGACGCAAGTCGACCTTTATCCACGGCATCGAGGACGACGCGCGCGAGGTGGTCGATCACCTGGTGCGATACCTGGCCGTGCGCCGGCCCTCACAGTAGATGGCACCGGTGCTGCCGCCGCCGACGCGATCGCCGCCGGCTGAGCGCGACGGCCGGCTGGGAACGCGTCAGGCGCGACGGGCGCGGGCGCGCCGCTTACCCTCGTGCATCGCCTGTACCCGCGCCACCGGGATCGCCCGCCCCTCCTCGATCAGGTCCGCGCTCAGCTGCTGCGGCTCCGGCATGTGTTCCGCCCACGGATCCCCGTCCGCGAGCAGCCCGATGGCGGTGTGCACGGTGAAGTCGGCCGGTGTCACGTTGTCGAGCTCGTCCCACGGGACTGGGAACGACACCGGAACGCCTGGCCGCACCCGCGGGCTGTACCCGGCCACCACGGTGGCGCCGCCGGACCGGGTGGCGTCGAGGAAAACCTTGCCGCCGCGGTCCTCCAGGATGTAGGCCGTGGTGGCCAGCACGGGGTCCAGCCGCTCGGCGCGGGCGGCGAGCGCGCGGGTCGCGGCGGCCACCTCCTCGGTCGTCACCGACGGCTGGACCGGGACGAACACGTGCACACCCTTCGCCCCGCTGGTCTTGACGGCGCCGGCCAGGCCGGCGTCGGTGAGGGCCTGGTGCACCAGGTGGGCGGCCCGGACGGCAGCCGGGAACGCGTCGGCGCCGGGCGGCGGGTCGAGGTCGAGCACGAGGTGGGTGGGGCGGTCCCAGTGCTCGGCACGCATGAGCGTGGGGTGGTACTCCACGGCGCGCTGGTTGGCGAACCAGAGCAGCGTCGGGCGGTCGTTGCACAGCGCGTACGAGACCTCGCGCTTGGAGCTCTCCGCCCACAGCCGCACCGTGCGTACCCAGGGCGGCGTGTACCTGGGCACGTTCTTCTGCATGAACGGCTGCTGGCCACGCAGCACCCGGATCACCGACAGCGGCCGGTCCCGCAGTTGCGGGATGAGCCGGTCGCGGACGGCGTCCAGGTAGTCAACGAGGTCCCGCTTGGTGGCGCGGGCGTTGTCGAACAGCGGCTGGTCAAGGTTGGTCAGCGGGACGCCGTCCCGTTCTTCGCCAGCAGCAGGCATACGAACAGGGTCTCACCAATGGTGGCCCTGCTGGGTCGACGGGGTGGCCAGCGGCGGCTCGGACGGTGCCGGGTTGGCCGGCGGCGTGGTCTCGCCGGCCGTCGGGGTCGGCGAGGGCGACGGGTGGTTTCCGCCCTTGGGGGTACGGGGTCGGTAGACGACACCGCAGGCGATGCGGGCACGGGAGTCGTCGCCGAGACGGGTCGCGGCCTGTGCGGCGTTGAGACCGGGTGCGAGCACGTCGTGCAGGACGATCGACGAGCCGGCGGCGCCGGACAGGTCGCGGAGCCTGAAGTTGGCGGCCGTGAACTGCGCCTGTACCTTGCCGTTCCCACCCACCGACAGCACCGGGAACGCACCCGCGGTCGCGCTGTTCCTCATCCCGGCGGGGCGCAGCACGCCACCCGCGCTGGCGAACGCCGTGGCGCCGCCGGCGTCGCACTTGCCGGCCGAGTGCAGCTGGATCGCGTGGAAGCCGGGCGTGAGGTCCCAGGCGGAGATCGCCACGAGGTTGCCACCGGCTGCCCTCGGCGTGATGTCGACCTGCGCCACGGTGGCGCCGGTGGCGTCCTTGAGGTACACCCGGAGCTGACCGCGCGCGGTCGGACCGGTGCTCTCCGTGCCTGTGCCGCCGTCGTCCGCCATTCCGGCCGCGGTCACGCTGACAGCCGGTGACGGCGCATGCGCGGGCGATGCCTGTCCGGTGGTGACGATGTGCGCGACCGCGGCTCCGGACGCGGCGAGCGCGCCGGCGACACCGAGGCCGAGTACACCCACGACGATTCTGTTCATGCTTGCTGCTACCTCCGATGGGGACGGGTGGCGGTCCTTCTGATCCGGTTCGAGTAGCTATGTCCGCTTCTGAAGCAGACTCGTCAGCCATCAATACGTTCGACGGCACCGGATGGTTACGTGGACTGCGCACCCTCGTCGAAGTGCGCCCGGGCGACCCGCTTGGGGACGACCATCCGCCAGGCGTCGCAGACGAGCTCCCGCATCTCCTGCTGGTCGATCGCGGCCAGGCGCACCACGACCCAGTTGTAGCGGAGGTCGGAGGTGGTCGGCATGAGGAACTTGTCGGGCTCGGCGGCCACCAGGGCGGCGCGCTCCTCCTTGGGGAAGCCGAAGCCCATCGTCGTCTCGTCCCGGGAGAGCGCGGCGTACACGATCCTGCCGACGCGGAACTTGACCCGGTCCCGGATCAGGTGCTCCTCCGTGCGCGGCAGCGACAGTGCCACCTGGCGTATGTCCTCCGCCGTGACCATGCGGGCAAGACTAAGCGTCGGGTACGACATGACCCGCCCGTCGTCGAACCGGACCTCCGCCCGGCTGGAGCAGGGGGTCTTCAGCACCCGCTCGCCGGACCGGCGGCTACACCTCGACCAGGCGCAACCGGCCGGTTCTGCGCGACCCGCGGCGCCTGGCCGAGGCACCGCCGGCCCGCCTGGCCCCCGATCCCGGCGCCGCCCCCGGTTCCGACGCCGCCCCCGATCCCGGCGCCGCCCCCGATCCCGGCACGGTGCCCGGTCCCGGCGCGGTGCCCGGTCCCGGCGCGGTGCCCCGTCCCGGAGGTGCCCGGCTCGTCGGGGGCGTCGGAGCCGCGCGGCAGGGCCGAGGCCATCCAGATGTCGTCGTGGCCGGTGGCTGACCGGCGGCGACCTACCGCGGGGGCGTGTGTTTGTGGCGCAGGTCCGGGGGAACAGCGGAGTTCTACGTCCGTGAATGGGAGGCCGCCATGCGCCCACTCTCCCAGGTTGTCGTTGCCGCTGCCGCGACCGTCCTTGTCGCGCCTGTGTCCGGTGCGCCCGCGACGGCCACGCCCGCGGCGCCGGGCAACGGCGCGGACTTCCTGCCCGCCGACAAGGCCGGCGTGGCGACGTCCACGACGACGGCCAGCCGGGTCTGGCTGACCGTGCAGCGGGAGGGCGGCCTGGGTGAGATCTACTACCCAGATTTGAGTACGCCGGCCGCGCGGGCACTCCAGTTCGTGGTCACGGACCGGCGCGGGGTCGCCGCCGCTGACGTGCGCACCGAGCTGCTGGACAGGGCCTCCCTCAGCTACCGGCAGACGTTCACCGGACGGTCCGGCCGGTGGCGGCTGACGGCCTCGTACGCCACGGACCCGGCACGGGACAGTGTCCTCGTGTCGGTGCGCTTCACGGCGGCCGAACGCGGGCGCTACCAGGTGTCCGCGATCTACGATCCGGCGCTGTCCAACACGCGCAACGACGACGCGGGGCGCACCGAGGGCGGCGCGCTGCTCGCCTTCGACGCCGCGGCGGCCAGCGCGCTGGTCGGCTCCCCCGCGTTCGGCGCGACGTCCAACGAGTTCCGGGGTGCGGGCAACCTGGTGCAGACCGCGCGGCTGCGGTTCACCGGCGCGGGTACCAGCACTCTCGCGCTCGGCTTCGGCGCCGAGCCGGCCGCCGCACTCGGTACCGCACGCGCGTCCCGGGACGCCGGGTACCCCGCGGTCGCGGCGGCATTCGCGCGCGGCTGGCACGGGTACCTCGCCGGGCTGCGCCGGCCGCCCGGCACGGCACCGCGCGACCTTTACCAGGTGTCGGTCATGGTGCTGGCGGCGAGCGAGGACAAGACCCACCGGGGTGCGTTCGTGGCGTCGCCGACCATGCCGTGGATCTGGGGGCGGGACGACCCGTCCGGGCCCTACCACCTGGTCTGGTCCCGCGACCTCTACCAGATCGCCACCGCGCTGGTCGCGGCCGGGGACCTCGCCGCCGCGAACCGGGCCCTGGACTTCCTCTTCACCGTGCAGCAGAAGCCCGACGGATCGTTCCCGCAGAACTCCACTGTGGACGGTACGCCGGTGTGGAGCGGGTTGCAGCTCGACGAGGTGGCGTTCCCGATCGTCCTCGCGTACCAGTTGCGCCGCACCGACGCCGGAACCTGGGCGCACGTGCGGCGGGCCGCCGACTTCCTGCTCGGCTTCAGCCAGGATGGAAACCGGGCACCGTGGACGCCGCAGGAGCGGTGGGAGAACCAGTCCGGCTACTCCCCCGCCACCATCGCCAGCGAGATCGCCGGGCTGGTCTGCGCGGCGGATCTGGCCCGCGCGAACCACGACGGCGCCGCGTCGGCGCGGTACCTGGCCACCGCGGACGACTGGCGGTCGCGGGTGGAGGGCTGGACGGTGACGACGACCGGGCCGTACTCGCCCGGGCCGTACTTCCTGCGCCTGACCAAGGACGGCAATCCCAACGCGGGGACCGCGTACCCGATCGGCGACAGTGGACCGTCCAATGTGGATCAGCGCCGGGTGGTCGACCCGAGCTACCTCGACCTGGTGCGGCTGGGTGTGCTGCCGGCCGGCGACCCGGCCGTGGTGAACACGCTCGGTGTCATCGATGCGCAGTTGGGCGTACCGACCGCGCGGGGCTTCTTCTGGCACCGCGCCTCGTTCGACGGGTACGGGGAGAAGCGTGACGGCTCGCCGTGGGAGTTCGGGCTGCCCGACGACTCGTTCATCACGCTGGGCCGGGCGTGGCCGCTGCTGTCGGGCGAGCGGGGCGAGTACCAGATCGCGGCCGGTGACCTGGCCGGCGCCCGGGCCCGGCTGACCTCGATGGCCCGCGCCGCCGGCCCCGGCCTCATGCTGCCCGAGCAGGTCTGGGACAACCGGCCACCGGCCGGTACGGGCGCCGTCGAGCCGGGCACGCCGACGTTCTCGGCGACCCCGTTGGCGTGGACGCACGCGCAGTTCATCCGGCTGGCCTGGGACCTCGCGGCCGGGCGGGTGCTGGAGCAGCCCGCGGTGGTGGCGCAGCGGTACCAGTGACGGCAGCGGTACCAGTGACGGGAGAACTGCCCGTGGCAGCGGATCGTAAGGCGGCCCGGCGGGGCGGGAAGCTGGCCGAAACGGCTGCCGTCCGTCAGGTGAGCGCGATGTCCTCGTCGTCCAGCCGCCTGGCCGCCGCGCCTGCCGGCGAGTGGGGCCTGGGGCGGCGCGGCTCGCGGACCCCGGCGCCGCCGCCGGACGCCCCCGGCCAGCCACGGCCGCGCCCGGCGGGCGCCAGCGGTACCACCCGCAGCGCGTAGGCCAGGAAGCCGAGCAGGAGGAGACCGGCGACCACGGCGCCGGGTACCAGGAAGCTGGTGATCACGGCGGCGGTCACCACCCCGGCGAGCAGCCCGGCGAGCGCGAGCAGCGCGGCCAGCGGCGCCCGGTAGACGACCGCCCGCCAGCGGCGGCGCAGCAGTACCCGCCGCCTGCGCGCCGTCCAGCGCCCTCCCGGCCGTAGCCTGCGGACCCTCATGTGGCCACCTCCCCGAGCAGTGCCGGCACCATCCAGGATGCCCCGCCCAGCGACGCATGTCGACGCCGGCCGGTACGGGTGGCACGGTCAGCCGGGACGGCGCTCCAGGACGACGACCGGGATCCGGCGGGTGATCCGGGACTGGTGCTCGGCGAAGAACGGGTGCCGCTCGACGACCGAGGCGAACAGCCGGTCGCGCTCGGCGCCGGTGGGCGCGACCGCGGTGGCCGGGTACTTCTCGGCGCCCACCTCGACCGTGACCTGCGCGTTGGCGACCAGGTTGCGGTACCAGTCCGGATGGGACGGTGCGCCGGCGTTGGACGCGATCACCAGCAGCCGGTCGCCGTCCGGGATGTACATCATCGGGGTGGTGCGGGACAGGCCGGTGCGCGCGCCTGTCGTGGTCAGCAGCAGCAACCGGCGCTCACCCATGCCCCTGTTGGCCCGGAACTCCTCGATCAGCTTGCGGTTGTGCTCTTTCATGTCAGCCGGTAACTCAGTCATCGGTACAGCATGCCGGGTTCTCGCGGTGCGTGGGTGGGTTGACAGATGTACCCCGTAAGTGGATTGTGTTCGCGTTGCCGCAATGGACGCGACGGGGGAAGCTGTGCGCCGGTCAATGGATTCGTCGCCGGTGGAGGCAGCCTGGGCGCCGGATCCGCTGCTTGCCGGCAAGCGGGTCGCGCTGGTCCACGAGTGGTTCGCGGCCACCGGCGGTTCGGAGAACGTGTTCGTCGCCATCAGCGAACTTCTCCCGCATGCCAAGGGGTACGTGCTCTGGCGCGAGCCCGATGCCCATCGCGGCGCCGCCTTCCAGGAGTCGTGGCTGGCCCGCACGCCGTTGCGCCACGCCAAGCCGCTGGCGCTGCCGGTCATGCCGATCGCCTGGCGCACCCTGACCCGCGAACATTTCGACGTCGTCATCTCCTCCAGCCACGCGCTGGCGCACACCGTCAAGGTCGGCTCGGCCGGGGACACGCGGTACCTCAGCTACGTCCACTCGCCGGCGCGCTATGTCTGGAGCCCCGACTTCGACGGCCGCGGCTCGAACGGGCTGCTCACCCTGCCGCGCCGCGCCCTGCAGGCCGCGGATGTGCGGCTGTCGCGCCACGTACACCGGTACGCCGCCAACTCGCGCGAGGTGCAGGCACGGATCCGCAGGTACTGGCGGCGGGACGCGCGGGTCATCAACCCACCGGTGGACGTGGCCTACTTCGCGGCGGGCGCGCGCCCGTCCGAACGCGGGTACCTGCTGGGTGTCGGCCGGTGGATCCCGTACAAGAACTTCGACCTGATGATCGAGATCGCCGAAAGGGCCGGCGTGCCGCTGGTCATCGCCGGCTCCGGGCCGCAGGAGGATGCGCTGCGCCGCGCGGCGGCCAGGGTGCGGGTACCGGTGACCTTCGAGCACCGGCCGTCCCGGGAGCGGCTGCGCGAGCTGTACTGGGGAGCCCGGGCGCTGCTCTTCCCGGCGCACGAGGACTTCGGCATCATCCCGGTCGAGGCGCAGGCCTGCGGTACGCCGGTGCTCGGCGTGCGGCGCGGCGGGCTGCTGGAGACGGTCGTCGACGGCGAGACCGGCTTCCTCGTCGACCCCGACGATCCGGGCCGGTACGCGGCGGTGCTGCCCGATGTGGACCAACTCGACCGCGACCGGATCATGCGGCACGCCGGGAACTTCTCGATCGACGTGTTCAAGGCCAGGATGACCTCGTGGGTCGGCGACGAAGCCGGTTGAGGCGGGTCAGCGCGAGACGATCGCCACCGGCTCCACGCCGGAGGTCACCAGGTCGAGACGGTAGTCCCGGAGCGCCACCTGCCACGCCGCCCGTTCGTCCGGGAACACGTGGGAACGCACGAGCCAGACGCGGATGCCCTGGCCGCGCCGGGTGGCGAGGTCGAGCGCCTGGTCCAGCGCGCGGCGCACATCGTCCGGCCCGGTGGTGCCGGGTGCGACGAACACCGTCGGCGCGGCGAACTCGACCGTCCAGCCGACGGTGTTTCCGTAGGGCGCGGCGATGCGGGCGCCGTCGGGCTGCCAGTAGAACGCGAAGCCGTAGCGGGCCGTCTCGTCCAGCACGACGACGTCCCCGGACGCGGCGTGCGCCTTCACGTACACCACCGCCGACCGGATGTCCTCGCTGGCCATCGGGGTCTTGTAGGGGTCACCCACGGCCGGGTCGTCGCCGTCGAACCGGTACCAGTTGGCGTTGGCGGCAGCGAACGCCGCGACCACGATCGCGCTGAGCGCGCCGGCGGCCAACCCGGGCGGAGCGGCGCGCACGAGCCGGCTCGCCAGGGCGGCCGCGGCGGCGACTCCGAGGCCCGCGGTCGCGGCGACGGCGACCAGCAGGAAGTGTGAGGTGCGCAGGTCGAGCAGCGGGTAGACGCGGGCCACTCCCATCACGACGGCGGCGACCGGCAACAGCAGCAGGGCGGTGCCGGTGCCGGGCCGGCCCAGCCGGAAGACCGTGCCGATGCCCAGGACGCAGGCGCAGGCCAGCAACAGCGCCACGGACCGGTGTCCGGCGCCCAGCAGGGGCAGCAGTCCCTTCCCGTGTTCCCACAGGTAATGCGGCAACCGGCCGGGGGTGGGGAAGGACGCGGCCCAGAAGTCGTCCATGGCCTTGCTGTGGCTGCGCAGCACGGTAGCGGCGATCACCGCGCCGGCTCCGGCACCCGCGACCGCGCCGACCACCAGGACCTCGACCAGCCGGCGCCACCGCCGCAGCCCGAGCGCGACCACCGCCAGGCCGCCGAAGGCGCAGCACCCGGCCACCGCGGTGATCTCGCTGAACGCCGTACCCGCCACCAGCACCGCACCGAGCGCCACCAGGCGACGGCGCGTCCAACCCGCCTCCACCCAGGCGGACAGCGCCAGCACGATGAGCGTGGCCGCCGCGTCCGCCGTGTACTGCTTGAGGTCGTGCCGGATCTGCTGCACCGGCAACAGCAGCACGACCGCCCCGCAGGCCGCCCCGCCGACCCTTGCCAGGCCGGGCGTGCGCCAGCCGAGCTGCCGGCCAAGCGCGTAGCCGCCGGCGATCGTCAGGAGGTGGAAGACCAGCGGCACGACACGCAGGTAGTTGACATCCGGTACGAGGCGCAGCAGGAAGGCCCAGCCGACCGGGGTCGACGAGGCGAGCAGGGGCAGGTCGGCGATCGGGAACCGGATCGACAGGGCGACCCACGCCTCGTCGAGGTAGTACGGAGCGTGCAGCAGGCTGCCGGTGTCGTGCACGACCGGAAACAGTCCCAACAGCACGGCGACGGCGACGAGGTCGGGGACGCCGGTGCGCAGCGCCCTCGCCGGCGACACGAGGGTCCTGGGCGGTGCCGGTGCCAGGACGACCTCGGTGGGCGTACCCATCAGCGGCCGCCGCCGCGGAACACCTCGGTGATCGTCCGCAGCAGCACCCGGCAGTCCAGCCAGAGCGACCAGTTCTCGATGTAGTAGTTGTCGAACCGGGCCCGGTCCGAGATCGGCGTGTCCCCGCGCAGCCCGCTGACCTGTGCCAGGCCGGTCAGTCCCACGGGCACCCGGTGGCGCATGGCGTACTCCGGGTACTCGGCGGAGAACTTCTCGACGAAGTACGGCCGCTCCGGCCTGGGCCCCACCACGGTCATGTCGCCCCGCACGATGTTCCAGAGCTGGGGCAGCTCGTCGAGCGAGGTCCGGCGCATGAAGCGCCCGGTGCGGGTCACCCGCTCGTCGCCCGCGATCGACCAGTTCGTCCGCGACTCGGCCTCGTCGCGCGGGCGCATCGTGCGGAACTTGATGACCTTTATCGGCTTGCCGTCGCGCCCGATCCGATCCTGCCGGAAGAAGATCCCGGGGCCGCCGTCGAGCAGCGTCGCGATCGCGCAGAACAGCAGTACCGGGCTCAGCACCAGCAAGGCGACCGACGCGAAGACGATGTCGGAGAGGCGCTTGATCGCCCACCGCGGACCGGACAGCGTGGTGTTGCCGATCTGCACGACCGGGATCGCGCCGATGTGGTCGGACAGCCCGCCGTGCGAGCGCGAGCCCCAGAGCCGCGGTACGACCCAGAGGTCGCACCCGGTGCAGCCGGGCTGCCGCATGATCTCCATGAGGAGCATCTCCGGGCAGTCGGGATCCGCGATGATGATGACCTCGCACTCGGTCATCGCGATCGTCTCGGCCAGGTTGTCCAGCGTCCCGATCAGCGGCCCGCCGCGCTGGGCCGCGTCGACGTAACCGGCGAAGCGCAGGCCGTACTGCGGGTACCGGCGCAGCAGCCGGCCGAGCTCCATGCCGATCGGGCCGCTCCCGACGACGAGCGCGCTGTGCTCCACCCACCGCCGGCGCCGGGCGATCAGCGACACCTTCCGCACCAGAGCCCGGCCGAGGATGACCGCGACGGCCGCGACGGCCACGTCGCGCATGAAGGCGGCACCGTAGTCGACGGAGTCGTGCCGCACCGCCGCGATGATCCCGACGATGGCGGCGGCGGCCAGCAGCCGGCCGCACAGGCTCGGCAGCTCGTCGAGGATGCCGATGTGCCGCCGGGGGCGGTAGAGGCCGCCGACGGCGAAGAGGATGACGGTCACGATCGCCGCGGTCAGGATCCCCCGCCAGTACACGATGCTGAAGAACAGCGGCGCCAGCAGCGCGACCAGGTCGACCGGCGCGGTCAGCATCCACGCCCTGAGGTGACGGGTGCGCCGTGCCGCCCGCGAGCTGACGTAGGGCAGGACCATCGTCGCGCCGCTGCCGGCCGGCGGCGCCACGAGGGTACGCGGCGCCCTGCGTGGCCGAACGCCTTCCATGCCGTCCACCGGTCCTTCGCGGACCGGTGTGGCCGGCGGATCCAACTCCGCTCGTGACAAGCCCGATACGTCCATTGACTTCTTCCCCGTTCAGCTGCCGGCAGTGCTGCCGCCCGGAAAGGCCCCCGCGTCGACGGCGGGCCCCTACCTGGCGGCGGCGAGGATCTCCGGAACGTTGTCGCCGCGGATGGCGTTGTACAGCGCCTTCGCCTTGCTGGTGTTGGCGAGCACCACACTCTGGCCGGCGACCGTGCCCGTGCCGCTGGAGGGGCTGGTGAAGAACTCCAGGTTGCCGCTGCGCAACTGGCGCAGGTCCATCGCCGTGTTGATGAGCGACAGCGACTCGTCGACGGACACGGCCTTCGCCGTGGCCCGCAGGAACCCGTTCAGCTCGGCCGGGTTGGTCAGCAACCCGGCGGAGGCGGCCCGGTCCAGCACCGCTTTGATCATCTGTTGCTGGTGCCGGATCCGGGCGAAGTCCCCGTCGGCGAACGCGTGCCGCTCGTGCGAGTAGTCCAGTGCGGCCGCACCGTCCATGTGTTGCAGACCCTTCTGGAACGTCCGGTAGCCATTGAAACCGTACTTCGACGTGAAAGTCTGATCGACGTTGATGTTCACGCCGCCCAGCGCGTCGATGATCTCCTTGAAGCCGGCGAAGTCGACGATGACGACGTGATCGATCCGGACACTCGTGAAACTCTCGACCGTCTGCACCGTAAGCGGAAGGCCACCCCAAGCGTACGCGGCGTTGATTTTCGCGTCCGCGTTGCCACGCTTGCCATCAGCCGATCGTGGGATGTGCACCCAGGTATCCCGCGGGATCGAGACCAGCTGCGCGCTGCCCCGACCCTTGGGCAGGTGGACGAGGATGATCGTGTCGGTGCGCGACCCCGACGTGTTCTCCGGATCCCGGGAGTCGCTGCCCAGGATCAGCATGTTCTCCGCGCCGGTCGCGACCTTCTGCGGCCGCGACTGCTGGGGAATGCCGCCGAAGGCGTTGACCCGCGAGACGCTGGACTCCACCGAATGCAGGTAGAGGCCGGCGGCGAGGATGCCACCGCCGATGAGCACCACGAACACCACCGCGCAGATGAGCAGGACGCGGCCCCAACGCCGCCGGCGCCGGGGTGGCGGCGGCGCGGTACGCGGTGGATCAGGGGGTCCGTCGAGGACACCGACGGAGTTTGTGAGACGGGCTCGCGGTGGCATGCGCCGATCTTACTGACGCGCCCAACGGGTAGTGACCCCCGACGATTCCCGAGCGGGAGGGCTTCGCATGGTGGAAGAACTCCGGAAAGCAACGAATCTGGCGCAAGTCATGAGCTGGCGTAAATCGCTAGCGGCACCAGACTCCCGGAAACATGATTGTAATCACGTGGTCCGTATGTAGTCCACAGTAGACTGTCAGGTGTCCATGGCCAGCACGTGGACCGCGCCACCCGGGAACACGGCGCACAGCTGCGTCTTGCCGCCGCTCACCCTGGCGAAGATGCGCACCGCGCCCGCGCCCGGCGCCGCCGGCGTGGCCTGCGCGCGGAGGTCGAAGGCCGGGCGGATCACCAGATTCTTCTCGGTGGCGCCGAGACCGTTGGTGATTTCGACCTGGGTGCTCGGATGGGGCGTGCCGACCCAGCCACGCCCGATGCCCGGCACGGGCCTGCCCCGGCTGTCCAGCGCGGTGGGCTCCGACATGACGGCCCTGATGCTCGACAGCCCGCGGTCGGCACCGAAGTCGACCGCGGCCGTGGCACAGTTCATGATCTTGGTATCGACGACCGTCCCCGCCGGTTCGGATGCGGACGGGCCGGGGACGAGCTGGACGCCGATCTCCTGGCTGGACTGCCCGAGACCGGCGCCGAGGACGAGGCCGCCGACCCACCGGCAGTCGTTGCGCGAGATGCGTACGCCCACGCCGCCGTTGATGTCCGCGTAGCAGTTCATGCAGCCGACGCCGAGCGCCGCGATGTCGAAGGAGATGTTCTGCTTGATGCCCCAGGCGTGACAGTTCACCATGGACGTCCCGCTCCCGTCCGCGGCGAGGCGGAAGCCGGCGGCCAGGTTCTCCGAGGCCACACAGTTGAGGAACATCGAGTCGTGCGGCCCGCTGAAGTTGATCCCGTGGCCCTCGTTGTCGTGGGACCGGACCGACGTCAGGCGCGCCTCCATCTGGTGGGACGGGAACGGCAGCGCCCCGGTCGGCCCCCACTCGCTGAAGATGCCGTCGTTGCGGCAGTTGAAGGCGATGATCTCGGTGAGTTCGTATCCGTAGCCGTAGATGCGCATACCGTAACCGCCCTTGGGGTTGCGGCTCTTGTTCCCGTCGAGGGTGAGGTCGCGCACGCTGAACATGGTGATGCCGCTGGCGGCCCGGGTACCCGTCCGGTCCACGAACCCCTCCGACTCGATGATCGCGGAGTTCGCCCCGGGCTTGAGCCGCAGGATCGTGGCGTCCCCGCCCGAGCCACGCAGATGGACCCGGGAGTAGAGGGTCAGGCGGCCGGTGAGGTAGGTCCCCGGCGGCAGCAACACCACGCCACCACCGCCCCGCGCCTTGTCGATCGCGTGCTGGATGCTGGCGGTGTCGT
>JBBWZQ010000273.1:0-8343 GCA_039649115.1 Micromonosporaceae bacterium | reverse complement strand
CCTGTGGGTGTCGATGATGGCGGCGATGATGCTGCCGGGCGCGGCGCCGGCAGTCGTGGCACGCGCTCATGCCAGTGGTCGTGCGCGCACCGTGCCGCTGTTCGTCGGGTCGTACCTTGCCGTCTGGACACTCGTGGGCGTCGCCGTGTATGCGTTGTACCGGCCGCACGGGTCATTCGCCGCCGGCGCGGTCGCGATCGCGGCAGGTGTCTACGAGCTCACGCCGCTCAAGCAGCACTTCCGCCGGTGCTGCCGGCAGAGCGTCCGCTCGGGATTCGAGTTCGGCCTCTACTGCGTCGGCTCGAGCATCGGGCTGATGCTGGTGCTGGTCGCTCTGGGCGTCATGAGCGTCGTCTGGATGTCCGTGATCGCCGTCCTCGTCCTCGCCCAGAAGCTCCTGCCCGCGAAAGCCTCCATCGATGTGCCGCTGGCGCTGGCGATCGTCGGGCTCGGCATCCTGATCGTCCTCGCGCCCTCGTCGGTTCCCGGACTCACGCCAGCGATGTGAGACGTGATCGGTGGACGCGGGCCACCCACGCTGTGGTAACGAAAAGAAGCTGTGGTAACGAAAAGAAGGAGAGAAACAATGACCGATCACCTGACCGCAACACGCGAAGAGTGGCTTGCGGCCCGGCTGGAACTGCTCGATGCCGAGAAGGCGCTGACGCGGCGTGGCGACGAACTGGCGCGGTGGCGCCAGGAACTGCCCTGGGTTCGAATCGACAAGGAGTACCGCTTCGAGACCGACGAGGGCACGGTGTCCCTCGCCGATCTCTTCGCGGGACGCTCGCAGCTGCTCATCTATCACTTCATGTTCGGGCCCGACTACACGGCAGGGTGTCCGTCCTGCTCCGCGATCGCAGACGGCTTCGACGGCTCCGTCGTCCACCTCGCGAATCACGACGTCACGCTCTGCGCGGTGTCGCGGGCTCCGCTCCCGAAACTGCAGGCGTACAAGCGGCGGATGGGCTGGACCTTTCCCTGGGCGTCCGCGTTCGACAGCGACTTCAACTACGACTTCCAGGCCGCGCACACCAAGGAGGAGTGGCAGTCCGGAGCCGTCGCGTACAACTTCCGCACGGCGGACCTTCGGTCGCCGGCGGGTCAGGACAGTTCCGGGCTCGACGAGTTCGCATCGAGCGTCGTCGGAACGGACTGGGAGACGTTCAGGCGGGAAGGGCCTGGCATGAGCGCGTTCACGCTCGATGATGGCGTCGTATACCACACCTACTCCGCGTACGAGCGTGGGTTGGACGCCCTCTGGGGCATGTACCAGTGGCTCGACCGCGCGCCACTCGGTCGCAACGAGACCGGTTTCTGGTGGCGCCGCCACGACGAGTACGACCGCCAGTGACCCGTGCCGAAGGCTGCGCCACCGACCTCACCGCCGCGCGCGCCGGCCTGCTCGGCCGGTCGCCGCGCGGTGAGTCCGCTCGCCGGCGGCACCAGTGCCGTAACCGCTCCGCAAACATGCGGCACCACCAGCGCCCGCAACGGCTCCGCTGAAACAGCAGCGCCGCAACCCGGCGCCGCGGGTGCGACACCCATGGTTGGTTCCGTGTCGAGCAGCTGCCGGAGTCATCGGGCGTAATAGGAATGGACGGCGGGTTGGCCGGTGTAGTTGGGCCCGGCGCGGTCGTCGGCGCCCAGATAGGTGTACGGGAGCGTGACGGTTCCCCGGCCGGTGCGTCGGATCTGGCGTCGTCGCCGGTCGAGGCTGAACCCGGCCCCCCGCAAGGCGGTGGCGAGGCGGTCGCCGGCGGGCTTTCCGCCAGCCAGGCGGATGCTGGACAGGTCGAGGTCAGCGACCAGCAGCCCGTCGTCGGTCAGCCAGGAGGCGGCGCGGGTGAGCAGGGTGAGCTTGTCGCCGATGTAGTGCAGCCCGTGCACGCAGGTGATCAGGTCGAAGCGGTGGGCCGGCTCCCAGGACAGGGCCGGCGCGCACACCAGCTCAAGCGCTGGAACCGCTTCGGGTACGGGGTCGAAGAAGTCGACCAGGTCCACACCGACCAACCGCACCCGGTCGCGTTCGGTGTACAGCCGGTCGGCGGCCTGGATGAGGGCGCGGCCGGTACCGCAGCACAGATCCAGCCAGGCAACCGTGCCCGAAGCGGTTGCGGCGAGCCGGGTCGTGAGCAGGTCCAGCGGGTGGAAGCCGAGCTCGCGCGCATAGCTGTTGACTCCGTCCAGCCCGCGCTGACGATTCATCGCGTTGTTGGCCACCACCGCCGAGGATTCGAGTACCCCGTCCTGCAGCCAATCCCCATCGTCGCGCACCATCAGATCATCGGGTGGGCACGGCTGTTTCGTCGGTGGCCGCGGCGAGGCCGTTGGCCGGCTTGACGGGTGTGGCTTTCCGGACCGCGCGGCGGCGCTTGTCGCGCACGTAGATGGACCCGGGCTTGCCGTCGCCCAGGGTGCGGCGGTCCATTTCGAACAAGGTGGTCGCGGTCATCAGGTCGCTGAGTTTCCCGTACCCGTAGTTGCGGGAGTCGAAGTCGGGACGCTGCTTGGTGATGATGTGCCCGACGTTGGCCAGCGGCGCCCAGCCGTCGTCGTCGGAGGCCGCCTCGATCGCGTTGCGCAACTGGCCGATCAGAGCGGTGTCGCCCTTGAGCTGTGCCGCGGGGGTGACCGGCTTCGAGGCGGGGGCGGCGTCCGCCGGCGCGGTGGGGCTTTCGGCGTAGGTGAGGTTTTCGGTGTAGATGAACTTGTCGCAGGCCGCGACGAACGGCTTGGGGGTCTTGCGCTCGCCGAAGCCGTACACGGTCAGGCCGGACTCGCGCAGGCGGGAGGCCAGGCGGGTGAAGTCGCTGTCACTGGAGACGATGCAGAACCCGTCGAAGCGACCGGAGTACAGCAGGTCCATCGCGTCGATGATCAACGCGGAGTCGGTGGCGTTCTTGCCGACCGTGTACGAGAACTGCTGGATCGGTTGGATCGACTGGGCGAGGAGGTGCTCCTTCCAGCCGCGCAGGCTGGTGCCGGTCCAGTCGCCGTAGGCGCGTTTGACGTGTGCGGTGCCGTACTTGGCGACCTCGGCGAGCAGCCCTTCGATGATTGCGGGCTGGGCGTTGTCGGCATCGATCAGCACCGCCAGCTTCGCGGTGTTGTCGCCAACAGTCACCATGCTGCTCCTCAGCGGTCTCTACCAGGCGGCCCGAGCCGATGGTACGCGACAGCGTGACAGCCCGTTCCGCTGGACGGGTGGTCTGTCTGCGGTTGCATCCCGTCCCACCTCTGCTCCGAGTCGGAACGCAGACTCCGGTCGCCCTGCCGCGGCACCTATGATGGCTGCGTGCCACCCTCCGCCCGCCGGGGCCCGAACATGCCGGACAGCCCGCACGGGCCGCGATGACCTCGCTGGCCCGGCCGGAGTTGACGGGCCAGGTGACCGGCTGGCGGGCCGGTGCGCAGGCACCCGCGTCCGATCCGCGACAGGTCGCGGCGTACCTGCGCCGGGTCCGCGAAACGTTGCACGTCGTCAGCGGCCCCGCGGGTACCGCGCTGGGTGTCGCCCCTGGCGGTGCGGTCACCGGCTCGGTCGAGGCCGGTTGGCGCCTGGTCGGCCTGCTGCCGCCGCTGTATCCCGAATGGCTCGGCGACCGCGGTTTCGGCGAAGCGCACCAGGTCCGTTTCCCTTACGTGGCGGGCGAGATGGCCAACGGCATCGCGACCACGCGGATGGTGGTCGCGCTGGCCCGAGCGGAGTTGCTCGGCTTCTTCGGTGCCGCGGGCCTGGCCGCGGAGCATGTCGAGCGGGCGGTCGACGAGCTGACCACGGCGCTCGGCACCGGCTCGAGCTGGGGAGTGAACCTGATCCATTCACCGGCCGAGCCCGCACTGGAGGAGCGGGTCGCCGATCTGCTGCTGCGCCGGCAGGTGCGCCGGATCTCGGCATCCGCGTTCATGGACATCACCCCGGCCGTCGCCCGGTGTGCGGCGGCCGGGCTGCGGCTGGACCGCGCGGGCATGATCGTGCGGCCGGTTCAGGTGTTCGCGAAGGTGTCCCGACCCGAGACCGCCGGAAAGTTCATGTCGCCGGTACCACCGCCGGTACTGGCGGAGTTGGTGGCCAGGGGCCTGCTCACCGGGGACGAGGCCCGGCTGGCGGCGCGGGTACCGGTCGCGGAGGACGTCACGGTCGAGGCGGACAGCGGCGGCCACACGGACAACCGGCCACTGGTCGCGATGCTGCCCACCATCCTCGCGCTGCGCGACGAGCTCACCGCGCGGTTCGGGTACCAGCGGCCGATCCGGGTTGGCGCCGCGGGCGGGCTGGGCAACCCGTCGGGGATTGCCGCGGCGTTCGCGCTCGGTGCGGCGTACGTGCTGACCGGCTCGGTCAACCAACTGGCCATCGAGTCGGGCGTGTCCGACGATGCCCGCGCCCTGCTCGCCCAGGCCGATCTCGCCGACGTGGCCATGGCACCGGCGGCGGACATGTTCGAGATGGGCGTCCAGGTACAGGTGTTGCGGCGCGGCACGATGTACGCCATGCGGGCCGGCCGGCTGTACGACGCGTACCGCGAGTACCCGTCGATCGAGGCGATGCCGGCGGCGGTGCGTACCGCGCTGGAGCGGGAGGTGCTGCACATCACGCTTGACGAGATCTGGGCCGAGACGGGCGCCTTCTGGCAGCAACGGGATCCGGCCCAGCTCGACCGCGCGGAGCGGGACCCCCGGCACCGGATGGCACTGGTCTTCCGCTGGTACCTGGGCAAGTCCAGCCGCTGGGCGATCGACGGCGACACCTCGCGGCGCACCGACTACCAGCTCTGGGCCGGCCCGGCGGTGGGCGCGTTCAACCGCTGGACCGCGGGCAGCTTCCTGTCGGTACCCGAGGAGCGCACGGTCACCCAGATCGCCCTGAACCTGTTGGAGGGCGCGGCCGTGGTAACCCGTGCGCACCAGGCGCGCACGTACGGCGTACCGGTACCGCCCGAGGCATTCGGTTTTGTCCCGCGCCGGCTTGCCTGACCCGTCGCGGGCCGGTCCGCACACCGCTGGAGGAGGAGACGGCATGCAGGTACCGGTCGCCGTGGTGGGCGCCGGCGCGCTCATGCCGGGTTCGACGAGCCTGGACGCGTTCTGGCGCACCGTGGTGACGGGCGCGGACCTGATGACCGAGGTACCGGCGACCCGGTGGCTCGTCGAGGACTACCACGACGCCGACCCGCGGGCGGTCGACAAGACCTACGGGCGCCGGGGCGCCTTCCTGCCCGAGGTGGACTTCGACCCGTTGCGGTTCGGCATCCCGCCGAACAATCTGTCCGCCATCGACACCAGTCAACTGCTCGCTCTGCTGGTCGCTGAACAGGTGCTCGCCGACTGCGCCAGCGGTCGACCCACCGACCGGGAACGGGTCAGCGTACTGATCGGCGCGTCCTCGCTGGAGCGGATGGTCGAGGCCTCGGCCCGGCTGCACCGCCCGGTCTGGCTCAAGGCGCTGCGCGAGCACGGCGTGGCCGAGTCCGTGGCCCGGGCGGTCTGCGACCGCATCGCGGACCATTACGTGCCGTGGGCGGAGGAGACCTTTCCCGGCCTGCTCACCAACGTGGTGGCCGGCCGCATCGCGAACAAGTTCGACCTGCACGGCACCAGCCACACCACCGACGCCGCGTGCGCGAGTTCGCTGGCCGCCCTCTACTCGGCCGTCGCCGAGCTCTCCCTCATGCGCGCCGACCTGGTGATCACCGGTGGTGTGGACACGATGAACGACGTCACCATGTACACCTGCTTCTCCCGTACCCCGGCTCTGTCGCCGACCGGCGACTGCCGGCCCTTCTCCGCGTCGGCGGACGGCACGATGCTCGGCGAGGGCCTGGCCCTGTTCGCGCTCAAGCGCCTCGCCGACGCCGAGCGCGACGGCGACCGCGTGTACGGCGTCATCCGCGGGGTGGGCGCCTCCTCCGACGGCAGGGGTGGGGCCATCTACGCGCCACAGCCGCAGGGCCAGGTCCGCGCGCTGCGCCGCACCTACGAAGCGGCGGGCTACGGCCCGGAGACCGTCGGTCTGGTGGAGGCGCACGGCACGGGCACGGATGCCGGCGACGCGGCCGAGTTCACCGCGCTCCGCGAGGTTTTCGACGCGTCCGGCCGGCCCGACCGGCAGTGGTGCGCGCTCGGCTCGGTCAAGTCGCAGATCGGCCACACCAAAGCCGCCGCCGGCGCGGCCGGGTTGCTCAAGGCGGTGCTCGCCCTGCACCACAAGGTCCTGCCGCCCACCATCAAGGTGGACCGGCCCAACCCCGCGCTCGACGTGGACAGCAGTCCTTTCTACCTGAACACCGTGGCCCGCCCGTGGGTGCACCCGGCGGACGCGCATCCACGCCGCGCGTCCGTGTCCAGCTTCGGGTTCGGCGGCACCAACTTCCACGTGACCCTTGAGGAGTACCTGCCGGCGCCCGGCGCGGCGACCGCGCGGTCGGCGCGGCGCATGTCGAGCTCACCGACCGAACTCATCCTGCTGAGCGGCGGATCAGTGGCGGAACTGCGCGACCGGGCCGGCCAACTCGACCTCCGCCGCGCCCTCGCCGACCTCGCCCGCGAGAGCCAGAGCAGTTTCGGGTACGGCGACGAGGTGCGCCTCGCCCTCGTCGTGGCCGGCACCGACGAACTGTCCGCACAGCTCGCCGACACGTTGCCCCGGATGGAGAGCGGGCAGCCGCCCGCGCCGAACCAACGGGTGCACCACGCGACCGGGCCGGTACCGGACGGGCGGCTGGGCTTCCTGTTCCCCGGCCAGGGCGCCCAGTACGTGGGCATGGGCGGCGACCTCGCCATGCACCTGCCCCGGGCACGCCATGCGTGGGACCGGGCCGCCCGGCTGGACCTCGGCGACGGTGCACCGCACCGCGTCGTGTTCCCGCCGCCGGCGTTCACCGACGCGCGACGCGCCGCCCAGGATGCGCTGCTGACCTCGACCGAGCACGCGCAGCCGGCGCTGGCGGTACACAGCCTGGCACTGCTCGACGTGCTCGGCGGGATCGGCCTGCGCCCGGACTGCGTTGCCGGGCACAGCTTCGGCGAGCTGGTGGCGCTGCACGCGGCGGGTGCCTACGACGCGGACACGCTCGTCCGGCTGGCCCGCCGGCGCGGTGACCTCATGCGGGACGCGCCGGTACCGGGCGGCATGCTGGCCGTCAGCGCCACCCGGGAGTGGCTTGCCGACGCCGTCGCCGGCCAGCCCGACGTCTGGCTCGCCAACCACAACGGGCCCCGGCAGGTCGTACTCGCCGGCACCGTACCGGCGCTGGACGCGGTGGCCGCCAGGCTCACGGCCGCGGGCGTCCCCGCGACCCGGCTGAACGGGGCGACCGCGTTCCACAGTCCACTGGTCGCGCCGGCGCGCGAGCCGCTGCTGGAGTACCTGCGCGGAGTCCCGGTACACGCCCCGCGGCTGGAGGTCTTCGGCAACGCCGACGCGGCTGCGTACCCGCCGGATCCGCAGCAGGTGCGGCTGCGGCTGGCCACCCAGCTCGCGGTACCGGTGGCCTTTGTCGATGTGGTCGAGGCGATGTACGCCGCCGGCGTGCGTACCTTCGTGGAGGTCGGTGCCGGTACCGCGCTCACCGGTCTGGTCGGTCAGATCCTCGCCGGACGGCCGCATCTCGCGGTGGACCTCGACCGCAGGAATGGGCACGGGCTCACCCGGCTGCAGGACGGGCTCGGCCGGCTGGCCGTCGGCGGTGTCGCCATGGACCTGGCGGCGCTGTGGGAGGACTCCCCGGCGGCTGTGGACCAGCCGGCTGCCGCCGTGTCGAAGACGGCGGTCCGGCTCGACGGCGGCAACTACGGCCGGCCGTACCCGCCGCGGGCCGGCATGCGAGACGGGGTGTCGCTGCCGGACGTCGCCGCGACCGCGATCGCGGCGGTGCCGTCGGTTTCCCCGGCCCCGGTCGCGCCGGCCCTGCCGGTGCTGCCGACCCAGCCGGTGCTGCCGGCCCAGCCGACCCAGCCGGCCCAGCCGACCCAGCCGGCCCAGCCGGCCCAACCGGCCCAGCCGGCCCAACCGGTGCTGCCGGCCCTGCCGGTGCTGCCGACCCAGCCGGCATCTGCGGCGCTGCCGGCCTTGCCCGACGTGCCGGTGCCGGGCACGCCGACTGGGGCGGGGTGGTCGATGCCGCCGGCTCCGCCGGTCGTCGACGACGGCTGGCTGCGCGTGATCGACGAGGCCCAACGGCAGACAGCGGAGGCGCACAGCGCCTTCCAGCGCGCGATGACCGACAGCCATCTGGCGTACCTGAGGCTGGCCGAGACGGCAATGGCGGGACTGCTCGCAACCACACCCGCAACCGCCGGCCGCACACCAGCCGTCCCCGCTCCCACCGTTCCCGCACC
>JBBWZQ010000269.1:0-4944 GCA_039649115.1 Micromonosporaceae bacterium | reverse complement strand
CCGCCGCTGCGGGGAGAGCTGGGAAGCGGCATACCGCGAGACGGTCGGGTCACGCACACTTACACGGTAACCACTCGGTAACGCGGTACGGAGGGGCGGGGCCGGTGAAGGCGGGGACCAAGGCCGTGCTGGCCGCCACCGGGGTGGGGTTGTGGACCGCGCTGGTCGGTGCCGCGCTACCGGCGCTGACCTGGGTCGTCGAGCAACTCCTGCTGGTCGAGGAGGTGCGCCGGCCCTGGTGGCTCTGGCCCCTCGCGAGCTGGTCGGGCGCCGTGCTCGCCTGGGTCCCCGCCTACCTGCTCGCCCAGCTGGCGAGGGCACCCGCGATCCGCGCCGCCGCCCGCGCCTGGGCCGGCGCCGCCCTGCTGCTCGGCCTGCTGGGCAGCGCCCGGGCCGTACCCACCCAGCTCAACGAGGCCTACCTCGCCCTGCTCACCGTGCTGGCCCTGCTCCCCCTCGCCCTGCCCACCCTGCGCGGCTGCGCCGGCCGGGACAGCGGCGCGGCGCCGGGACTGGTGGCCGGGCTGGCCGTCCTGCTGCCGTGGCTGCTGCTGGCCGCGCTGGGCGGCCTGCTGGAGACCGGGCTCGCGCTGGCCGCCGCGCTCGCCACCGGCTGGCTCGCCGCGACCCTGCTGGACCGTACCCTCTGGCAGTCCTTCGCGGGGCCGGGCCGGGCCCGCCTCGTCCTGCTCGGCGGCCTGGTCGCCGGGGTCGCGCTGGTCCCGCTGGCCGCCGCCGTCGGCGGCGCCGGCGTCAACCTGCTGGAGATCCTGGTGCTCCCGCCGCTGGGCTTCGTGGCCGCCGCGCTGCGCCGCCGCCGGGCGGTCGCCGCGGCGCTCGCGCTGGCCGCGGTCGGGCCGCTGGCCTTCGTCGAGCCGGTGCAGACGACGGTCCTGCTCGGCCTGGGCGACGTGGGCTTCTGGGCGGTGCTCGCCGCGCTCGCGTCGCTGTCCGTGGCGGTCCTGCTGGCCATCGGGTACGGGCTGGCCCTGCGCCACGCCATGCCCCGCGCCGTGGCCGGCGGGCTCGTCGCCGTCCTGCTCGCCGGCGGCCTGGCCGGCTACCTGGCGCTCGGGCACCCCGGCCTCTACGGGGACCGGCTGTTCGTCGTGTTCAAGGCGCGGGCGGACCTCGCCGGGGTGGCCGCGATGGGCGACGTCCGCGCCCGCCGCACGGAGGCCTACCGGCGGCTCGTCGACACGGCCAACCGCTCCCAGCGCTCGCTGCGGCACACCCTGACCCTCCTGCACATCCGGCACACCTCGTACTACCTCGTCAACGGGTTGGAGGTGGACGGCGGCCCGGAGGTGCGCGCCTGGCTGTCGCGGCGGGCGGAGGTGGACCGGGTGCTTCTCAGTCCCCGGCCGCGCCCGGTGCCCCGGGCGCCCGCCCCGCTGTCGGGTCCGGCGCGACCCGATGGGAGTCCACAGTGGAACGTCGCGCTGCTCGGCGCGGACCGGATCTGGGCGACCGGGGACACCGGCACCGGCATCGTCGTGGGCAGCTCGGACAGTGGCGTGGACGGCACCCACCCGGCCCTGGCGGCCAACTTCCGGGGCGGCGACGACTCCTGGTTCGACCCGTGGAACCACACCCGCGCGCCCACCGACCACAGTGGACACGGTACGCACACGCTCGGCACCGCGGTCGGTCGCGCCGGCATCGGCGTCGCACCCGGCGCGCAGTGGATGGGCTGCGTCGACCTCGACCGGAACATGGGCAACCCGGCGCGCTACCTGGACTGCCTGCAGTACATGCTGGCGCCCTTCCCGTACGGCGGGGACCCGCTGTCCGACGGGCGCCCGGAGCGGGCCGCCGACGTGTTGAGCAACTCCTGGGGGTGCGCGTCGCTGGAAGGGTGTGACCGCGGCGCGCTGCGGCCGGCGGTGGACGCGCTGACCACGGCCGGGATCTTCGTGGTCGCGGCGGCCGGCAACGCGGGTCCCCGATGCGGCTCGATCAGCGATCCGCCGGCGCCGTACCCGGACGCGGTCACGGTCGGCGCGGTGGACCGGAGCGGGAAGCTGGCCTCCTTCTCCAGCCGGGGACCTGTGCCCGGGGCGAGCAAGCCGGACCTGGTGGCACCGGGGACGTCGATCCTGTCGGCGGTACCGGGTGGCGGGTACCGCCGGCTCGACGGCACCAGCATGGCGGCGCCACACGTCGCGGGTGTGGTGGCTCTCATGTGGGCCGCGAACCCGACCCTGGTCGGCGACGTCGCCGGTACCGCCGCCCTGCTGCGCCGCACGGCACGCCCGGCGGCCGGCGGCGGCTGTACCGGCGACACCGGCGCGGGCCTGGTCGACGCGTACGCCGCGGTGCGGGCAGCCCGGACGCAGTGAGGGGCGGACCGCGCGGGCCCGCCCCTCACCAGTTGCGCGATGGACTCAGAAGTCCATGTCGCCGCCGCCGGGCGCACCCGCCGGGGCCTTCTCCTTCTCCGGCTTGTCCGCGACCACAACCTCGGTGGTCAGGAACAGGGCCGCGATCGAAGCCGCGTTCTGCAGCGCCGACCGGGTCACCTTCGCCGGGTCGATGATGCCGGCCGCGAGCAGATCGACGTAGTCGCCGGTCGCCGCGTCCAGGCCGTGGCTGGCCTGCAGGTTGCGCACCTTCTCCACCACGACGCCGCCCTCGAGGCCGGCGTTGACGGCGATCTGCCGCAGCGGGGCGTCCAGCGCGATCTTCACGATCTGCGCGCCGGTCGCCTCGTCGCCCGCCAGGTCGAGCTTCTCGAAGGCGGTCTTGCCGGCCTGTACCAGCGCCACGCCACCACCGGGGACGATGCCCTCCTCGACGGCTGCCTTCGCGTTGCGCACCGCGTCCTCGATGCGGTGCTTGCGCTCCTTCAGCTCGACCTCGGTGGCCGCGCCGACCTTGATGACCGCCACGCCACCGGCCAGCTTGGCCAGGCGCTCCTGCAGCTTCTCGCGGTCGTAGTCGGAGTCGCTCTTCTCGATCTCGGCGCGGATCTGGTTGACCCGACCCTGGATCTCGTCGGCGTTGCCGGCACCGTCCACAATGGTCGTCTCGTCCTTGGTGACGACGACCTTGCGGGCCTTGCCGAGCAGGTCGAGGGTGACGTTCTCCAGCTTGAGACCGACCTCCTCGCTGATGACCTCGCCACCGGTGAGGGTGGCGATGTCGGTCAGCTGCGCCTTGCGGCGGTCACCGAAGCCGGGGGCCTTGACCGCCACCGACTTGAAGGTACCGCGCACCTTGTTGACGATCAGGGTGGCCAGCGCCTCACCCTCGACGTCCTCCGCGATGATCGCCAGCGGCTTGCCCGACTGCATGACCTTTTCCAGGATCGGCAGCAGGTCCTTCACCGCGGAGATCTTGCTGTTGACGATGAGGATGTAGGGGTCGTCGAAGACGGCCTCCATACGCTCCGGGTCGGTCCAGAAGTACGGCGAGATGTATCCCTTGTCGAAGCGCATGCCCTCGGTGAGCTCAAGCTCCAGTCCGAAGGTGTTGCTCTCCTCGACGGTGATCACGCCTTCCTTGCCGACCTTGTCCATCGCCTCGGCAATGATCTCGCCGACGCTCGTGTCGCCCGCGGAGATCGACGCCGTCGAGGCGATCTGCTCCTTGGTCTCCACATCCTTGGCGAGCTTGGCCAGCTCCTCCGCCACGGCGGAAACAGCGGCCTCGATGCCGCGCTTCAGCGCGATCGGGTTGGCGCCGGCCGCGACGTTGCGCAGCCCTTCCTTCACCAGCGCCTGAGCCAGGACGGTCGCCGTCGTCGTGCCGTCACCGGCAACGTCGTCGGTCTTCTTGGCGACCTCCTTGACCAGCTCTGCGCCGATCTTCTCCCACGGGTCCTCGAGCTCGATCTCCTTGGCGATGCTCACACCATCGTTGGTGATGGTGGGCGCGCCCCACTTCTTCTCGAGGACGACGTTGCGGCCCTTCGGGCCCAGCGTCACCTTGACGGCGTCGGCGAGTTGGTTCATGCCCCGCTCAAGACCGCGGCGGGCCTCTTCGTCGAACGCGATAATCTTGGCCATTCGGCGTTGTCCTCCTGGACAATCCCGGCTGCTCCATGTGTTTTGGAGCCGCCGCTTGCTTACGCGGTCCAAACGCCTATCCAGGAGCGCCGCGCCGCGACGTCCACGGACAGCCGTTCGCCGGCCGGGCCGGATAGCCCGCGACGACTGGCCCCATTGCTGGGACCCCACCGCCCCGACCTCTGGCACTCAGCCTATCCGAGTGCCAACACCTTGTTTAGCACTCTAACCCGCCGAGTGCAAGCAGACCCCCCGCTCGCCCGGATCGACCCAGGACCACCACATGTCCAGGCAATCCACCCCACGGCCCCACGCACATAGTGGCCTGCACCGTGCTGGCGTCCTCGAACGCGCACACGGGTGCGGCGGTCCAGGGCGATCAGGGCGGGACGGCACAGGGCGGCAGCGGCACAGGGCGGTGCAGGGCGCAGCGGGCGGTGCAGCGGGCGGTGCGACGGTGCAGGGGGCCGGTGCAAGGCGCTGCGGGGCGGGTGCAGTGCAGGGGCCGGTGCAAGGCGCTGCAGGGCGGGTGCAGGGCGCTGCAGGACGGTGCAGGGGGCCGGTGCAAGGCGCTGCAGGGCGGGTGCAGGGCGCTGCAGGACGGTGCAGCGGCGGTGCGGGGCGGGGCAGGCTGGTCGCCTCGCCCTGCGCAGCACCGGTGCGGTGGCCTTCGGCCGCGTTCACCATGATCAGGGCGTGCGGCGCCGGCATGATCACGAGGTGCCGGAGGAACGCGTAGTCGACTGTCCGTTTCTCCGCCGGATCGCGATCAACCCCCGGCTCCCCGTGATCACGGCGCCACCCGGGCGATCACGGCGCCACCCGGGCGATCACGGCGCCACCCGGGCAATCACCGCGCCCACCCACCCGATCACGGACCATGGTCGCCCTACCCAGGACGCCCGCACGGGCCAGCCGCGCACCCAATCACGGC
>JBBWZQ010000250.1:0-16231 GCA_039649115.1 Micromonosporaceae bacterium | reverse complement strand
CGGCGGCACTGACCACGTCGACCAGGCGCCGGGCCGGCCCGGCCAGGTTCCACTGCCCGGCCAGGGTCCGCAGGCGCTCGGGATCGACCGGCGCGGCCGGCAACTCGGTGGCCACCAGGGGTACCGGCGCGTCGCGCGCCACCAGCACCACGGTCGGCGCCACCGCCAGGTAGTCGCGGGCCGCGGCCAGCTTGCCCCGCAGTCCCGGTGCGAACCCGGCGGCGGGGTCGTCGAGCGCGGCCACGATCGCGTCGAGGCTGCCGTACCGGTCGACCAGCCGGGCCGCGGTCTTCTCGCCGACGCCCGGCACCCCGGGCAGCCCGTCGCTCGGGTCGCCGCGCAGGGCCGCGAAGTCCGCGTACCCGCCGGCCGGCACGCCGTACCGGGCGCGCACCGCGGTGTCGTCGAAGACCTCCAGCTTGGCCACGCCCCGGCCGCAGTACAGCAGGCGTACCGGCTTCGCGTCGTCGACCAGCTGGAACATGTCCCGGTCGCCGGAGGCCACCTCGACCGGTCCGGGTTCCCGGGTGGCGAGCGTGCCGAGCACGTCGTCGGCCTCGTAGCCGGCCGCACCCAGCGCCGGTACGCCGAGCGCGGCGAGGAACTCCAGCAGCAGCGGGACCTGCGGCACGAGCCCGTCGGGCACCACCTCGCCCCGCCCGTCCGGGCGCAGCCGGTGCGCCTTGTAGGAGGGCAGCGCCGCCACCCGCCAGGCGGGTCGCCAGTCCTCGTCCAGGGCGCAGAACACCCGGTCGGGCCGGCGCACCCGGATGAGCTGGGCGAGCATGTCCAGGAAGCCGCGCACCGCGTTGACCGGGGTGCCGTCCGGTGCCCGGGCAGCCGACTCCGGTATGCCGAAGTAGGCACGGAAGTACAGGCTGGGCGCGTCGATCAGCAGCAGGGGTCGGGACACACGGACAGCCTAGACGGCTACTGCGCCTCCCAAACGAGCGTTAAGCTTCTCGCGTGGTTCACGGGGAGCTTTACACACCGGAGCGCCTGGCCGCCGCGCAGGCGGCCACCGCCACCGCAGGCCTGTCCGCCCTGCTCATCCCGCCCGGCCCGGACCTGCGTTACCTGACCGGCTATGTCGCGCTGCCGCTGGAGCGCCTGACCTGCCTGGTGCTGCCGGCGCTGGGGCAGCCCACGCTGATCGTGCCACGGCTGGAGCGCCCGGCGGCGCAGGCGTCCCCGGCGCCGGGCACCGGGCTGCGCATCGTCGACCACGCCGACGGCACGGATCCGTACCCTCTCGTGGTGGCGGCGCTGGTCGGCACCGCCGGGCCGGTGGGGTTGGGCAACCAGATGTGGGCCGAGCAGGTGCTGGCGCTGCGCGCGGCGCTGCCACGCGCGGACCAGCGGCTGGCCGGGCCGGTGCTGCGCGAGCTGCGCATGCGCAAGGCCCCGGCCGAGGTGGCCGCGCTGCGCGAGGCGGGCGCGGCGATCGACGCGGTGCACCGGGAGATGGCGCTGTGGCTGCGGCCCGGCCGGACCGAGACCGCGGTCGGCGCGGACATCGCCGACGCGATCCGCGCGGCCGGGCACGCCGCGGTGGACTTCGTCATCGTGGCCAGCGGGCCCAACGCCGCCAGCCCGCACCACGAGGCGGCCGAGCGGGTGATCGCACCGGGCGACCCGGTGGTGGTGGACATCGGTGGCACGATGCCCTCCGGGTACTGCTCGGACGCCACCCGCACCTACGTCGCCGGCGGCGACCCGCCGGCCGACTTCCTCGCCTACTACGAAATCCTGTACGCCGCCCAGCGCGCCGCGGTGGCCGCGGTGGTGCCGGGCCGAACCGCCGAGGCGGTGGACGCCGCGGCCCGCGAACCGATAACCGCCGCCGGGTACGGCGAGGCGTTCCTGCACCGGACCGGCCACGGCATCGGGCTGTCCACGCACGAGGAGCCCTACCTCGTCACCGGCAACCAACTGCCGCTCGCGCCGGGCATGTCGTTCTCGGTGGAGCCGGGCATCTACCTGGCCGGCCGGCACGGCGCCCGGATCGAGGACATCGTGGTCTGCACCGACACCGGAGTGGAGCGGCTGAACACGCTGCCGACCGAGCTGGCGGTGCTGGGATGAGCGTCGACCGGATGCTGCCGACGGACGAGGCGTACGCGCTGCTGGAGTTGGCCCGGGAGATCGGCGACCGGGAGCTGGCGCCGCGGGCGGCCGACTTCGAGGAGCGCGGCGAGTTCCCCCGGGAGGTCCTGCGCACGCTCGGCCGGGCCGGGCTGCTCGGGCTGCCCTACGACGAGGAGTACGGCGGGGCGGGCCAGCCGTACGTGGTCTACCTGCAGGTCCTGGAGGAGCTGGCCAGCCGCTGGCTGGCGGTGGCGGAGGCGGTCTCCGTGCACACGCTGTCCTGCTACCCGGTCGCCGCGTACGGCACCGACACCCAGCGCAAGCGGCTGCTGCCCGACATGCTCGGCGGCGAGCAGCTCGGCGCGTACTGCCTGTCGGAGCCGCAGGGTGGTTCGGACGCGGCGTCGATGACCACGCGCGCCGTGGCCGACGGGGAGACGTACGTGCTGGACGGCACCAAGGCCTGGATCACCCACGCCGGCCGGGCGGACTACTACACCGTGTTCTGCCGCACCGGTGGACCGGGCGCGCGCGGCATCAGCTGCCTGCTCGCGGACGCGGCCACGCCGGGCATCCTGCCGCAGAGACCGGAGCGCACCATGGGGATGCGCGCCTCGCCGGTGGCGCAGATCGTCTTCCAGGGCGCGCGGGTGCCGGCCGACCGGCTGGTGGGGGACCGCGACGGCGGCTTCCCCATCGCGATGCGCGCCCTGGACGCCGGGCGGCTGGGCATCGCCGCCTGCGCGGTCGGGCTGGCCCAGGCCGCGCTGGACCACGCCACCGGCTACGCGCGGGAGCGGGCGCAGTTCGGCGTGCCGATCATCGAGCACCAGGGGATCGGCTTCCTGCTCGCCGACATGGCGACCCAGGTGTCCGCGGCCCGGGCGCTGACCCTGGAGGCGGCCCGGCGGCGCGACGCGGGCCGCCCGTTCAGCACCGAGGCGGCCAAGGCGAAGCTGTTCGCGACCGACGCGGCGATGCGGGTCACCATCGACGCGGTCCAGGTGCTGGGCGGCTACGGGTACGTGACCGACCATCCCGTGGAGCGGTACATGCGCGAGGCCAAGGTGCTGCAGATTGTCGAGGGCACGAACCAGATCCAGCGCATGGTCATCGCCCGGGCGCTCGCGCGCTCGTGAGGATCATTGACGCGACCGCGGTGGCCTGACCGTCCACATTGTTCTGTTCAACCTGGACGGTACCGCGAAGTACAGCTGGCTGCCGTCGTGGGGCGCACCGTGCGGCCCGCGGTCGCGCTACCTTTCATCACGTGGAAGAGACCGATCGCGCGATCGTCGCCGCGCTCGCCGCCGATGGCCGGCTGTCCTACACCGATCTCGCGGACAAGGTGGGCCTGTCGGTGTCCGCGGCGCACCAGCGGGTACGCCGGCTGGAGCAGCGCGGCGTGATCAAGGGGTACGCGGCGCGGGTGGACCACGAGGCGATCGGCCTGCCGCTGACCGCGTTCGTCGCGATCCGGCCGATGGACTCGGCGGCCCCCGACGACGCGCCGCAGCGGCTGGCCGGGCTGCCCGAGGTCGAGTCGTGCTACTCGGTGGCGGGGGAGGACTTCTACCTCCTGCTCGTACGGGTGCGCAGCCCCAGCGACCTGGAGCGGCTGCTGCAGGAGATCCGTACCTCCGCCAACGTGACGACGCGGACGACCGTCGTGCTGTCCACGCCCTACGAGAGCCGCCCGCCGCACGTTGCGGCGTAGCGGCTCGTGCCGGTCAGGCGACCGGCGCGTTCCAGCAGTCGATGACCGGGCGCCGGTGCTCGTACCCGAGGACCGACACGGTGGCGGTGGACAGCGCCAGCAGCCCACCCGCTGAGGGCGGCAGGGCGACCCAGCGTGCCGCGGCGACGCGCAGGCTGTGGCCGTGCGCGACGAGTGCCACGTCGCCGATGCCACCATCTCCGCGGTCGCCACCGGCGCGGTCACCGCCGCTGGCCAGCGCGGCGGACGCCCGCGCGAGCACGCGGTCCAGCCGCGCACCGACCTGCTCGGGGGACTCGCCGCCCGGGCAACCGTCGCGCCACAGGCTCCAGTCCGGCCGGTCGCGATGGATCTCCGGAGTGGTCAGGCCCTCGTACTCGCCGTAGTTCCACTCCGCGAGGTCCTCGTCGATCGCGGTGACGGTGAGCCCGGCCAGGGCTGCGGTCTCCCGCGCCCGCCGCCGGGGGCTGCAGAAAACCGCCGCGAACCGGCGTCCCGCCACGGCCTTGCCGAGCGCCGTGGCTTGCCGCTCGCCCTCCGGGGTCAGCGGCAGGTCGGTAAACGACGTATGCCGGCCGCCCGCACTCCACTCGGTCTGGCCATGACGCACCAGCACAACCCCTCCCACCACCCTCCCATCCTCGCCCCAACCCCCCGCCTCGCGGGGTCCGACCCACGGCAATCTTGGAAGGCCATACCGGCCAGGAAGGCGTTCCAAGACGTCGCGTGCTGCGCCGCTGGCGGAGAGGTGCAGCCTAGCGTCCTAGGACGGCTTACGGAGTGTGCTGCCGGTTTCCGGGTGGAGGTCATGGGGCACCCATGAGGAGACGGACTGAAGGAGGACCTCATGGGGTACACCGACAAGGCGTCGAACGAGGCCGAGCAGGCCAAGGGCAAGGCCAAGCAGTGGGTCGGCGACAAGACCGACGACGAGCAACTGGAAGCCGAGGGCACGCGGGACCGGACGTCCGGCGGCGTGAAGCAGGCGGGGGAGCACATGAAGGACGCGGCCCGCGACGCGCGTGACGCGATGCGCGGCGACTGACCCCCTTGTTCAGAGCCGGCCGGGGCACGGTTGCCCCGGCCGGCTCTTGCCTGCGTCAGGCGCGGGTGAGTTCCTTGCGCCACCAGGCGCGGCCCGACTCGGGCAGCGTGTCGATCGGGTCGTAGTACGGGTGGCGCCTGGCCAGCGCCTGCTCGTCGTGCCGCTCGATGGAGGTGCGGTAGTTCTTCGTCCAGTACGAGACGCCGTGCTCGCGGTCGTACTCGGTCACCATGTGCACCCAGCGCTTGCCAACGAACGGGACGTCGCACACGATGCGCGGCGTGGCGTACCCGGGCAGGTACCCCATGATGTCGTGCTGCAGTTCCTGCGCCTGCGCCACGGACACCCGCCAGTGTTCGGCGCCGGGGATCATGTCGCACATGTAGAAGTAGTACGGCAGGATGCCGGCCTCACCCTGCAGCGCGAAACACAGGTCGAGCAGCTCGGCGCTGCCGGCGTTGACGCCACGCAGCAGTACCCCCTGGTTGCGCACGTCGCGCACGCCCACGTCCAGCGCGGTCTGCGCGGCCCTGGCCACCAGCGGCGTCAGGGAATTGGCGTGGTTGACGTGGGTGTGGATGGCGAGGTTGACGCCGCGCCGGGCGGCGGTGCGCGCCACCCGCTCCAGGCCCGCCACGACGGGGGATGACAGCCAGTGCTGGGGCAGCCCGGCGAGGGCCTTGGTGGCCAGCCGGATGTCGCGGATGGTCTCGATGGCCAGCAGCCGGATGAGGAAGGACTCGAGGTTCTTCCACGGCACGTTGGCGACGTCGCCGCCGGAGACCACGACGTCGCGCACGCCGGGGTGCGTCTCCAGATAGTGGATCATTCCGTCGTACCGGTCGGTGGGTCTGAGGCTGAGCTTGAGCTTGTCCACGGCCGGGGTCGAGTTGCCGACGAGGTCCATCCGGGTGCAGTGGCCGCAGTACTGCGGGCAGGTGGACAGCAGTTCGGCCAGCACCTTCGTCGGGTACCGGTGGGTGAGCCCTTCGGCCACCCACATGTCGTGCTCGTGCAGCGAGTCGCGGCTGGCGTAGGGGTGGCTGGGCCAGTCCGGGTGCCGGTCGGAGGCCACCGGGATCATGTACCGGCGCACCGGGTCGGCGTACAGAGTGTCGGTGTCGGGTGGCGCGGCGGGCACCATGGTGTTGAGCATCTGCGGCGGTACGAGCATGGACATGGTCGCGGTGGCCCGCTGGTCGGCGACCAGGTCGGCGTAGAAGCGCTCGTCGACGAGGCCGCCGAGCAGGGCGCGCAGCTGGGTGACGTTCTTCACGCAGTGTGCCCGCTGCCACTGCGCCGACTCCCACTCGTCGCGGGTCACGGCGCGCCAGCCGGGGAAGCGGGTCCAGTCCGGTTCGACCAGCGGGCGGCGACGGTACTCGTACGGCTGCATGCTGGAGAATCTATCGCATTCGCACTAGGCTGCCATAGGTCTTCCTGTTGAAGGCGAGGATTCCGATGACTTCTCCGATCGGTCGGCATCGAGTGGTCGAGCCGCCGGGCGCCCTGCCGCAGGCGGCGTGGCGGCTTTCCACCCGCCCCGAGATCGGCGCGGACGAGGTGCGCATCGAGGTCGAGCGGCTCAACCTGGACGCGGCGAGCTTCCGGCAGCTCATCACCAGGCACGGCGGCGACGGCGGCGCGGTGCGGGCCGAGGTGGCGGAGATCATCGCCACCCGCGGCAAGATGCACAACCCGGTCACCGGCTCCGGCGGCATGCTGATCGGCACCGTCGACGAGGTCGGCCCGGATTCGCCGCTCGGGCTCAAGCCGGGGGACCGGGTGGCGACGCTGGTGTCCCTGACGCTGACCCCGCTGGCCATCCGGGACGGCCTGGCGCGCTGGGACGGCCTGGGCGAGCAGGTGCCGTGCGCCGGCCACGCGATCCTGTTCGCGCGCTCGGTCGCCGCGGTGCTGCCGGCCGACCTCGACCCGGAGCTGGCCCTGGCGGTGCTGGATGTCTGCGGGGCACCCGCGCTGACCGCGCGGGTGGTCCGCAACTATCCACAGGGGACGGTCGCGGTGCTCGGCGGCGCCGGCAAGAGCGGCTCGCTGTCGCTGGCCGCCGCGCGCCGGGCCGGTGCCGCGGTCACCGTCGGCGTGGTGCCGACCGTGGGCGAGGAGCGGCGGCTGCGCGCCGCCGGGCTGGCCGACCGGGTGGTCGTCGCGGACGCCCGCGACCCGGTCGCGCTGGCCGGGGCGGTGGGCACCCCGGTGGACGTGACGGTGGTCTGCGTGGACGTGCCGGGCTGCGAGCACGGCGCGATCCTGGCCACCGCCGGCGGCGGCACCGTGGTCTTCTTCAGCATGGCGACCAGCTTCCCGGCCGCGGCGCTGGGGGCGGAGGGGCTGGCCGCCGACGTGACGATGCTGATCGGCAACGGGTACCTGCCGGGGCACGCCGAGTACGCGCTGGACCTGCTGCGCAGCGAGCCTGGCGTGCGGGAGCTGTTCCGGGCGCGGCTGCAAGACTAGGCGCCATGACCCCCGTTGTCCTTTACCGCAACGGCCGCGTGCACAGCCCGGCCGACCCGCTGGCCACCGCTCTGCTCGTGCGTGCCGGGCGGGTGGCCTGGCTCGGCCCCGATGCCGAGGCACCGGCCGCCGAACGCGTCGTCGACCTGGCCGGCGACCTGGTCACGCCGGCGTTCGTGGACGCCCACGTGCACACGACGGATACCGGCATCGTGCTGCTGGGGCTGGATCTGGCGGGTACCCGCTCGGCGACCGACGTGCTGGACCGGGTGGCCGCGCACGCGAGGGGATTGCCGGCCGATGCGGTGGTGCTCGGGCACGGCTGGGACGAGTCGGGCTGGCCGGAGCGGCGGCCGCCGAGCCCCGCCGAGCTGGACCGGGCGGCGGCTGGGCGGGCGGTCTATCTGGCGCAGGCCAGCGTGCACTCGGCCGTGGTGTCCAGTGCGCTGCTGACGGTCGCGCCGCCGGACGTCCCCGGGTGGGACGCGTCGGGCTGGCTGCGCCGCGACGCGCACCACCGTGTCCGGGAGGTCGCGATGGGCTCGCTCGGCGCGGTCGGGCGGCAGGCGGCCCAGCGGGCGGCGCTGCGGCACGCGGCGAGCCTCGGCATCGCCGCGGTGCACGAGTGCGGCGGCCCGGGTACCTCCAGCGAGGCGGACTTCGGCTCGGTGCTGGCGCTGTCCGGCCAGGGACTGCCGGAGGTGTACGGGTACTGGGGCGAGTTGGGCGCGGTGGCCAAGGCACGGGAGCTGGGTGCCGTCGGCGCCGGTGGCGACCTGTACGCGGACGGGGCACTGGGCTCGCAGACGGCGCACCTGCGCCTGCCGTACGCGGATCACGCGGACCACGCGGGCGGCGCCTGCGGCTACGGGTACCTGAGCGCGGACCAGGTCGCCACGCACCTCGTCGCCTGTACGGAGGCGGGGCTGCAGGGCGGGTTCCACGCGATCGGCGACCGGGCGATCGCCACCGTACTGGCCGGCTTCGCGCTGGCCGCCGCCCGGCTGGGCCTGGCCCGCATCCGGGACGCCCGGCACCGGGTGGAGCACCTGGAGATCCTGGACAAGGCGCTGATCGCCGGGTTGGTGGAGTTCGGTGTGGTGGCCAGCGTGCAGCCCGCCTTCGACCGGCTGTGGGGCGGCGAGGACGGCATGTACGCGCTGCGCCTGGGTCCGGCGCGGGCACTGGCCGCCAACCCGCTGGGCGCGCTGGCCGGTGTCGGCGTCGCGCTGGCGTTCGGGTCGGACGCGCCGGTGACGCCGATGGATCCGTGGGGCGCCATCCGGGCGGCGATGACCCATCACAACCCGGTGCAGCGGCTGGGGTCGCGGGCCGCCTTCGCGGCGCACACGCGGGGCGGCTGGCGGGCCGCGCACCGCGACGACGAGGGCGTGCTGGCGCCCGGAGTGCCGGCCACCTTCGCGGTCTGGTCGGGCGTCACGGCGGTCACCCGCGGCCTGCCGGCGCTGCTGCCCGCGGAGCCCGACGGCGCCGTGCCCGAGCTGCCGACCTGCCGCCGCACGGTACTGCGGGGAAATGTGATCTTCGATGCGGAGGGCCCATGGCCGGAAAGCTGAACCTGGATCCGGCGCAGGTCCGCCGGGCGCGGCAGCTGGCGCGCCGGGCCGGCAGGCCGGTGGTGGACCTGGCCCGCAGCCACACCACGGTCTCGGTGGAGCGGGCCGTGCTGCGGCTGGCCGGCGTGGCCGGCGCCGACCCGGACGGGATCCCGTGGGTGAACCGCCTCGTCGACGCGGTCGGCCAGGACGTCGGGCTCGGGCACGGGGTGGCGCTGCCGGTCTTCCACGGGCTGGCCACCTCGGGCGCGCCCGACCTGACGATGCTGGCGCAGAAGGCGGCGGCCGGTTCGGTGCGCTTCGAGCTGCCCGCGGGCAAGGCGGCCGGCGTGGCCCGGCGGGCGGCGCGGCGGGCGGTGGGCACCGGCATCCGGCGCATCGACCGCCGGCGCGCGGAGCGGGAGCGGCTGGTGCGCCGGCACGGTGACCCGCCGCGCCGGCCGTGGCTGTACCTGATCGTGGCGACCGGGGACATCCACGAGGACATCCCGCAGGCACAGGCGGCGGCGCGGGAGGGCGCCGACGTGATCGCGGTGATCCGCTCCACCGGCCAGTCGCTGCTGGACTACGTGCCGGAGGGCGCGACCCGGGAGGGGTTCGCCGGCACGTACGCGACGCAGGAGAACTTCCGGCTGATGCGCGCCGCGCTGGACTCCGTCTCGGCCGAGGTCGGGCGGTACGTGCGGCTCACGAACTACGCGTCCGGCCTGTGCATGCCGGAGATCGCCGCGCTGGCCGGGCTGGAGCGGCTGGACATGATGCTCAACGACTCCATGTACGGCATCCTGTTCCGCGACATCAACCCCGTCCGTACCTTCGTCGACCAGCGCTTCTCCCGGCAGGTGCACGCGCGGGCCGGGATCGTCATCAACACCGGCGAGGACAACTACCTGACCACGGCCGACGCGGTCGAGGCCGCGCACACGGTGACGGTCTCGCAGCTGCTCAACGAGTACTTCGCGCACGAGGCGGGGCTGGCCGACGGGCAGTTGGGGCTGGGCCACGCCTTCGAGATCAACCCGGACCTGCCGGAGTCGTTCCGGCTGGAGCTGGCGCACGCGCTGCTGGCCCGGGAGTTGTTCCCCCGGGCGCCGCTGAAGTGGATGCCGCCGACCAAGCACATGACCGGCGACGTGTTCCGGGGCAACCTGCTGGACGGCTTCTTCAACCTGGCCGGCATGCTCACCGGCCAGGGCATCCTGCTGGTCGGCATGATGACCGAGGCGGTGGTCACCCCGTGGCTGTCCGACCGGGACATCGCGCTGCAGAACGTGCGGTACGTGCGCAACGCGGCGGGCGGCCTGGCCGAGGACTTCGCGCCGGCGCCGGGCGGCTTCATCCAGCGCCGGGCCCAGCAGGTGCTGGCCGAGTCGGTGGGGTTGCTGGAGCGCATCGTCGACGACGGCCTGCTGACCGCGATCGCGGACGGCACGTTCGGGATCATGAAGCGCCCGGCGGACCGGGGCAAGGGCCTGGCCGGGGTCGCGAGGCAGGAGGCGGACTACTACAACCCGGCGACCGAGCTCATGGAGTCGTCATGATCGTCCGGCCGTACGGTGACACCACCGGCGACGGCATGGTGCAGCTGTCGTTCACCCTGCCCGTACCGGCGGACAAGCGGGCCGAGGGGGCGGCCCTGCAACTGGCCGCGAAGATGGGCCTGGACCCGGCGATGGTCGTGCACGCCAAGCCGGTGGGCGGCGGGTTCACCTTCTTCGTCGTGTACGGCCGGGTGCGGCACCTGGTGGACCTGGCCCAGGTGCAGGTGGTGGAGCGGGACTTCCCGCTGCTGACCGCGAAAGAGATCAACGCGCTGGTCCGGCAGCGGCTGCGGCGCCGGCTGGTGGTGGTCGGCGGGTGCATCGGCACCGACGCGCACACCGTCGGCATCGACGCGATCCTCAACCTCAAGGGCATCGCCGGGGAGAAGGGCCTGGAGTCCTACCGGGAGCTGCGCGTGGTCAACCTGGGCGCCCAGGTGACCGTGCCGGAACTGGTGGAGCGGGCCCGGCTGGAGCGGGCGGACGCGGTGCTGGTCTCGCAGGTGGTGACCCAGCGCGACGCGCACCTGCACAACACGCGGGAGATGTCGGCGGCGTTCCGGGAGGCGCTGCCCGCCGCGCGCCGGCCGCTGCTGGTGGTGGGTGGACCGCGCTTCGACGAGCTGATGGCGCGGCAGTTGGGGGTGGACCGCGTCTTCGGGCGCGCCACCAGCCCGCGCGAGGTGGCCAGCTACCTGGTCCACGCCCTGACCACGAGGAGAGCCGCATGAGCGTGGGTACCAGCGTGACCCACCGGCGGTACGTGTCGTACGCGCACGCGCACTACGCGGGGAACCTGGTCGACGGGGCGTACGCGCTGGGCCTGTTCGGGGACGTGGCCACCGAGCTGTGCATCCGTACCGACGGCGACGAGGGGTTGTTCGCGTCCTACTCCGACGTGCAGTTCCGGGCGCCGATCCGGGCCGGCGACGTGCTGGCGGTGACCGGCACGGTGACCCGGGTCGGCAACCGCAGCCGCACGGTGGAGTTCTCCTGCGCGGTGGTGTGCCGGGGCCGGCCGGACCGTGGCCCGTCCGCGGCCGAGGTGCTCGACCCGCCGATCGTGGCGGTCGTCGCGACCGGGACCGTCGTGGTCCCGCTGGCGGGGTCGTGAACCTCGTCGTCTGCGCGGACGTCGGCTCCACGTACACGAAGGTGGCCGTGGTCGACGCGGACACCGGCGAGCTGCGGGGCACCGCGGCGCACCGCACGACGGTAGACAGCGACGTGCTGGACGGGCTGGACGCGGCGGTGGCGGCGGCCGGCGGCGACGGGTACGAGCGGCTGGTGTGCTCCAGCGCCGGCGGCGGGCTGCGCCTGGCGGTCGTCGGGTACGAGTCGCTGGTCACCGCGAAGGCCGGTACCCGGGTCGGGCTGTCGGCCGGTGCCCGGGTGGTGCACGTGGCCGCCGGCCCGCTGGACGGCACCGGTGTCGCCGCGCTGCGCGAGGCGCGGCCCGACGTGGTGCTGCTGGTCGGCGGTACCGACGGCGGCGACGCGGAGGTACTGCTCCACAACGGGCAGCGGCTGGCCCGGGCCCGGCTGCGGGTACCGGTGGTGCTGGCCGGCAACGTGGCGGTCCGCGACCAGGTGGCGCGGGTGCTCGCCGAGCGCCGGGTACCGGTGGTGGCGTGCGACAACGTGCTGCCGCGCATCGGCGTGCTGCGCCCGGAGCCGGCCCGCGCGGCGATCCGGGAGGTGTTCACCCGGCACGTGATCGGGGGCAAGCGGCTGTCCCGCGGCACCCGGTTCGCGCGGATGGTGCTGGCGGCCACCCCGGACGCGGTCCTCGCCGGGGTGGAGCTGCTGGCCGACGGGCTCGCCGGCGATCTCGCCGTGCTGGACGTCGGCGGCGCCACCACCGACGTGTACTCGGTGCGGGTGCCGGACGCGCACCGGCAGGCCGCGGCCCGCGAGGTGGCCGGCACCCAGTGGCGCGGCCGGACCGTCGAGGGCGACCTGGGGGTGCGGTGGAGCGCCACCGGCGTGGTGCGCGCCGCGGCGGCGCAGCGGCTGCTCGCTCCCGGGGAGGAGGAGGTGCTCGCGCCGGCCGCCACCCGCCGCGCGGACGAGCCGGGGCTGGTCGCCGCCGGCGCCGCGGAGCGGGAGCACGACCTGCGGCTGGCGGCCCTCGCCGGGACGCTGGGGCTGCGCCGGCACGTGCGCGACGGCGCGGACCTGAGCGAGGTCCGGGTGCTCATCGGCTCGGGCGGCGTGCTGCGGCACGCGAGCGCGGACCGGGCGGCCGGGGTGCTGCGCGCGGCGCTGGGCGACCACGAGGGCGGCTGGGCACTGCCGCGCCGGGCGGCGGTGGCGGTGGACGCCGATCACGTGCTCGCGCCGGCCGGCCTGCTCGCCGCCCGGTACCCGCGCGCGGCACGGGCACTGCTGCGTTCCCGGCTACCCGACGTACACGCGCCGTCGGCTCGGTGACACCCGTCAGGACACGCCGCCGCGACACGCCGGTGCGGAGCAGATCGGCACCCGGCATCCGTTGACAGCGTTGGGGGTTTGCCGCGTACCGTTTTCTGGTCCTACTTCGGGAGTGGTCGTTGTTCGCGTCGTCCCTTCCCCGCTGGCCGCGCCGGTCATCCGCTGGCGTATGGGGCCAGGACCAGCGGGTGGAGGTGGGCGGGCGGGGCGAACGGGCCGCGCAACCGGTGGTACGGGCAGGGGGGTACGAGCGCGGTCAGTAGACAACGGTCACGTACGGGCAGCCAGTGCGTACGGGGTCGGTCCGAAGGTCACGCAGGATCACGTCTGCCGCACCGGCCGGGGAGGGCCTGGGAGCTCGGGGCGCGGCAGCTGCCGCGCCCCGATTCCGTCCGTCGCGCCGCCCTGATTGGGCCGACCGGCCCGGATACGGCACAGTAGACGAGTGGTGAACGCATGACGGCGGTACAGGCGCCGAACACCGCGGCTGAGCCGACCGGTCCACCCGCGCCGCGGGTGCGTGCACGGCGCCGCTGGTGGGCACCGCCGGCCGCGGTCGCCGCCGGGTTCGCCCTGTTCCTGTCGTTCCCGCCGTACGGGCTGTGGTGGCTGGCCCCGGTCGGCGTGGCGCTGCTGGCGCTCGCGGTGCACCGGCGCGGCCTGCTCGCCGGTGCCCTGCTGGGCCTGCTGGCCGGGCTGGTCCTGTTCGTGCCGCTGCTGTCCTGGACCGGGCTGCACGTGGGCGCGGTGCCCTGGCTGCTGCTGGCGTTCTCGCAGGCCGCCCTGCTGGCCCTGATGGGCTTTGGCGCGGCGGCGACCGGTCCGCTGGTCGACCGGTACCGCTGGTCCTGGCCGCTGGTCACCGGGGTGCTGTGGGTGGCGCAGGAGGCGCTGCGGGACCGGGTCCCGTTCGGTGGCTTTCCGTGGGGCCGGCTGGCCTTCTCGCAGGCCGACTCGCCGCTGCTGCGCTTCGCCGTGCTGGGCGGCGCCCCGCTGGTGACCTTCGCCACGGCCGCGGCCGGCGGCCTGCTGGCCCTGGCGGTCACCCGCCGGCCGGGTCGGGCGGTGCTCGGCGCGGGCGGCGCGCTGCTGGTCGTGCTGGCCGGTCTGGTGGTCCCGCTGGCCCGGCCCGACGGTGCGCCCGTGCGGGTCGCGGTGATCCAGGGCAACGTGCCGCGCATGGGGCTGGACTTCAACGCGCAGCGCCGGGCGGTGCTGGACAACCACGTGCAGGCCACCCTGGCCCTGGCGCGGGCGGTGCGGGCGGGCACCGCGCGGGCCCCGGACCTGGTGGTGTGGCCGGAGAACGCCAGCGACATCGACCCGCTGCTGCCGGTCGACTCCGACGCGTACGCGCTGATCAGCGACGCGGCCCGGCAGATCCACGCGCCGATCCTGCTCGGCGCGGTCCTGGAGGGGCCGGGCGACCACGCCCGCAACGCCGGCATCGTCTGGGATCCGGCCACCGGGCCGGGCGCGATGTACATCAAGCAGCACCCGGTGCCGTTCGCCGAGTACCTGCCGCTGCGCTCCCTCGCCCGCCGGGTGACGAGCAAGGCCGACCTGGTCACCGCCGACTTCGTGGCGGGGCACCGGCCCGGCGTGCTGCGGGTCGGCCCGGCCACCGTGGGCGACGTCATCTGCTTCGAGGTCGGGTACGACAACATCGTGCGCGACGCGGTGCTCGGCGGTGGCCAGCTCGTCACGGTGCAGACCAACAACGCCACCTTCAACGGCGCCGAGGCGCGCCAGCAGCTCGCGATGGTCCGGCTGCGCGCGGTCGAGTACGGGCGGGACGCCCTGATGTCCTCGACCGTCGGCATCTCCGCGTTCGTCGGCCCGGACGGCACCGTGCACGACGCCAGCGGGTTCAACACCCAGGCGACCTTGGTGCGTGACGTACACCTAGGTGGGGAACGTACCCTGGCCAGTGTTCTGGGGCCGGTGCCCGAATGGGTGCTCGCCTCGGCGGCCCTGGCCGCACTGCTGGCCGCGGGCCTGCTGCGCCGGGCCGGGCGGCGCCGGGACAGCGATAATGGCGATGACGTGACGACCTGGGAGGCACAGTGAGCGAGGGCAGCGCGGCACCGGACCAGGCGGCGGGATATCCCGGCGTCGGGCGGGTGCTCGTAGTCATCCCGACCTACAACGAGTCGGACAACATCCGCGCCATCACCGAGCGGGTGCGGGCCGCGGTTCCCCAGGTCGACATCCTCGTCGCGGACGACAACAGCCCCGACGGCACCGGCCGCGTCGCCGACGAGCTGTCCGCCACCGACGAGCGGATCCACGTGCTGCACCGGCCGGGCAAGCAGGGCCTGGGCGCGGCGTACATCGCCGGGTTCAACCTGGCCCGGGAGCGCGGGTACGACGCGGTGGTGGAGATGGACGCCGACGGGTCGCACTCGCCGGAGGAGCTGCCGCGGCTGCTGGACGCGCTGCGCGAGGCCGACCTGGTGATCGGCTCCCGGTACGTGACCGGCGGCAACCTGATCAACTGGCCGGTACGGCGGCTGGTGCTCTCCCGGGGCGCCAACCTGTACACCCGGATCGCGCTGGGCATGCCGATCAAGGACGCGACCGCGGGGTACCGGGCGTACCGGATGCCGGTGCTGGAGAAGATCGAGCTCGACTCGGTCTCCTCCCAGGGCTACTGCTTCCAGGTCGACCTGGGCTGGCGCACGTACCGGCACGGGTTCCGCGTCGCCGAGGTGCCCATCACGTTCGTCGAGCGGCAGCGCGGGGCGAGCAAGATGAGTTCCGCGGTCGTCCGCGAGGCGCTGTGGCGGGTCACCGTGTGGGGAACGCGGGCCCGGCTGGATACGTTGCGCCGGGTGGTGACCGGCGGGCGGAGGTAGCTGATGCGGGGACTGGGACTTGTCGGGCTGGTACTGCTGATCACGGTGATCCTGGAGGTCGCCGTCCTGATCGGCGTGACGCACCTGCTCGGCGGCGTGCTGTGGACGCTGCTGCTGGTGCTGGCCACCTCGGCGCTGGGCAGCCTGCTGCTGCGCCGGGAGGGCATCCGGGCCTGGCGGCGCTTCCGCGACGCGGCGCAGCAGGGACGCGCACCGGGCGAGGAGGTCAGCAACGGCCTGGTCGGGCTGTCCGGCGCGGTACTGCTGGTGATTCCGGGCTTCCTCACCGACCTGGCCGGGCTGGCCCTGCTGGTCCCGCCGGTACGCCGGCTGGCCCGCTCCCGGGTCCAGGCGTTCGCCGAGCGGCGGGTCTCGCCGGCGCTGGCCACCGACCTGTTCGGGCCGCGCCGGGTGCGGGTGCGCCGGGGAGCTGCGCAGGACAGCGGGCCGGCGGCACCGCAGCAGCCCAGCGAGCCTGGTGCGGCGATCGAGGG
>JBBWZQ010000233.1:0-10555 GCA_039649115.1 Micromonosporaceae bacterium | reverse complement strand
GGTCCCGGTAGCGCAGCCGCGCCTTGAGCTCGAAGGTGTGGTGCCCGTGGTACCGGTACGTGAGCAGCTCCAGCAGCGTCGGGCCGGTACCGGCGCGGGCCCGGTCCACCGCCTGCCGGGCGGCTTCCAGCACGGTCACCACGTCCTGACCGTCCACACTGGAGGCCGGAATGCCGAACGCCTCCGCCCGGCCGGTGACCGACCCCGCGATGGCGGTACGCGCCGGGAGCGTGGTCGCGTAGAGGTTGTTCTCGCACACGTAGACCACCGGCACCCGCCAGAGCGCGGCGAGGTTGAACGACTCCAGCAGCGCGCCCTGGGTGACCGCGCCGTCCCCGAAGAAGCTGACCGCCACCCGCTGCCCACCGGCGCGGGCCAGTGCCCACGCCACTCCGGTGGCGATCGCCCCCCCGTGCCCGACGGTACCGGTGGCGCCGTACACACCGGAGCTGAAGTCGGACGGGTGGAAGGAGCCGCCCCGGCCGCGCGCGATGCCGGTGACCCGGCCGGCCAGCTCGGCCATCACCCGTCCCGGATCGCACCCCTTGGCCAGCAGGTGGCCGTGCCCGCGGTGGTTGCTCAGCACGATGTCGTCGGGGCGCAGCGCGGCGCAGACCCCGGCCGCCACCGCCTCCTGGCCGATGCACGCGTGGATGCCGCTGACGATCTCGCCGCTGCGGACCAGGTCGAGGGCGCGCTCCTCGAAGCGGCGGATCAGCCGCATCGTCCGGTACAGATCCTCATGCGAAGTCATGGCGTTCCCCGGTGATGAGTGGTATCCATACAGGCGTGTCGGTTGAGGGGTGGGACTGGGCGCATCCGGCGGGCCTGTCCAGCACGATGGACGAGATCCTGGTGGATCTGGCGCGCTGCGAGAAGCTGGAGCCGCTGCCACCGGCTCCCCCGTTCACCGGCGCGCAACTGGCTGTGCTGGGCATCACGGGCATCGAGTTCGCCGCGTTCCGGACCAGGCACCCCCGTGGCCTCGGCACCGATCTCGTGGCGCTGGGCGCACCGGACGGCGCCACGTCGCCGGGCCGCATCTACCGGGTCGACGGCGAGTGTCACTTCGCCCAGGTCGACATCTGCCGCCCGCTGCCCTTCGCGGACGCCTGCGTCGACTGGGTCTACGCCGAACACCTCATCGAGCACGTGTCGCTGCGCGAGGGCATCGGCTGGCTGACCGAGGTGCGCCGGATCCTCGCCCCCGGTGGCCTGCTCCGGCTGACCACACCGGACCTGCGCCGGTACGTGGAGAGTTACCTGCGCGACGACGGCCTGTTCGGCAAGCACCGCAGGCGGCTTTCCGCCGCGGGCGTCGGCCCGCCCATGCCCGCCCGCGGCGCGTTCATGTTCAACCAGATGTTCTACCTCTGGGGCCACCGCTGGATCTACGACCTCGACGAGCTGCGGCACGCGCTGGACAGCGCCGGCTTCGACCCGGACGCGGTGCGGCTGTGCGCGTTCCGGCAGGGCGCCCGGCCCGACGTCGCCGACCTGGACCAGGTGCTGCGCAACGACGAGACCATCTACGTCGAGGTCACCCGCTGAGCTGACCGGACTCATCAAAGCGCCTTGACCGCCTCGTGGATCCCGTTCCACAGCCGCACCCGGGCGTCCAGCGCCGTGTTGACCGTGTCGGCACACTCCTGCCACCGGTTGCCGTCGTCGCCGCACAGGTCGGCGAGCATCTGCATGGCCATCGGGGTGTGCTCCTCGCCGTCGACCTCGATGTGGCGCGCCAGGTAGTCCACGAAGGCGTCCAGCTTGCCGCCGTCCTGGTTGACGGTGATGACCTGTTGGAACATGTCCGGGATCAGGTCCTCCCGGCCGAACGCGAATGCCGCCGCCTGGCAGTGCACGGCGGTCGTGTCGATGAAGCGCCACGTGGTGCGCATGAAGTCGGCGGCGGGCGCGGGCACCCCCGCCGCGCCGATCGCGCCGGCGACCGGGGTACCGGCGCGGATGAGGTCGATGAAGCGGGTGACGACCGTGGTGTCCGCGCCGGCCTGCGCCATGCCCTCCACGTACAGCTCGAAGTGGCTGATGAAGCCGTTGCGCAGCTGGTCGCTCTCCTCGACCAGCACGATGTCGTTGATGAGCCGGCGGCTGCCGGTCGGGCCGGTCGGCACCCACGGCACCGTGACACAGGTCAGGTTGCGTTGCAGGGACTTGAGCAACGACATGAAGTCCCACACCGCGAAGATGTGGTACTCCATGAACGTGACGATCGCCGCATGGTTGTCGAGGCTGGCGTACAGCGGGTGGGTGACCACCCGGTCCCGGCTCTCGCCGACCGCCGCGTGCAGGCGCTCGATGCCGGGATGGGTCTCGCCCCAGTCGTAGCGGGACACGTGTCCTCCCTGGAGTAGTGGAGCTAACGGATGGACGACCAGATCACCGGGCAGTACTCGGGATCGGCGTAGTCCGGGCGCCCGTCGGGCGTGCGGCGCACCAGGACGTCGTGGTTGTACCGCACCGGCGTGCCGTCACTGAGGCGGAACGGCCGGTACGTGTTGGCGCCGTCCTGCAGGTGCAGGGAGATGGCCCGGCGCGGCCGGCCGCTTCGGTTGGGCCCGCTGCCGTGGTAGACGCGGCAGTGGTGGAAGCTCAGGTGGCCCTTCGGGATCACGATCGGCACCTTGCGCACCTCGGCGTGGTTGGCGGTCGCGTTGTACCGCAGCAGATCTTCGAGCTGGCCCGCGTCCCGGTCGGCGAAGTGCCTCGTCGTGCTGTCGCCGCCGCCCGCCTCCCGCCACCGGTGGCTGCCCTCCACCATGGTGATCGTGCCCATCTCCTCGCCGCAGTCGTGGAACGGGATGAACGCGGTCAGCATGCGGTCCGATGTGGACGTCGCCCAGTAGTGCTTGTCGAAGTGCCACGGCACGATGTTCGTCGCCTCCTGCGGCCGGGGCGGCTTGTAGATGAGCGTCGCCTGGAACACGCGGATCTCCCGCGCCTCGGCCAGCCGGGCGGCCACCGCGCCGATCAGGGGCTTGCGCAGGATGCGACCGATCGCGTCGCTCTCGTAGTGGATGTAGTCGTTGTGCCGCTGCACCGGCCCCTGCCCCGGCTCCCAGTAGGCCAGCCGGGGTGGGCGCAGCGGCAGCGTACGGTCCCGCCGGCCGCCGTAGAACTCCTCGCTCGCGGCCAGCAACTCGTCGATCTCCGCGTCGCTCAGCAGCTTGCCGGACAGGTACCAGCCGCGCTCGGCGTACGCGCGCACGTCGTCGTCGGACGGCAGCAGGTCGCGTTCCTCGCTCGTCAGCGCCGACTGGGTCAGAAAATGGATCGTCACGTCAGCTCCTCACTTGCGCCCGTTGCAGTTCGCGCTCCTTGGCCTCGTACAGGGCCCTGATGTTGCTGCTGCCGAAGGTGAGCGCGCCGTGCCGCTCGATCAGCTCGAAGAACAGGGTCCGGCGCACGTGCATGGACCGGGTGAAGATCTGGTACATCCGCCCCCAGCGGTCCTGGTCGACCAGCACGCCCAGCTCGCGCAGGTCGGACAGGGGCCGTTCCAGCTCGCCGACCCGCGACGCCAGCCCGTCGTAGTAGCTGCCCGGCGTGCTCGCGAAGGCGACGCCCTGGCCGGTGAGGGTACGCACGGCGTGGACGATGTCGCCGGTGCCGAACGCAACGTGCTGCACGCCCGCGCCGCCGTGCCAGCTCAGGAAGTCGTCGATCTGGCCCGGCCGCCGGGTCACGTCCGGCTCGATGAGCGTGAAGGTGACCCCGCGCGACTCGCTCTGCACAACCTTCGAGATCATGCCCTGCCCGCCGACGTCGATGTACTCGTCGAAGATCTCGGAGAAGCCGAAGACTTCGCGGTACCGGTGCACGGTCTCGGCCAGTTCGCCGCCCGGCAGGCACACCGCGACGTGGTCCACGGTGGACAGCACCCCGTCGTCCGGGCCGGTGTCGGTCATCTCCATCACTCCCGGCAGGAACCGGCCGGCCGCGCCGCGCCGGGTCACCAGCCGGTGCACCACGTCGCCGAAGCCGCTGACGGTTGCGGTGGCGACCTCGGCCTGCCCGTCGGCGTACGTCAACGGGGGCGAGACCGCGGCGGCTCCCTGCGCGACCGCCCGCGCGTACGCCTGCTCGGCGTCGCCGGTGGCGAACGCGATGACCGCGACCCCGTCGCCGTGGCGCGACACGTACCGGGCCGCGGGATGGGTGCCGGACAGCGCCGAGGTGAGGATCAGGTTGACCCCGCCCTGGCGCAGCAACAGCGAACGCTGCCCGGTCAGGCCGGTCTCCGGGCCGGACGCGCCGGCCACCCGGAAACCGAATGCGGTGCACAGCAGGAAGGCCGTCGCGTTCGCGTCGCCGACATACAGCTCGATGTGGTCGAAGCCGTGTATATCCATTGTGGACTCCCTCAGCGGCGCGGGCGGATGGTGGGACGGCTCAGGACGAGACTCACGTTGTGCCCGCCGAAGCCGAACGAGTTGGACAGGGCGAACCCGGCCGGCGCCGCGCGTGGCGCCTTGGTGATGTGGTCCAGGTCGCACGCCGGGTCGGGGTCGTCGAGGTTGTGCGTGGGCGGCAGCAGCCCGGCCCGCAGCGCCGCGGCGCTCACCGCCACCTCCACCGCGCCGGACGCGCCCAGCAGGTGCCCGGTGACCCCCTTCGTCGAGCTGATCGGCGGCCCGCCGTCCCCGAAGACCCGCCGCACCGCAGCCGCCTCCGCCGCGTCACCCAGCCGGGTACCGGTGCCGTGCGCGTTGAGGTAGCCCACGTCCCGCGCCTCGATGCCCGCGTCGGCCAGGGCGCGCCGCATGCTGTACGCCGCACCCTCGCCGTCCGGGTGCGGCGTCGTCGGGTGGTGTGCGTCGGTACTCGCGCCCCAGCCGGCGACGTCCGCGTAGCCCGCCGCCCCGCGCGCGGCGGCGTGCTCCGGCCGCTCGACGACCAGGACGGCCGCGCCCTCGCCCAGCACGAACCCGTTGCGGCGCCGGTCGAACGGGCGGCTGGCCGCCTGCGGGTCGGCCCAACCGTGGGCCAGCGCGCGGGCATTGGCGAACGAGTCGGCCCACGTGTCGAACAGCAGCGCCTCGGCGCAGCCGCAGACCACCGCGTCCGCGTCGCCGGCGCGCAGCAGCCGCAGCGCCTCCGCGACCGCCTGGGCACCCGCGGCGCAGGCGGTCGCGAGGGACGTGCTGTAGCCGCGGATGCCGTGCCGGATGGCCACCCGGGCCGCCGCCATGTTGGGCAGCACGCCGGGCAGCAGGTACGGGCTGACCGCGGGGCGGCCCCGCGCGGCCCGGCGCAGGACCTGGTCGGCGAGCGTGGCCAGGCCTCCGGTGCCGGAGATGACACACGCGATCCGGTACGGGTCGACATCGCGGCCCGCGCGCAGGCCGGCGTCGGCCAGCGCGTCGTCGGCGGCGCGCAGGGCCATCAGCACGTACCGGTCGACCGTGCGCCGCTCGGGCGGTGGCACCAGCGGCGCCGGGTCGATGCCGGGTGCGATGCCGGCGACCTCCAGCGCGCCGGCCACCGGGTGCCCCTCGGGCGGGCGGGACAGACCCGAGCGGCCGGCGCACGCGGCGTCGAACACCTCGGCCAGCGTGGTACCGACGGGGGTGAACACCCCGATCCCGGTGATGACGCCGGAGCGGCTCATGCCAGCCACTCCCCCACGACGAGCGCCGCGAGTGCGTAGTCCCGGCCGCCGTTGACGCACGCCTGCTCGGCCAGGATCACCAGCACCCCGTCCGCGTCCCCGTCGCCCACCAGCAGGCTGACCACCTGGACGCTCTGCGCCACCGGATCGGCCGCCGGGCTGACACACGCCACCGGGCCGCCCAACCCCCACGCCGCCGCGAGGTGGCCGGCTACGGCGTTGGGTACCGATTGGTAGAACATCAGCGGCCCGACCCGCTCGCCCTTGTCCACGGCCCGCGCCACGGCGGCCGCGGACTGCACGTCGCCGTACCGGCTCACGATGAGGATGCCCGTGCGCGGGCCCTCCTCGGGCGGGGCGGGTGGCTGCCCGTAGCAGGCGGCCAGGCAGCGGTGCCCCGCGTCGGCGATCAGCGGGCTGAACGAGGACTCGACGAACCCGGGTACCGGCGGCGGCTGGCCCCGGCCGTTGGCGCCGGCGGTCGGCCAGTGCGCGCAGGCCCGCACCCGCAGGCCGGCCAGGGCCACCTCGCGCCGCACCTGCGCCAGCGTCACCGCACCGACACCAGGACCGGTCATGCCGACACCTCGCTCGCACGGCTCGCGAGGCGCCGGCCTGACTTTGCCAGCCGAACCTCGCGCAAGCGCTCAGTCATGCCGAGCACCCGGTCATGGGGTACCGACCAGCAGAGCGGTGTTGGCTCCGCCGAAGGCCATGTTGACGGTCAGCGCGTACCGCGCGTCTGTCCGTTGTGGAGCGTCGAGCACCAGGCGCAGGTCGCAGTCCGGGTCGGGCGCCAGGAACCCGGCGTTGACCGGGAGCCGGCCGACCCGCAACGCCAGCACGGTGAGCACCAGCTCCAGCAGTCCGGACGCCTCCAGCGCCTGGCCGTGGGTGGACTTGGTGGAGCTGACCGGCACCTGCGCGGCGTACGGGCCGAGCGCGAGGTGCAGGCCCCGGCTCTCCGCGAGGTCGCCGCGCGGGGTACCGGAGCCGTGCGCGTTGACGTACCCGATCTGCTCCGGCACGACGCCGCCGCGGCGAAGCGCGGCCCCGGTCGCCCGGGCCAGGCCGGCACCGTCGGGTCGCGGCGCGCACACGTGGTACGCGTCGCCCGCGCGTCCCCAGCCGGCCAGCAGGCCCAGTGCCTGGGCGCCCCGGGCGCGGGCCGGTCCCCGCGCCTCGACCACCACCGCGGCGATGCCGTCACCGAGCAGGAGTCCCTTGCGTTGCGCGCTGAACGGCCGCACCACGCCGTCGGGTGCCAGCACCCGCCCGGCGTCGAAGAGCGCGAACTGGTCCGGCTCGACCAGGTAGCCGGCGGCCACCACGGCGCGCTCGCACTCACCCCGCAGGATCAGTGCGGCCGCGTCGGCGACCGCGGTGGTGGCGGCCACACACGCGCTCGTGTACGCCCACGGCGCCCGGCCCAGCCCGCAGCTGACCGCCAGCGCCTCGGCCAGCCCGGCCGCGCTGCACGCTGGCTTGTCCACATCGGACACCCGCGCCATGGCCGGATCGCCGTGCACGGCGAGCAGCAGCGGGCAGCCGGTGCGCGCCCGCGCGGACAGGCCCGCCTGCTCGCACGCCGCGTCGATCACCTCGACCAGTTCCGGCCCGAGATCGGGGCTGCCGGGCGCGGTCGCCGCCACCCGCACCCGCCGGCCGCTGACGTCGAACCGGTGCACCGTACGGACCGCCGGGTGGCCGGCGAGCGCGCCGGCCAGCAGGGCCGCCGCGCCGCGCCCGAAGGCGGAGGTGGCGGCCAGCCCGGTGATCAGTAACGGCTCGGTCATCGCGACCCGGCCTCACCGAGGACGTCCACCGCGCCATCCACAGTGGACATGAGGGCGAGCTGGTCGTCGTCCAGGTCCAGGTGCCGCCCGTACCGCTGCGCCACCTGGTGCAGGAGCCAGGCCAGCTCCAGCGAGTCCAGGGTCTCCGGCGCGGACCCGTCCACCTCGCCGGCGCGCGACCGGTAGCTGCCGAGCATCGCGAGCACCTCGGCGCGGCCGATGCGCTGCGTGTTCACTGTGCCGTACCGGTGGCGCGGGCGAGCTGGTACCGCTCGGCCACCACGCTGGAGAACTCGCCGACAGTGTAGCTGGCCAGCTCGTCGGCCTCCTCGTCGGCGAAGCGGACGCCGAACTTGTCCTCCACCCGTACGCCCAGTTCGGCGATGGCCAGCGACTCCAGGTCGACGCCGGCCGGGCCGAGCGTGGTGTCCTCGTCGACGCCGTCCACGGAGTAGTTCATGTCCCGCAGCGTGTCGATCACGAACTGGTGCACCTGGTCCCTCATGTACTGACCTCTCCCTTGTCAGACGGCCGAGCGGAGGGCTGCGGGATCGCGGACCACCTTGCCCGTGACGGTGCGCGGCAACTGCTCGACCACGTGGATCGTGCGGGGACGCTTGTACGCGGCGACCCGTTCGGCGAGTGAAGACTCCACAGTGGACCGGGCGGCGGGGTCGTCCAGCACCGCGTACGCCTCGATGGTGCCGCTGTGCGCCAGGACCACCGCGGCGGCGACACCGGGCAGCCCCGCCAGCGCGTGCTCCACCTCGGTGAGGTCGACCTTCAGGCCACCCACCGAGATCTGCGAGTCCAGCCGGCCGTGCACCGTCATCAGCCCCGTCTGCGCGTCCACGGAGCCGGCGTCCTTGCTGCGCAGCCAGCCGTCCGCCCAGCGTCCCGGCTCGACCGGCCCGACGTAGGGCGACGCGGGCGCGCTGACCAGCAGCTCTCCGGAGTCGGCACGGACCTCGATGCCGGGCGCGGGCGCGAGGGCCGGCCGGTGCTCGCCGAACAGGTCGGTGGCGATGACGCCGACCTCGGTCATCCCGTACATGTTGCCCAGGCGCACCCGGTACCGGTCGGTGAATGCCCGCCACACGTCGGCCCGCACCAGTTCGCCGCCGGTCGTCATCCCGGTCAGGCCGGGCAGGGTGGGTGGCTGCGTGACGGAGGCGAGCAGTTCGATGTGGAACGGGACGCCGAGCAGGGTGGTGGGCGCCTCGCCGGCGGCCGCCGCGGCCAGGATCGCGTCCACCGTGGTGCGCTCCGGAAGCGCCAGCTCGGCTCCGACGTGCAGCCCGTACAGCAGGCCGCCGACGAGGCCGAGCACGTGCACCATCGAGGCGAGCAGGACGATCCGCCCGCCGGGCTGCGGCACGCCCTCGATGCGCTTGTACCGCTCCACCTCCGCGACGAGGCTGGCCGCGCTGCGACCGATCACTTTGGACGGTCCGGTCGAGCCGGAGCTCAGCTGGATCAGCACGTGCCCGCTGGCCGCCGGCTCACCCGGGTAGCGGTGCAGCACCTCGGTCACCTCGTGGAAGGCGCGCAGCGCACCGGTCACCGGCGCCGCGGGAGCGACGATGAGTTGGGGCTGCAACCGTTCGCAGGCGCGCTGCGCCTCGTACTCGGTCAGCCGGTGGTCCAGCAGCGCGACCTGCGCGCCGAGGCGCCAGCCGGCGAGCAGGTTGGCGACGAAGGCGAGGGACGGCGGCAACCGCAGGATCACCGAGCCGCCCTTGTCGATGCCCTGTGCGCGCAACGCGTCCGTCCGCCGGTCGACCGCCTCGCGCAGTGCGGCGCGGACCACCGGCCGGCCCAGGCGCAGGCACACCTGCGCGCCATCGCCGGCGAGCAGGAAGTCATCCACCCAGTCGTCGGGCCTCATGCCATTCACACCGCCTGATATCCGGTCGGCGCGCAGCCGACAGCAATCAATCGCTTCAGCGGCACCAGCGCGGCACTTATCGGCTACGCAGGCGTAAGACGGATCTGGCCCCCGTGAATGATCACCGAGCCTACCCACGCATTCATGCATTCGCAATGAAGGACCTTGGTACCGAGAAAGCCGCAATTTTCCGACATCGATCAGTGTCGGCGCACAATTTCGGTCATGCGGCACTTGTCGACGGGCAATGCGGGTGTGAAGATGAACGATTCATGTCCGCCTCGACTCCGGAGTAGACCGTGCAACTGGATCCTCAAGTGGAGGCGATGCGGGCCGAGCGGATCCGCACCGCGACCCCTCCCCTGTACACCCTTTCCGTCGCCGAGGCGCGGGCCGCCGATATCGCCGCGATCCGGGCCGCAACGGGCACTCCCGAGCCGATACAGCAGATAGTCGACGTGCAATTTTCAGGACCGGCCGGCGCACTGCCCGCACGCGTCTATCGGCCCGGAGGCAAACCGCCATTCCCCACCCTTCTCTACTTTTTCGGCGGGGGCTGGACACTTGGTTCGATCGACACCGCCGACGGCGTGGCCCGGCTGCTGGCCAACGCGGCCGGGTGCGCCGTGGTGGTGCCCGGCTACCGGCTGGCGCCGGAGCACCCGTTCCCGGCCGCGGTGCACGACTGCTACGCGGCCACCCGCTGGGTACGCGACGAGGCAGAGTCCCTGGGCCTGGACGCGAAGCGGATCGCGGTGGGCGGGGACAGCGCCGGCGGGAACCTGGCCGCCGGGGTCACCCTGCTCGCCCGGGACGCGGGCGACCTGCCGCTGCGCGCCCAGTTGCTGGTGTACCCGAACACCGACCACGGCTCGGAAACTCCGTCCCTGCACCGGTACACGGAGACGTGGATGTTCAACCGGCACTCGGTCGACTGGTACTGGGACAAGTACCTGCGCTCTCCGCAGGACGGCGCCGACCCGCTGGCCTCACCGCTGCGCGCGCCCGACCTGTCCGGCCTGCCGCCCGCGCTGGTCATCACCGCGGAGCACGACCCGCTGCGTGACCAGGCCGAACAGTACGCCGACCGGCTTGCGGCGGCGGGTGTCGAGGTGGCGGGCGCCCGGTACGACGGGATGGTGCACGGCTTCTTCTGCATGCCCGGCGACCTGGACGCGGCCCGCCTGGCGCACGCCCGCGCGGCCGCCTTCCTCCGCGCCCACCTCTGAAGGCTGGTGATCT
>JBBWZQ010000247.1:0-18309 GCA_039649115.1 Micromonosporaceae bacterium | reverse complement strand
CGCAGGCGCTGCCGATCGTTCGGGACCAGGAAGCGCCGCTGATGACGCCAGGGCAGCGTTACCGCGCAGGGTTGCCGAACAACGGGAATGAGTGAGCCGCTCACCGCTGTCGGGCAGGTTGCCGGACGGTAGGGTCTGACCATGCGGCAACGCGACCCGGTCGACGGATTCCGACTGGCATACGAACGGACCGGCGGCGGTACCGGTGTGCTCCTGCTGCACGGCTGGCCCGGCGACCGTACGGACTACCGCGAGGTCGTCCCGCTCGTGTCGAACAGCGCCGACGTCGTGGTACCGGACCTGCGCGGCTTCGGCGATTCGGACCGGCACCCGGCCGACCCGCCCAGCCAGTACGGTGCCGCCGCCCAGGCGCGGAGCATCATCGGGCTGATCGAGGAGCTGGGCCTGGACCGGCCGGTGCTTGCCGGATACGACATCGGCAGCCGCGTCGCCCAGGCGGTGGCCCGGGCGCGGCCCGACCTGGTCCGCGCGCTGGTCGTCTCGCCGCCGCTGCCCGGGATCGGCGACCGGATCCTGGACCCGCGGGCCCAGCGGGAGTTCTGGTACCAGTCGTTCCACCAGCTCGAGCTGGCCGAGCAGCTCGTCGACGGGCAGCCGGCGGCGGTGCGCGCCTACCTGCGCCACTTCTGGTCGCACTGGTCCGGACCGGGGTTCGTGCCGGCCGAGGCGGACCTGGGCCACCTGGTCGAGGGGTACGGGCGGCCCGGCGCGTTCACCGCCTCGATCGCCTGGTACCGCGCCGGTGCCGGCTCGGTGGCGGTCTCCGTGGCGGAGCGGGCGCCGGAGCCGGCGGACCGGATCGCGGTACCCACGCGGGTGTTGTGGCCGGCGCACGACCCGCTGTTCCCGGTGGCGTGGTCCGACCGGATCGGCGAGTTCTTCTCGGACGTCCGGTTGGAGCATCTCGATGGCGCGGGACACTTCACGCCGCTGGAGTGTCCCGGGGAGTTCGCCGCGGCGGTGACCGCCGTGGCGAGCCCGTGACGGCGTGTCACATTCAGCCCTTGTTCACCTGCTGGCCCTCGGCTGTCCGTAGGTTGCTTTCAGCTCACCGTTCATCGTTGGGAGACCCCTCATGTCCGAAGCATCATTACCACGGGCCCGCGTGCTGGCCGGCGCGGTCGCCGCGCTGCTCGCGGCGGGTACCGCCGTGGCCCTCAACGCCAGCGGGGCGGGCGCGGCCCCCGTCACCGCGTCGCAGACCTGCCAGCTGGGCAACGGCGTCAAGCATGTCATCGAGCTCACCTTCGACAACGTGCACTTGTTCCGCGACAACCCGAACGTGCCGTCCGACCTGGAGCTGATGCCGCACCTCAAGCAGTTCCTGGAGCAGAACGGCTCGCTGCTGTCCAATGTGCACACTCCGCTGATCGCACACACGGCGAACGACAGCCTCTCCATCTACACCGGCCTGTACGGCGACCGGCACGGCATGCCGGTCAGCAACAGCTACAAGACCTACAAGCCGGACGGCACCACCGAGTCCGACGGGTCGTTCGTCTACTGGACCTCGCCGGCCTACAACTCGGCGGCCGGTGCGGTGTCCAGCACCGAGCCCACCACACCGTCCATGGTGTACTCGCCGACGGTACCGGCGCGGCAGGGCGACACCGGTACCATCACGCCCGCGCCGTGGGTGCCTTTCACCCGCGCCGGCTGCTCGGTGGGTAACTTCTCCACCGCCAACATGGTGCTGGAGAACACGAACGTCGACATTCCCAACGTATTCGGGGCCGGCTCGCCGGAGGCGGCAGAGAACAACGCGGACACCGGTTTCAAGGACAAGACGACCGCGAAGTACGTCGGCGAGGCGGTGCACTGCGCCAAGGCGGACACGGCGTGCTCGACGGCGCAGCGCGCGGTCCCGGATGCGCTGCCGACCGAGCCGGGCGGCTACGACGGCTACCGGGCGCTGTTCGGCTACAAGTACGTCAGCCCGTTGGTCAGCGGTGGCCAGGCCAACCTGTCCCACAACGGGTACCCGGTCACCGACGCCAACGGTGACCTCGTCGACCTCGACGGGAACACCATCAAGAACACGTTCGCGGGTACCGCCGGCTTCCCCGGCTTCAACCCGACCGCGTCGCAGACGCTGGCCTACCTCGCCTCGATGCAGGAGGCCGGCATCCCCGTCACGTACGGCTACATCTCCGACGTCCACGAGAAGAAGTCCGGCCAGACGGGGTGCACGACCGCGTCGGCCACCGGCAACGGCTACCCGCTCGGCCCCGGCGACCCGTGCTACATCGCCACGGCCAGGGCGTACGACGACGCGTTCGTGAAGTTCTTCGACCGGCTCGGCAAGGCGGGCATCACACCGCGGAACACGCTGTTCGTCATCTCCGCCGAGGAGAACGACCACCTCGCCGGCGCGAACACGCTGCGGGCGAGTACCCCGACGCCGGCCGGCTGCGACGGCGTGACCGTCCCCTGCGCCTACGCCGCCGACCAGATCGGCGAGCGGGAGGCCAACCTGCCCCTGCTGCTGCAGAAGGAGCGCGGCAACACCACCCCGTTCGCGGTCGAGCCGCAGGGCGCGGTGATGTACGTCAACGGCAAGCCGGTGCCGGCCGATCCGGCGCTGCGCCAGTTGCAACGCGACACGGCGGCGCTGACCGCGAACAACCCGTACAGCGGGGTGACCGGCGAGACCATCGTCAACTACCAGGCCGGCGCGGTCGAGCAGCGGATCCTGCACATGCAGACCGCCGACCCGCTGCGCACGCCCAGCTACACCATCTTCCCCAAGCCCGACTACTACTTCGACAGCACGTTCCCCAGGTGCGCGGCGTCGACGGACCCGGCGACCGACTGCGCCGTCCAGTTCGCGCGCTTCGCCTGGAACCACGGCTACTACTCGCCCGACATCGACGTGACCTGGGCGGGCATGGCCGGACCCGGCGTGGCCAGGAAGGGGCTGGTCGGACCGGATCCGCAGCACGGCGCGACGGCGAGCGCGGCCGGCCAGAACGGACTGCCGGCGCTGACCGTGCCCGGGGCCAGCAAGGGCCCGTGGGTGGAGGAGACCGACATCCGGCCGACGCTGCTCTCCCTCGCCGGGCTGCACGACGACTACCTGTCGGACGGCGTGGTGATCACCGGCATCGTGTCACACCGCGACCTCGATGACGTGGCGGAGCTGGCGGCGGCGTACCACCAGCTGAACTCGTCGGTCGGCGCGTTCGCGACGGACACGCTCAAGGCGGACACGGTGGCGCTGGCCAGCTCCTCGGCAGGCGACCGCACCTTCACGCGGACCGAGTCCCGCCTGGCCCAGCTCGCCGACCAGCGGGACGCCCTGGCACAACAGATCAAGAAGACGCTGGACCAGGCCGAGTTCGGCCACGCCCGGCCCAGCCGGATCGCCGTCTGGGTCGAACTGGCGTGGGCCGAGGTGCTCCTGTCGCAGGCGCACCACCTGGCGGCCGGCACGGCCTGACCGCATCGGGGGGGCGGGACCACGGGTCCCGTCCCCCGACTGTCACCGGGCGCCGACGAGCCCGCGCAGCAGGGCCAGGTTCTTGCTGATCACACCGGTGACGCCGAGCCGGAGCGCGTCCTGCAGCGCCGCCTCGGTGTCCACCGGCCACACCATGACCACCTCCGCGCGCCGCCGCAGCTCGGCGACGGCGGCCCGGCTGAGCAGCTGGCGCCGGATGGAGACGCCGAAGACCGGGCGACGGCGCAGCCGGGCCCGCAGCCGGGCCAGTTGCAGCCAGTCGCTGGCGGAGAAGACGCGCCGCACGTGGGAGTCGCCGTCGAAGGCCTCGAACATGCGCCACTGCTTGGTACAGACGGTCACCGGTACCTGCGGCGTGACCTTGCGCAGGAGAGCGGCGACATGCGGCGCGACGGCGAGGGACGGGCCCTTGAGGTCGAGCATCAGCCGCGGGTCGCCGGCGGCCACGGCGAGCACGTCCGCCAGCTCGGGCAGGGCGAGGTTCCGCCGCCAGTTCACCTCGCACCATCGCTCCCAGAGCACGTGCCGGCCGATCGCCTTGCGGTGCCGCACCTCCAGCGCGTCCCGGAACAGATGCACGTCCGCCTCGACGAGATCGACCCCGGCGTCCAGCGCGGCACGCAGATCCGCGAGGCTGTTGCCCGCACGATGCGCCACCGCGAGGATGGGCCGACCGGTCACCCTCGTAGACTAGCGCCAGGTAGCCAAGGCGAGGTCACGCCGGGACGACCGGCGGCGGTACGCCAGGTAACCGCGCTTCTCCGGCGCCGGATCCTGCGGTAACGTCGGCCGGCATGAGGCTGCCAATGACGTCGGTCGCTTTCGGGCTCGTCGCGCTCGCGGCGGCGAGCGGCTTCGCCCGGCCCGCTCCCTCCTGGACGCTCGTGGACACGGGTGTGGATGCCCGGCTGCGCGGGCTGGCCGCGGTCAGCCACCAGGTCGCCTGGGCGAGCGGCAGCGCCGGCACCGTGCTGCGCACCGTCGACGGCGGCGGTACCTGGCGGCAGGTCGGTCCACCTGGGACAGCCGACCTGCAGTTCCGCGACATCGAGGCGTTCGACGGGCGGCACGCCGTGGCGCTGTCGATCGGCGAGGGCGACCAGTCCCGCGTCTACGTCACCGACGACGGCGGGCAGGACTGGACCGAGACGTTCCGCAACGACGATCCGGGCGCCTTCTACGACTGCATGGCGTTTCTCGACCGGCGGCACGGGCTGGCCCTGTCCGACCCGGTGGCGGGCCGGTTCCGGATACTGTCCACATCGGACGGCGGCCGGTCCTGGCGGGTACTGCCGGCGGCCGGCATGCCACCGGCCCTGGACGGCGAGTTCGCGTTCGCCGCGAGCGGTACCTGCCTGGTGACGACCGGGCGGCGCGGCGGCTTCCACGAGGACGCCTGGTTCGGCACCGGTGGCGGGTCGTCCTCCCGGGTCTTCCACACCGCCGACGCCGGTCGCACGTGGACCGTCGTGTCCACGCCGATCCCGAGTGGACCCACCGCCGGCATCTACTCCCTGGCTTTCCGCGACTCCGGCCACGGCATCGCGGTCGGCGGTGACTTCGCCGCGCCGACCCAGGCGCCGGATGCCGCCGCCAGTACGCGCAACGGCGGCGCGCGCTGGACCCTCGCCACCGCCGCGCCCGGCGAGTACCGCTCCGGCGTGGCCTGGCGCGCGGACGGCGGTGGGCGGCACGCCGGTACCGCGATCGCGGTGGGGCCCACCGGCAGCGACCTCACGCGGGACGGCGGTCGCACCTGGACCAGGTTCGACACCGGCAGCTTCGACGCGGTGTCGTGTGCCGCGGACGGCGCCTGCTGGGCCTCGGGCGAGCACGGCCGGGTCGCGTTCCTCGGTCCGTGAGGCCGGCCGGCGGTCCCGGTGCACTGGCATCGACCGATCAGCGTTGTCATGCAGAGCTGCTCCGCCGGCGGCGCGGCGACGAGCGGGCGGGTGCCGGGTGCCGGGTGCCGGTCAGGCGGGCTGGCTGGCCTTCTGCGGCGCCGGACCGGTGGCCGGCGCTGGCTGGCCCTGTCCCGGTTGAGGTTGCGCCGGGGTCGGGTAGGACGGGGACTGGATCGGCAGGCCGAGCGACACCATCCAGCGACCGGCCCAGCGCGCCACCGCCGCCGGCCGGCCACGCCCGCGCCGGGACGCCAGCCACCTGCCGCCCTCGTACACGATGGTGCCGAGAACCCAGCTGACGACCGCTCCGGCGGTGATGGAGTCGACGTGCAGACCCGCCGGCCGCACCTTCGCGACCAGCCAGGTGGCGATGACGCCGATCAGGTAGGGCCAGAGGGTCCGGATCCGGGCCTTCGCGGCGTCGGACAGGCGGTGGGCGATGAGGGTGAGCATGGGTTGTCTCCCGAGAGGTGAGAGCCGCGCCGCCCCCTCGGCGCGGGGCAACGGCTGACAGTATCCACCGGTACGGCGCGGAATGGCGCCCGGCTGTCCAAGGCCGGACAGTCCGGTGTCCAATAATCGATCACCGCTGATCGCCCGAGGGCCGCCCGTATGATCGTCTGTCCCCGGTGGCTGTGACATCGAAAGTCCCGCACCGTTTCGCGGGCGAGATTCATCGACGTGCTCGCTAGGGTGCGGGGTGGATTCGTTGCGATGACTCGTGTCTGTGGCGCCAGGCACCAATGACAGGAGTGACCGTGTCGACTGCCTCCATTCTGGACAACAGTGTCACCGCGCGGTGGCTGCGCTCGCTCACCGGGGACAGGCCCGACGAGAAGCGGCACTGGCGCACCAAGACGTCCTACTACCGCGCGCTCGCCGGGCTGATCGACGGTGGCGAGGCATCCCTGCCGTGGCACCGCGTCGTGCACGCGGTGCAGCCGAAGGGCAGCCGCAGCACCTTCTACGAGGTGGCCGGGGCCCGCGGCCGGTACCCGCTGCTGGGTGCGCTGGTCGCGGACGGGAGCACCGAGTCCATCCAGGTCGCCCTGTGCTACGAGCGCCCGGGCGCGGTGCAGCGGCTGATCGACGAGACCAAGGTGTGGGACTTCTGGCCGCACCGGGCGAGCCTGCTGGCCCGGTACCGCGGCCAGCCGGGCCTGGACGGCACGGCCGCCGCGGCCTCGGCCGCGGCCGAGCACGGCCCGAGCCGGGGTCGGGCGCAGGCGAGCCCGCCCCGGTTGGCCGAGTCGCTGGTCTCGGCGGTGGCGCAGTGGGCGTACCGCAGGCCGTCGCTGGCCGAGGCGCTGGACCACGCACCGCCGGTGTGCGCGGTCGAGGATCTGTTGCTGGTCCACCGGGGGAGGCTGTCCGCCACGGGCGCGGTCGCGATCCTGCGCCAGGCCATGAAGGAGGCCAGCGGATGCGCCCGCTCGGGCGTACGCGCGGGCCAGGAGGTCGCGGCCTGACGAGGGCGGCCCGGGAGCGTCACGGGCAGACGGCGGCGAACCGGTCCGCGATGATGTCCAGCTCGCGGTCGTCGAAGGTGGCCAGCTGCTCCAGGTCGGCCGGCTGGTGGACCCGGGCGATGGTCGCGGCCACGGCGCCGGCGTAGTCGGCCAGTACCGCCCGCAGGCCGGCATCGGCCGTCTTGGTGGCCAATGTGGACAGTGCCTTGGACCAACCGTCGAAGGTGGACCGCAACTGCGCCATCGCGGCGGCCTGGGCCCGGGTGTCGCCGCTGTTCCCGGCGGCGACCGCCCGGTCCACCTCTGCCGTGAACGCCGCCGTGGCCTCGTTGATGATCCGGTGCGCGGCGGCGCACTCCGGCGGAGCCGACGCGCCTGGTGAGACCGCGCCTGGTGAGACCGCGCCTGGTGAGACCGCGGCGGACCTGGCCGGCGCGGCGGGACGGGACGGCGTCCCGCCGCATCCGGTGCCGAGCGTGACCGCCGCTGTCAGCACGGCCGCCGCGATCAGGTGCCGCATGGCGGTCAGCGGAGGTAGATGTTCGGTTGGGCCGGGGTGGCCATGCCGTTGCCGAGGAAGAAGCCCGGGTGCGGCGGCTGGTTGTAGGCGGTGTTCTCCCAGGCGATGGCGACCCGGTACATGGGGTCGTGCAGCAGTGTCCACAGGCGCATGGTGGTCGGGGTGGGCGTGCTGTAGATCCGCAGCGCGTGGCTGTCGCTGGTGCGCCACACCACCTCCTCGCGCCAGTCGCCGAACAGGTCGCCGGACAGCGCCGGCACCGACTTCGTACCGTTGTCGGAGGCCACCCCGCTGGCGGTCAGCAGCCGGGTGTCGCCGGCGGTGCCGTACTTGTCGATGTGGGTACCGTCGAGCAGTTCGCGCACCGGGTCCGCGTCCCACCACGCGAGGAAGTTGATCGAGCCGGGCTTGCGGCCGACGTTCTGCCCGCGGATGTTCCACAGGCCGTCCACCGCCGCCGACCAGAACTCCACGCCCGGGTTGCCGGCGTACACGTCACCGGCGACGCCCCGGCCGTTGTCGCAGGTGCAGGTCGGGTTGGTGAACACGACCGCACCGGTACGCGCGTCGACCAGCGAGGTGGCCGGCTGGTCGGTGTGCTCGTGCGGCTTGAACACCAGGAAGCCGGCGCGGCTCGGATCGACCACCACGTGCAGCGCGTCGCCGTGGAAGAGCCGGTTGGCCCACAGCGGGGTGCCGTTGTCGTTGACCGCCATCGACCCGTACACGATCTCGTCCCGGCCGTCCCCGTCCACGTCGGCGATGGACAGCTGGTGGTTGCCCTCCGCCTCGTACGGGCCGCCCGCCCCGCCGGCACCGGCCGTGGCCCGCGAGTCGAACGTCCACCGCTTGGTCAGCGACCCGTTGCGGAAGTCCCAGGCGGCGATGACGGTGCGGGTGTAGTAGCCGCGGGCCATGACGACGCTGGGCCGCTGCCCGTCCAGGTACGCGGTGCCGGCGAGGAACCGGTCCACCCGGTTGCCGTACGAGTCGCCCCAGTCGGACACCGTGCCGCGCGGCGGGTCGTAGTTCACTGTGGACATCGCGGCGCCGGTCTGGCCGTTGAACATGGTCAGGAACTCCGGCCCGGACAGCACGTAGCCGGCCGAGTTGCGGAAATCGGCCCCGGCCGAGCCGATCACCCGGCCGGTACCGTCGACGGTCCCGTCGGCGGTCTTCATGGCGATCTCGGCCTTGCCGTCGCCGTCGTAGTCGTACACCTGGAACTGGGTGTAGTGCTGCCCGGCCCGGATGTTGCGGCCGAGGTCGATGCGCCACAGCCGGGTGCCGTTGAGCCGGTACCCGTCGACGAACACGTCGCCGGTGTAGCCGGACTGCGAGTTGTCCTTGGAGTTGGACGGGTCCCACTTCACCACGAAGTCCAGCTGGCCGTCCCCGTCGAGGTCGCCGACGCTGGCGTCGTTCGCGCTGTACGTGTAGGCGACCCCGTCCGGGGTGGTACCGCCGGCCGGTACCTGCAGCGGCAGGTCCAGGTACCCGTTGGTGAACTGCAGCGCCTGCTCGGAGTCGGCCTGCTCCACCCCGCCGACCACGGCCCGCACCGTGTAGCTGGCGCCGACGCCTGCGCCGGAGTCCAGGTAGTTGGTGGAGTTGGTGATCGGTGTCCCGTTCAGCTTGGCGCCGGCCCGGTACACGTTGAACCCGGTGCTCAACGCCTCGGTGCCGAGCAGCCGCCACGACACCAGGTTGCCGCTGCCCGACCGGACGCTGATCAGCCCGCGGTTGAGCTTCTCCAGCTGCTTGGCGTTGCCCGCCGGAGGTGGTGCGGGACTGGTCGTGGCACCGGGGCTCGACGAGGGCCGGGGCGAGCCGACCGACGGCGACGGCGACGCGCCCACCGCACCGGTGCACGCGATGCCGTTGAGCGTGAAGCTCGCCGGGTCGGGGTTGGCCGCGTTGTTCCAGGACCCGTTGAAGCCGAACGCGGCGGTGCCGTTGGTGGCGATGGCGCCGTTGTAGCTCACGTCGGTCGCGGTGACGTTCGCGCCGCTCTGCGTCGCGGTCGCGTTCCACGCCTGCGTCACCGTCTGGCCGGCGGTGTAGGACCAGGTGAGCGTCCACCCGGTCACCGGGTCGCCGAGGTTGGTGATGGTGACGTTGGCGCCGAACCCGCCCTGCCACTGGCTGGAGACGGCGTAGTCGACACCGCAGCCGGTCGCGGCGGACGCGGCCGTCGCGGTGAGCACGCCGGCGCCGATGGCGGCGGTGGCCGCCGCGGCGGTCGCGATGACGGCGCGCTTACGTCGTCTGAGCATGAAGCACTCCGGGGTATGGGGACGGATGTGTGGGTGGTGGGCGGCGCTAGCCGCGGGTCCATCTCTGGTTGGTGCCGCCGTTGCAGGTCCACAGTTCGACGAGGGTGCCGTTGGCGGTGCGGGCGCCGGTGACGTCGAGGCAGAGTCCTGATTGGACACCGGTGACCGTGCCGTCGGAGTTGACGCGCCATTGCTGGTTGGCCTGGCCGTTGCAGTCCCAGATCAGCACCGCCGTGCCGTTGCTGGTGCCGTTGTTGTTCGCGTCGAGGCACTTGGAGCCGTAGACCTGCAACTGCCCGGCGGCGGTGGAGGTCCAGAGCTGGTTGGTCTGGCCGTTGCAGTCCCAGATGTCGACCTGTACCCCGTTGGTGGTGCTGCTGTTCGGCACGTCCAGGCACCGGTTGGAGCCGGTACCGCGCAGCGCGGTGGTGCTCGCGCCGCCACCGCCCGTGGTACCGCCGGCGACCCGGTACATGACCACGCCGTGGCCGGGCACGCTGGCGCTGATCGTGCCCGTGGTGCTGCTGGTCGCGCCGGACCACAGGTCGGTCAGGGTGTAGCTGGCCGCGCCGGTCTTGCCGATCGCGGCGGCCGTGGTGGAGATGGTCTGGGTCGAGGCGCTCTCGTTGAACAGCACCACGGCCACGTCGCCGTTGGCCAGGGGCCTGGCCAGCACGTCGCGCCCGCCGGTGGCGGAGACCATGGTGCCCTGCCTGCCGGCGCTGTCCTGGTCGACCGCGACGACCCGGGTGTTGCCCAGGATGGACAGGGTGGTGGCGCTGGCGCCAACCAGGTTGTTGCCGGCCAGCAGCGGCGCGGCCATCACGGCCCACAGGCTGAACTCGGCCCGGTCCTCGGTGGCGGTCATCCCGTTGCCGATCTCCAGCATGTCTGGGTCGTTCCAGTGCCCGGGCCCGGCGAAGGAGGCGAGGCCGACGTTGGTGTGGAAGATGTTCAGCATGCTGGCGAAGGTGGGCCCGATGTCGCCGGTGGTGCGCCACAGGTGACCGACGTTGGCGCCCCAGGTCCACGGCGTGTTGATGCCCCACTCGCACACGCTGTACACGATCGGCCGGCCGGTGCCGGCCAGCGCGTCGCGCATCGCGGAGTACCGGGCGATGTACTGCGCCTGGGTGGTGGAGCCGTTGTTGTTGCAGTTGTCGTACTTGAGGTAGTCCACCCCCCAGGAGGCGAACAGCCGCGCGTCCGCGGTCTCGTGCCCCAGGCTGCCCGGGAAGCCGGCGCAGGTCGCGGTGCCGGCATCCTCGTAGATGCCCAGCTTCAACCCCTTGGAGTGCACGTAGGCGGCGGTGCCGGAGATGCCGTCGGGGAACTTCGCGAAGTCCGGCTGCAGGTTCCCGGCCGCGTCCCGGCTGTGCTGCAGCCAGCAGTCGTCGATGTTCACGTACTGGTAGCCGGCCGCCGCCAGGCCCGAGGACACCAGCTTGTCGGCGGTCTGCTTCACCAGCGTCTCGGACACGTTGCACCCGTACGCGTTCCAGTCGTTCCACCCCATCGGCGGCGTCAGCGCCAACCCGTTGGACAGCGCCAACGCCGGACGGGCGGTCCGCACACCCACCAACCAGCCGGCGGAAGCCAGCAACAACACGGCCAGCACGGTGACAGCACGGCGAGACAGGGGATGCATAGTCGCCTCTCAGGTGTCCATGCCCGCGGGGCGGACGTCGCCGAGGCCGATCCGGAAGGGGCGGAGACGGTCCAGGTGGCGCGCGGGTGAACCGATGTTAGCGTTCACGAAGCAGGCGTCAAGGGATCGTCGAATATCGATTCAGAGCAACCCGACCCGCCGCCGCGCGCCGGTCCGCGGTTGCCGTGCGGGCGCCGCAAAGCCAGCTTCCCCAGCGGTACCAGGGCCCCGGCGACGAAATCCGAAAGTTTCGACGCGGGGTCCCGCCCACCGGATTCCTGGTGGGCGCCGGTGTGAGCTGGTGACAATCGCCGACCGCACGCCCCATTGACACATTGGCACGTGCGGTTGACGATCCGTAGAGACAAGTCGATCCGTGGATGCCGGCAAGCTGTTCGCGTGCTATCGAAGCGATTCGACTCCCACACCCCGAGGAGCTCTTGTGACGCACAAGCGGTACCTCCGTCGTGCCATACCCGCGGTGGTGCTGGCGCTCGTCGCCACGCTCGCCCTGCCGGGTCGAGCGCAAGCCTCCGCGTACCCGTTCCGCAACCCGCGCCTGCCGCTGGCCGCCCGGATCGCCGACCTGATGGGCCGGCTGACCCTGGACGAGAAGATCTCGCTGCTGCACCAGTCCCAGGCGGCCATCCCGCGACTGGGCATCCCCTACTTCAAGGCCGGCACCGAGGCGCTGCACGGGGTGGCCTGGTCCAACAACGTCAACGACAACTGGAACGTGGTGACCGCCAAGGGCACGGTGTTTCCGCAGGCCGTCGGGTTGGCCAGCACGTGGGACACGGCGCTGGTCGACCGGGTCGGCTCGGCCGTCGGCGACGAGGCGCGCGGCTACAACGCGGTCGACCCCGCGGTATGGGGCCTCAATCTCTGGGCACCGGTGGTCAACCTGCTGCGCGATCCGCGCTGGGGTCGCAACGAGGAGGGGTACTCCGAGGATCCCGTACTGACCGGTGCGATCTCGACGGCGTACGGATCGGGCCTTTCGGGAACTGACTCCCGCTACCTGAAGACCGCGCCGACGCTCAAGCACTACCTCGCGTACAACAACGAGGTCGCGCGCGACGTGACGTCCTCGAACGTGCCGCCCCGGGTGCTCAACGAGTACGACCGGCAGGCATTCCGGCCGGCCATCGCGGCGGACGCGGCCACGGGGGTGATGGCCTCCTACAACCTGGTCAACGGGCGGCCCGACACGGTGAGCCCGGACCTGAACGGCGTCGTGCGGAGCTGGACGGACCGGGACCTCTACAACGTGAGCGACGCCTTCGCGCCGTACAACCTGATTTCTTCGGAGGGCTACTACCCGGCGGCGCCCGACGCGTTCGCGGCCGTCGTGAAGGCCGGGCTGAACAGCTTCACCATCGACGGCTCCAACGCGAAGCCGATGGCCGACGCGCTCAGGTCCGCGCTCGCCCAGGGCACGCTGACCGAGCGGGACATCGATACGGCGGTGCGTCCGGTGCTGAGCGTCCGGTTCCGGCTGGGCCAGTTCGATCCGGACGGCGGGCCGTACGCGAGGATCGGGCCGGACGTGATCGACAGCCCGGCGCACCGGGCCCTGGCCCGCAAGACCGCGGACGAGGCGATGGTGCTGCTGCGCAACTCGCACGGCGCGCTGCCGCTCGACCCGGCGAAGACGTCGAAGGTGGCGGTCGTCGGCCCACTGTCCAACGTGCTGTACTCCGACTGGTACAGCGGCAACCTGCCGTACACGGTCACCCCGCTGCAGGGCATCAAGGAGCGGCTGCCCGCCGGCTCGGTCGCGGAGAGCCAGGGCACCGACCGGATCGCGCTCAAGGACGTGGCCACCGGCAGGTACGTCACGGCCACCGGCACCACCGACGCCACCGTGGTCAACGAGAGCGCCACCACGTCCTCGGCCAGCACCCAGTTCGACACGGTGGACTGGGGTCAGGGCGTCTCGACGCTGCGCAACGTCGCCAACGGCAAGTACCTCGGCTACAACTGGGGTCCGTTCGTCACCCGCGACGACCAGCCCAGCGGCTGGTTCGTCCAGCAGCAGTTCAAGGTGGAGCCGCAGCCCGACGGCAGCTACGTGCTGCACTACGCCGGGTACGAGACCCAGGAGAGCTGGTGGGGTGGCACCAACTACGTCACGGTCGACGCCAGCGGCAACCTGACGCTGGGCTCCCGCACCGCGGCCGGCGCGGCCCACTTCACCAAGGAGGTCGTGACCAGCGGCGTGGACAGCGCGGTGGCCGCGGCCAAGGGCGCCGACGCCGCGGTCGTGGTGGTCGGCAGCATGCCGTTCATCAACGGCCGGGAGGCGCACGACCGCACGAGCATGGCGCTGGGGGCTGGCCAGGAAGCCCTGGTCCAGGCGGTACGCAAGGCCAACCCGCACACGATCGTGGTGCTGGAGACCAGCTACCCCGACACCGTGACCTGGGAGCAGCGCAATGTGCCGGGGATCCTGTGGACGACACACGCCGGCGCGGAGACCGGGCACGCCGTGGCCGACGTGCTCTTCGGTGCCGTCAACCCGGCCGGCCGGCTGAGCCAGACGTGGTACCGGTCCGACGCTGATCTGCCGCCGGACCTGCTCAACTACGACATCATCAACTCCGACCAGACCTACCTCTACTACCGCGGCGATCCGCTGTACCCGTTCGGCTACGGCCTGTCCTACACCGACTTCCGGTACCGCAACCTGAAGCTGAGTCGGGGCGCGGCGGACGCGCACGGGACGGTCGAGGTCAGCGTCGACGTCACCAACACCGGCCGGCGCGCCGGTGACGAGGTCGTGCAGGCGTACACCCACCAGCGCACGTCCCGGGACAAGGTGCCGGTCAAGCAGCTGCGCGCGTTCCAGCGGGTGACCCTGGCGCCCGGCCAGACCAGGACGGTCCGGTTCACGCTGCGGGTCGCCGACCTGGCGCACTGGGACGTCACGCGGGGCACCTGGGCGGTCGAGTCGTCCGACTACGACGTGCTGGTCGGCGCCTCGTCCGCGGACATCCGGCAGCGGGCCACGCTGCGGGTCCACGGCGAGACGATCCCGCCGCGCGACCTGTCCCGGCTCACCCGCGCGGAGAACTTCGACGCGTACTCCGGTGTCCGGCTGGTCGACGAGAGCAAGGCGCGGGGTACGGCCGTCGGCGCCGTCGCGGGCGGCGACTGGATCGCGTTCGCCGATTCGGCGCTGCGCGACCGGACCACCACGTTCAGCGCACGGGTGGCCAAGGCGAGCGCGGGATCCGGGACCATCGAGGTCCGGCTCGACTCGCCCACCGGACCGCTGCTCGGCACCGCCACCGTGGCGAGTACCGGAAGCGGGTACACGTACGCCACCGTGAATGCTGCGTTGGCACCGGCCCGCGGCCGGCACGACGTCTATCTGGTATTCGGCTCTGACCTGCGGCTGGCCACCTTTACTATCTCCTGATCCGGCTCAGAAGGAGCTGCAACAAGGCCGCAACGGACGGCACGGCCGGAACTTTCGGGGGTCGGGCGCTATTATCGTGCACAAGCAGATGCACGTGAATGTCCGACCAGCCCCCGGGGAGCAAAGCCCATGGCACACGACGGCGACCAGGATTACGTGACCCTGGGATCCGAGGAGGCCGCCGCCGTCGCCGCCATCGTGCGCACCACCGGCGTCAACAAGGACAGGGTCCTGGGCCTGTTGGTACGCAAGGGCATCGGGCACCCGCCGCGCAGCACGTGGGAGCGGCGGGTGTACCGGGTGATCGACGAGACCGCCAGCCTGCTGCGCGACGACGACGGCGAGGAGCTGTCGGCCTGAGGCCGGCGCCGCCACCATCACGATTACCTAATGTGAGCGGCTGAGTGCGGTCCAGTGCCCATTACTGACAACCACATTCCGTGACGGCCCGTATCTGCGACGCGCGGGGTGTGCGCTGTCTAGCAGGGAGGCTGCGATAGCGGACAGGCTGTGCGGGATTCATCGGCGTCGGAGGGTATAACATGGGCGGCGAGGCGCCGACCGGTTCGGTCCGCCATTCCGGGGGCGAACTCATGACACAACGTAGTGTTCAACCACCACCGACCGACAAGGGGTGCGGAATGGCCCTGGACCTCACCGGCGCTGCCTGGCGCAAGAGTTCGCGCAGCAGCGGCAACGGCAACTGCGTCGAGGTCGCAAGCCTCGAGCAGGCGATCGCGGTCCGCGACAGCAAAGACCGGAGCGGACCTGTTCTGGTCTTCACCGCAGCCGAGTGGGACGCCTTCGTCGCCGGAACCAAAGACGGAGAGTTCGACCTCGCGGGCTGACAGGGCCCCATAAAAACGGGGCACTGGCAAACGGGGAATGGGATCGGGGATGCACCTGATCCCATTTCCTTCGCCCGCGGCGACTGTCTACTGAGGACAGTCGCGGGCGGCGATTCGGCAGAGGTTAGGGTCGGGCATGAGATTCGGGATCTCGATCCCCCAGTCCGTCGCCGACGGAGCATTCGATCCGGCCGGGCTGCGCGACTACCTGGCACGGGCCGAGCAGCTCGGCTTCGAGAGCGCGTGGACCATGGAGCAGGTGATCGGCTCGATCCCGCACCTGGAGCCGGTTGCCACGCTGACCTATGCCGCGGCGTGCACGCAGCGGCTGCGGCTGGGCTGCGCCGTGTTCGTCAGCCCGCTGCACAATCCGCTGCACCTGGCCAAGAGCCTCAGCACCCTCGATCAGCTCAGCCGCGGCCGTCTCGACGTCGGCATCGCGACCGGTGGACGCACCCGCATGTTCGCCGCCTTCGGCGTGGATCCCGCGACCTTCGTCGCCCGGTTCACCGAGGGGTTGCGGGTGATGAAGGCACTGTGGACACAGCCGCGGGTCGACATCGACGGCCGCTTCTGGCAACTCGACCGCGTGGCCATGGAGCCCAAGCCCTTCCAGAAGCCGTACCCGCCGATCTGGTTCGGTGCCGGCGCGCCGGCGTCGCTGCGCCGCGCGGTCCGGCTCGGCGACAGGTTCTTCGGCGCCGGATCCTCCACCACGGCGCAGTTCGCGGAGCACGTGCGGGTCGTCCGGGCGGCGCTGGAGGAGCACGGGCGCGACCCGGCCAGCTTCCCCATCGCCAAACGGGTCTACGTCGCCGTGGACGACGATCCGGACCGCGCGCGCAACCGGATGGCCGACGCGCTGGACCGCTACTACGGATACCGCGGCCGGCTCGGCCTGGCGCCGGTCGCCGTGGCCGGCACCCCGGACGGGTGCGTCGTGGGCCTGCGCGACGTGGTGGCCGCCGGTGCCGGCATGATCCTGCTCAACCCGCTGTTCGACCAGCGCGGCCAGATGGAACGGCTGGCCGCCGAGGTGATCCCGCGACTGGGGTAGCCGGCCGTCATGGCGTGGCGCCGGCCAGCACCCGCTGGCCGGCGCGGACGGGCGGCTGCGCGGGGGCCGCGAGGTCCGCGCCGACGCAGATGAACGCGGCCGCCGCGGCCAGCGCGGCACCGCCCTGCGCGGCGGCCGTGCGCTGCGCCCGCGCCAGCGCGTCCGCGGCGCTGCGGCCGCCGGACAGCAGGCGGTGGAACTCCACCATCAACGGCGCGGTCTCCAGGTCAGGCACGGGGATGACCGAGCCGATCAGCTGCCGGGTCCCCTGCGCGAGGAACGTCGCGGCCAGGCCGAGCAGTTCGTCGCCGGCCCACACCACGTGCCGCCCGCTGTCGCACGCGGCAAGGACCACAGTGGACGGTACCCGGTCCAACCCCTCCAGGTCGTAGACCATGAGCGGGCCGTCGGCGAGCACCAGCGAGGAGAACAGCGGGTTCTGCGTGGACAGGCGGCCGTGTGCGGCGAGGTGGACCAGATCGGCGCGCCGCAGCGCCTGCAGCGTGGCGGTGGCGGTGGCGGCGGTACCGGAGAGGGCTTCTGTGCCGTAGACCTCGGCCACCGCGGCCGCCTCCAGTTCGGCGCCGGGCAGATCCGGGCCGGCGACCACCGATGTCTCGGCACCGCGCCGGTCCGTGCTCACCCGGGCCTGGTGCCAGGCGGCGGCGGACGGGGCCACCACCGTGGGCCGCCCGGCGCACGAGGGCAGGATCGACCAGGGTACCGACTGCAGGCGCCCGGTCGGCACCAGCACCAGCGGTACCTGCCCGATGTCGGCGGCCAGCGGGCGCAACAGGGCGGCGTCCAGCCGGACGGCGGCGTCCGCCAGTACCGCCGACGCGGCGTCCCGGCTCTCCACAGTGGACCTCGACCGACCGATCCGGCGCAGCGCGAACGGGATCCGGTCGAGCAGACCGGCCACGGTGGCGGCCGGCCCGAGCGCGTGCAGCCGCGGCGCGCGCCCGTTGACCGTCAGCCCGTACAGCTGCCCGTCGTGCTCGACGAACTCCACCAGCACCGCGCCGTCCAGGCTCGCCGCCAACTGGTCGGCGGGTACCGGCTCGGCCAGCTCGGCGACACCCGGGCGGCGCCGGAACGTGTCCCGCACCCCGCGCTCCAGCACGGCCTGCTGCGCCAGCGCGCGGGCGTCGCTGCGGCCCGCCCGGCGCAGCCGGTCCACTTCGGACACCGCGGCGCGCAGTTCGGCGAGTGCGTCGCGCAGTGCCGGATCGTCGGGCGGCCGCACCGAGTGCACGCGCACCAGGCCGGCCCGGCCCCGCTCGGCCCATTCCAGCACCCGGGCCGGCCGGCCACTGTCGAAGGCCAGCCCCAGGCCGAGCCGCACGAGGTCGGTACGGTGGCCGGTGGCGCGCGCCCGCAGGTCGGTCGCGCCCATGGTGACCCGGTACCCGTCGACGATCCGGAGCCCGGCGAGCGCCGCACTGGTCGCACCCCGCCGGTTGCCGGTGGCGGCCCGGCGCAGTGCGGTCGCGTACCAGGCGCGGGCCCGTACCGTCGCCGGCCCCCGGTTGCGCAGCCGGGCCGCCCGGTCCCAGTGCTGGCAGGCCAGGGGCGTCCGGCCGCGCTCCATCGCGAGCCGGCCGGCCAGTACCCGTGCCTCGGCCGCCGCCGCCCACCACCGGGCCGCCTCCAGCGCGTCGGCCACCCGCTCCGCCTCGCGC
>JBBWZQ010000160.1:0-12017 GCA_039649115.1 Micromonosporaceae bacterium | reverse complement strand
ACGAATACCGGGTCGCCGTGGAGCAGCCCGACCGGCACCTGCGAGCCCGGGACGACGATGTTCACGGTGTACACCGCGATCGAGGTCGAGCTGCCCGCGGACCTGACCCTGCCCAGCATCCGTGACGACGGGTCAAACGGCCCGGCCCTGCCAGCCAGCCCGCCACCGTGATCATGGGACGCGGGCGGCGGCCGTTGGCGCTGGCGCGCGGGGTGACCGCAGGAATCCGTCACCGACCGGACGTGCGCGGTGGTCACCGTGATCAGGCGGGAGTTGAGATCTTGTTGGCTGCGGCACCAGGATCGGTGCCGTCCCTGCCAAGAATGCGCGGGCATGCAGATCACGGTGACGCGGTGCGCGGTTGAGATGGGCGGTAAGGGGGAAAGGTCCGAGTCAGCCGAGTAGTCAGCTGGGGATGCCGGCCAGAGCGGCGGCGAAGGCCAGGTGGAACGGGGCCGCCATCGCGGGGGACCTGCTCCGCGCGGTCGGCCGTCAGGGCCCGGGGGCGGCCGGGGGGAGCGGGTCCGCGCCCAGACCGGTGAGGACGAAGGCGGCGATCTCGTCGGCCAGCTGTCGCGGCGGCGTCGGGCCGGCCGGCCGGTACCAGTGCGGCAGCTGGTTGACGATGCCGAACACCATGAGCGTGACCGTCTCGGCCGACGCCGCCGCGCCGAACAGGCCGGTGTGCTGGCCCTGGGCCACCAGGTCGCGGAACGCCTCGTGGTAACGGCGGCGCGCCGACCGTAGCTCCGCCATCCGCACGCCGGCCAGCTTGTGCATCTCGCGCCCGAACACGGCCGCCTCGGCCAGGTGTGCGGCGGTCGTCACGACCAGGTCGGCGATGACGTCGCGCAGCGTCTCGGGCAGTGGCAGCCGCTGCCGCAGGATGCGCTCCAGGCCGGCCAGCTGCTCCTGGATGAGGCTGTGGTAGATCTCGTAGAGCAGGTCGTCCTTGGAGCGGAAGTAGTGGTACATGGCGCCCTTGGTGACCGCCGCCCGCTCGACGATCTGCTGCACGGACGTCGCGTCGAAGCCCTGCTCGGCGAAGAGCCCGGCCGCCGCTTCGAGGATGCGGCCGGGCATTCCCGTGCTCGCGGCGGCTACCGCCACCGGGCCAGCTCTTGGCGCGCGACGGTGCGCCGGTGCACCTCGTCCGGCCCGTCCACGATGTGCAGGGTGCGCACGGCCGCGTACAGGTAGGCCAGCGGCGTGTCCCCGCTGACGCCGGCAGCGCCGTGTGCCTGGATCGCCTTGTCGATGACCCAGCTCGCGGCGTCCGGCGCGACGATCTTGATGGCCGAGATCTCCAGCGCGGCACCCTTGTTGCCGACCGTGTCCATCAGCCACGCGGCCTTGAGCACCAGCAGCCGCGCCTGCTCGATGCGCAGCCGGGACTCGGCGATCCAGTCCCGCACCACGCCCTGGTCGGCCACGGGGCCGCCGAACGCCACCCGGGACAGGGTGCGCTTGCACAGCAGCTCCAGGGCACGCTCGGCGATGCCGACGGCGCGCATGCAGTGGTGGATGCGCCCGGGCCCGAGCCGCGCCTGGGCCAGCGCGAACCCCTGGTGCTCCTCGCCGAGCAGGTTGGCCACGGGTACCCGCACCTGGTCGAACCGGATCTCGGCGTGCCCGCCGTGTGCGTGGTCGGTGTACCCGAAGACCGTGGTCGGGCGCACCACGGTCAGTCCCGGCGAGTCCATCGGTACCAGCACCATGCTGTGCTGGCGGTGCCGCGGCCCGGCCGGATCCGTGACGCCCATGACGATCGACAGCTTGCAGCGCGGGTTCATCGCGCCGGTCGACCACCACTTGCGCCCGGTGATGACGTACTCGTCGCCGTCGCGCTCCATCCGGGTGGCGATGTTGGACGCGTCCGAGCTGGCCACCGCGGGCTCGGTCATCGAGAAGCAGGACCGGATCTCGGCGTCCAGCAACGGGCGCAGCCAGCGCTCCTGCTGATCGGGCGTGCCGAACATGGCCAGCAGCTCCATGTTTCCGGTGTCCGGCGCGGCGCAGTTCATCGCCTCGGGCATGATGGTCGGGCTGCGGCCAGACAGCTCCGCGATCGGCGCGTACTCCATGTTGGTGAGGCCGGCACCGAACTCGCCGTGCGGCAGGAACAGGTTCCACAGGCCCCGCGCCCGGGCCTCCTTCTTGAGGTCCGCCATGACCGGCGGCGCGTGCCACACGTCGGGCTGCGCCGCCGCCTGCGTCGCGAACGTCTCCTCGGCCGGGTACACGACGTCGCGCGCGAACTCCTCGGCGCGGTGGAGAAACTGCTGCGCGCGCTCGCTGTAGGCGAAGTCCACGACGCCCTCCTCAGGTGATGTGCAATGCCTCGGCGGCCAGCTCGATCAGTACCGGCACCGCCGCGCCGGACCGCGCGAACCCTTCGCCGACCGTCTTTCCCTGCAGGTACCGCGCGTAGATGCCCTCCGCGATCACCGCGAGCTTGTACCGCCCCAGCGCGAGGTACCAGCCGATCCGGTCGGGCTCGACGCCGTAGCGCTCGGCGAGTTGGGCGGCGGACGGGAAGCCGGCGGGGGCCGGCGAGGTGATGTCGCCGCCGGCCAGGTCGGTGTAGACCATGAGCATGCCCACGTCGGACAGCGGGTCCCCGATGGTGGCCATCTCCCAGTCCATGACCGCCTCGATGGCGGACAGGTCGCGGCGGAACATCACGTTGTCCAGGCGGTAGTCGCCGTGCACGATGCCCGGTGGCGGCGAGGCCGGCAGCGTCGCGAGCAGCCGCTCGGTGACCCGGTCCAGCAGCGGCAGCGTGCGGGTGCGCGACTTCTCCCACTGCTTGTGCCACCGGTTGACCTGGCGCAGCAGGTACCCGTCGGGCCGGCCGAACTCGCCGAGGCCGACCGCCGCGCAGTCGATGCGGTGCAGGCGCAGCAGCAGGTCGACCAGGATCTCGCCGCACCGCCGCGCCTGCGCCGGGTCGAGCGCGCCCACCGCGGCCGCCTCCTCCGGCGAGCCGGTGCGGCGCAGCACGATCCCGTCGACGTACTCCATGACGTAGAACGGCGCGCCGATCACGTCCTCGTCCATGCACAGCGCGAGCGGGCGGGCCACCGGGAACCCGGCCTCGCACAGCGCCGCGGTGACGCGGAACTCGCGCGCCATGTCGTGCGCGGAGGGCAGCACCAGACCCAGCGGCGGGCGGCGCACCACCACCTGGCCGGTCGCGCCGCGGACCCGGTAGGTCAGGTTGGAACGCCCGCCGCTGATGACCTCCGCGGTCAGCTCCCCGGTCAGCGCGCCACCGGTGGCCTCGACCAGACGCGGCGCCGCCCGATCGAGATCCAGTCCGGGTACCGGCACGCCAACCCCTTTCAGCGCGGTCACATACCGACCAGTCGGTATGTGACAATCTAACGACGTGGCCGCGCCGCCGTCAATGTCACCGAGAGAACCGTGATAACTACGGGTATCGACCACGGGGTTCCGTCGGGCAGACTGTCCCCCGACAGGCCGATGGGACGCAGACACGCGAGGAGCCGCCGGTGGGCGAGATCTACGTCGAGGTGCGTGAGTTGCCCGAGCAGGTGCGCGGTGCGGCCGGGCCGGACCCGATGCCCGCGCTGGACCCCGCCGACGCCGGTGACCTGGTGGACAACTCCCCGGTGGCCACGCTCGTCTACGACCTGCGGCACCGGGTGATCCGGTACGCCAACCGGGCCCTGGCCGACCTGGCCGCGCGCTCGCCGGACGAGCTGGCCGGCGTCCTCGTCGACGACCTGCTGCAGCCGACCGAGGCGCTGCTGCCCGGCGGCGACCCGGTGGCCACGAGCGGCGCGATGCTGGCCGGCGAGGCGGTCCTGCACCGGCCCGGCGGGGGCACCCGGCACGTCGAGGCGCGCACCTCCCCGGTCGCCTACGCCGGTGAGGCCTGCGGCCAGGTGGCTCTCTGGGACATCACCGAACGGGTGCGGTGGGAGCAGCAACTGCTGCACCGCGCCTCGCACGACACGCTCACCGGCCTGCCCAACGCCTGGTACGCCTCGATCCACCTGCACAAGGCCCTGCGCGGCAAGTCCGGCGCCCGCAACCCGCAGCACCTGGCCGTGTTCTTCGTCGACCTGGACGGCTTCAAGCAGATCAATGACACGTTCGGTCACCACGCGGGCGACGCGGTGCTGCGGCAGACCGCGAACCGGCTGCGAAACGTCACGACGCACGCCGACCTCACCGCGCGCCTGCACGGCGACGAGTTCCTCGTGGTGTGCAAGGTGGCCAACGCGATCCACGCCGCCCACCTGGCGCAGCGCATCCGGCGCGCGCTGGCCCGGCCGATCCAGGTCGGCGCGCAGAAGCTGAGCGTCACGGCCAGCGTGGGCATCGCGGTCTCCACGCCGGCCACCGCCGACGCCGACCGGCTGCTGCGCTTCGCCGACCACCGCATGTACACCGAGAAGCGCAACTCGCCACCCGGGCGGCGCCGGGAACAGACCCTCGCGGTGGTCGACCAGCAACCGGTCGCGGTCAGATCGGCAGCGCTTGCTGCAGTTCCTCCCGCAGCTCCGGAGTGAGCAGCCGGCCGACCTGCATGGCGAGGCTCTCGACCGCCGCACCGGCGGAGTCGAGGTCCACTTTGGACGTCGCGACCACGGCGAGGATGGCGCCGTCGGCGATGGGCTTGACCATCAGTACCCGCTTGGTGAGCTGAGCCACCGCGATCTCCACCCGGTCCTCGCCCCACATCCGGTTGGTGCTGCCCGCCACGATGCTGACCAACCCGCAGGCGACCGCGGCCAACTCGTCCGCGTGGTCGCGCGCCAGCCCCACCGAGGCGGTGATCAGCAGCCCGTCGGGGGTACCGAGCGCGGCAGCCGACACCTCGGAAACACTGGCGGCGAACGTGTTGATCGTCGACTGGAGATCCTGGGCAGGTGCGCTCAGTGGCACGGGCGACTACTCCTCGTCGATGCGCGCGCCCCTTGGCGCGCCAGGTGACCGGAAGGCAAGCGTACTGTGACGGGCCGCCGTGCGACTAGCGCGGGGGACGCGGCCCCCTTGGGGGCGACCGGGGGCGTAGGATGCGTACATGCGTTCGAAAGCGGGTTTGACCGAGGCACTCGACGCGCTGGCCGCCCAGGATGTCGCCGGCCTGTCCGACGCGGAGTTGCGCGTGCAGTTGCTGGCGCTGCTGAGCGCGGTCAGCCGGTTGCAGGCGCAGGTGGGCCGGCGGGTGGTCGCGTTCGACCGGCGGGGGTTGTCGGCCGCCGACGCCTGCCGCGTCCCGGAGGCGGCGCTCTGGTGATCGCGGCGCGGGCAGGTCGGGCATAGACTCCCGGCGTGCCCGAGTCCGGCCTCTACCGCGCGCTGGTCGTGCTGGAGCTAGCCCTCGCCATACCGACGTTCATCTCGCTGCGCTTCATCACCGCGCCGTACGGCCGGTACGGGCGCTCGGGCTGGGGACCCTCGGTACCCGCCCGGGTGGCGTGGGTGGTGATGGAGAGCCCGGCTCCCCTGCTGTTCGCCGGCGTCTACGCGACCGGCCCGCACCGCGCCGGGCTGGTACCGCTGCTGCTGCTCGCCCTGTGGGAACTGCACTACGTCCACCGCACCTTCATCTACCCGATCTGGATCCGGCCCGGTGCCCGGGTGCCGGTGGGCGTGATGGCGATGGCCGTCGCGTTCAACGTGCTCAACGCGTGGATCAACGCGCGCTGGGTGGCCGCGCTGGGCAACTACCCGCACACCTGGCTCACCGATCCCCGCTTCCTCGTCGGCGCCGCGCTGTTCCTGGCCGGCCTGGCTCTCAACATCACGTCCGACCGCGCCCTGCGCCGGCTGCGCGGGCCCGGCGAGTCCGGATACCGGGTGCCGCGCGGCGGCGCGTTCGAGTGGGTGTCCTGCCCCAACTACCTCGGCGAGATGGCCGAGTGGGCGGGTTGGGCGCTGGCCACGTGGTCCGTGGCCGGGCTGGCGTTCGCCGCGTACACCGCGGCCAACCTGGCACCTCGGGCCCTGGCACACCACGACTGGTACCGGGAGCGCTTCCCCGACTACCCGCCGCGGCGCCGCGCGCTGATCCCCTACCTACTCTGAGGGTTTCCATGAAGGTGCTGCTCACCGGCGCCACCGGCAACGTCGGCTCACACACCCTGCCGGAACTGCTGCGCCAGGGGCACCAGGTGCGCTGCCTCGTGCTCGACACGGCGGCACAGCGCCGGGCGGCGCCGCGCGGCGTCGAGGTCGTGCTGGGCGACGTCCGCGACGCGGCGCTCGTCGAGAAGGCGTGCGCGGGGGTCGAGGCCGTCGTCCACCTCGCCGCGGTCATCCCACCGGCGAGCGAGGAGCGGCCGGGGTACGCGCGCGAGGTCAATGTGGACGCAACGGCCAACGTGGTGGCCGGCTGCCTGGCCCAGCCGGTACGGCCGCGGCTGCTGTTCAGCTCCACATTGGACGTACACGGCAACACGCTGCACAAGCCGCCGCCCCGGCGGGTCGAGGACCCGCTGGTGGCGACGAACGCGTACACCGAGCACAAGATCAGGTGCGAGTCGCTGATCCGGGACAGCGCGCTGACCTGGTGCATCCTGCGCCTGGCCGACGTACCGGTGCTGGGCGTCCGGGACCCGCACCCGATCATGTTCGAGATCGGGCTGGACAACCGGATCGAGACGCTGCACGCCGACGACGCGGGACTGGCGCTGGCCAACGCGCTGCACACTCCGGCGGTGTGGGGCCGGGTGCTGTTCGTGGGCGGCGGCCCGTCGTGCCAGCTCACCTACCGCGAATACCTCACCCGGCTGATGGGCGCCATGGGCCTGGAACCGTTGCCGGAGGAGGCGTTCAGCACCGCGGAGTACGCGACCGACTGGCTGGACACGGAGGAGAGCCAGCGGCTGCTGCGGTACCAGCGGTACACGTTCGACGACATCGCGGCGGCGATCTCGGCGAGCCTGGGCTGGCGGCGCCGGCTGATGGGAGCGGCCGGACCGTTCGCGCGCGCCGCGCTGCTGCGGATGTCCCCCTACTACCGGTCGAGGCGCGCGTGACCAGCGGCGACGAGCCGGAGCCGGCGCGGGTGCGGGACTGGCGGGAGACCCTGTCCGCGGCGGCCGACTTCGCACTGCTGGGCATCGTGGTGTCGATCGCGTCGCTGGGTGTGCTGACGCTCGGTGCCGCGCTGGCGACCGGGTCGGCGGCGACCGCACACTGGTGCCGGTACCGCGCCATGCCGCCGGTACCCGAAATGGCTCGTCTGTTCGTCCGTGGCCTCGGCGCCGGCATCGTGGTCAGCGTCGTGGCCGTCGTGGGTGCCGCGCTCCTCGTCGCCGACCTGGTCCTGGTCGGTCGCGGCCTGGTGCCCGGCGGGCGGGGGTTCCTGGTCGTGAGCATCGTGGTCGCCACCCAGGTGGTGGGCCTGGGCGCGCTGGTCCTCGTGCAGGTCGGGGCGCGCGGCGGCACCGGCTGGCGGGCGGCCGCGCGGTGGGCCGGCGGCGCCGCGTTCGCCGCGCCGCTGGCCCCGACCGCCCTGGCCGCGGTGCTGGCGGGGGCCGTGACGATCGCCGTGATGGTGCCGGTGACCACGCCGGTGCTGCTCGGCTTCGCCCTCTTCGCCCTGCACGTGGTGGCGGGCCGGGTGGTCAGGCGCCGAGGATCGACCGGGCCGGCGTGAAGAACTGCGCGGCGGCCTGCGCCGGGGTGGCCGCGGCGAAATCCGCGCTAATCTGCCAGCGGGTTCGCCGGGCACGCCGCGAGGACCAGCCAGGCGCTCGCGCCGACGTGGCGCACCGGCACGGCCGGCAGGCACAGCCGGCTCGACGCCGCGATCACGCCACAGCCCTCCGGCAGCGGCCGGCCGTCGACGGTCTGGTCGCGCCCCAGCATCATCTGCGCGCGGATCGGCGTGCAGAGCTGCGCCTGTGCCGGCAACTCCCCGCCGGGCGCGTGACGGAGCGCGAGCGAGTACTGCGCGCAGCCCTCCAGCCACACCACGCCGGCCGCGGTGTCGGCGGCGATGCCGGTCAGCCGGGGGCCCGCGGGCAGCGCGCCGGTCGGCCTCGCGGGCGGGTCGGTCACCCGCAGCGTGCGCAGCACCCAACCGAGGCAGCCCAGCGTGCGCGGGTCGCCGAGGGCGAGCCAGGACAGCGCCTGCGCGGCCACGGACGGCGCCGCCGCGGCCGGCACGCGGCCGTCGGGCGAGCCGGCGTGGAAGTGCCGGCCGCCGCGGCTCCACATCCGCCGCACGAAGCCGGCCGCGTGCTGCGCGCAGGCCAGCCAGACCCGCTCGCCGGTCAGGCCGGCGAGCCGGTCGAAGAGGGCCACCAGGGCCGCATTGTCCGCTGTGGACACAGACATGAGGGGGGTACCGTCGGCAGCGGTGCCGTCGCGGAAGCCACCGAGGGCCGCACCCGACCGGCACGAGTCCCGCACCCAGGCGCCCGACCGCCGCGCGCCCGCCAGCACCAGCGGGTCCCCGCCCTGCCGGTACAGCTCGCACAGCGCGATGCCGGCCCAGGCCTGGTCGCCGGCGCGGCTGGCGGCCCGCCTGATCCCGACGGGAGCCGCCGGCCGGTACGGGTCCAGCGCGTAGGCCTGGCGCAGCCGCCCGTCGGTGTACGCCGGGTCGCCCTGCTGGACGTGCAGCAGGCCGCCGGCGATCTCCCGCGCGGCGTGCAGCAGCGGCTCACTGTTGCCCGGCCGCCCCGCCACCCGCTCGGTACGGGCGACCGCGAGGTACGCGAGCACGGCCAGCGCGGCGTCGTAGGTGAAGCCGGTACGGGGCAGGTTGGCCTGGTCCGCGTACGACTGGGGCAGCCGTACCGGTCCCGCGTCCGGGTACGCGTGCCGCATCGCGTCCAGGAACCGCAGCGCCCGCCACCGCGGGTCGTGCTCGGTGGCGAACGGTGGGGCAGCGGGCGACGCCGACTCAGCTGGCCCAGCCTTCACCGGTCACTGCCTTGCCCCGAATAAGGACAAATCATCAGTCCGAAGGGTAGCCGCCCGCCCGCCGGAGCGGTATCAGTCCCCGGAGTGACCCGGCGTGGGTCAGGGGGGCGGGGCGTGCCGGTCCACGGCGGGGACGTCGTCGATCGGCTCGGGCGGCCGCAGCCAGCGGGTCACCACCGGGCCGACCGTGTCCAGCAGGCCGCCCAGCGACCGGCGCAGCAGCGAGGACGGCGAACCGTCGGCGTGCGGCAGCCGCCAGTGGTGGCCCACCAGCGTGGCGTACACCGCGAGCGTCTGCCCCGCGGTCGCGAAGTCGAGCGTGCTGACCAGTTCGTCGGCGACGCCGAACGGCACCGACGCGGGCAGCGGGCCGCGCGCGTACTCCACCGCCCACACGCCGTCGGTGAAGTTCATCGCGCGCGCCTGGTTGCGCCCGACGTAGACCCGGTCACCCGGCTTGTACACCCGCTTGTCGAACTGGCCCTCGCCGTAGTACCACATCTCGCCGTCGATCACGGTGTCCCAGAACCCGACCAGGTGCCGGCCGGAGTGCCCCTCGGAACCGATCGGGGTACCCCAGATCATCAGGTACTCGAACACCGACGCGTAGTACAGCTTCATCTGGATCATCGCGCCGCCCGCGTTGCTGTAGACCCAGGGTTGGTCGTGGACGATGCGGCCGGGGTACTTCGCGTCCATGGACTCGGCGACGGCGTCGAACATGGCCGGCTTGGGCAGGCCGAGGCCGGCCATCGAGCACTCGTGGATGACGTCGGGATCGAAGAGGTACTCCACTGGTGGTGCCTCCTCACACGGGTACGGCCGGCAGCGCCGCCACGGCCGAAGCAATCTCCTCTGTGGACAGTTCGTGGTCTTCCAGGGTGCCGGACAGGAACGCGCCGTAGGCGGCCATGTCGAGGTGCCCGTGCCCGCACAGCGCGGTGAGGATCACCTTCTCCTCGCCGGTCTCCTTGCAGCGCAAGGCCTCCTCGACGCAGGCGGCCAGCGCGTGGGTCGGCTCCGGCGCCGGCACGATGCCCTCCGCGCGGGCGAACTGGATGCCCGCGGCGAAGCAGTCCCGCTGCGTCTTGGCGACCGCCTCGATCAGGCCCAGCTCGTACACGTGCGAGAGGAGCGGGGACATGCCGTGGTAGCGCAGGCCGCCCGCGTGGATCGGGTCGGGGATGAAGCCGTGCCCGAGCGTGTGCATCTTCATCAGCGGGGTCGTCCCCGCCGTGTCGCCGAAGTCGTACGCGTACACGCCCTTGGTCAGTGACGGGCAGGAGGCCGGCTCGACGGCGCGGATGGTCGGCGCGATGCGGCCGGCCAGCTTCTCCCGCAGGAACGGGAAGGCCAGCCCGGCGAAGTTGGAGCCGCCGCCGGTGCAGCCGACGATCAGGTCCGGGGTGACGCCGATCTTCGCGAACTGCAGCAGCGCCTCCTCGCCGATGATCGTCTGGTGCAGCAGCACGTGGTTGAGCACCGAGCCCAGCGCGTAGTTGGTGTCCGGGTCCTGCGCGGCCACCTCGACCGCCTCCGAGATCGCGATGCCCAGCGAGCCGGGCGAGTCGGGGTGCTCGGCGAGGACCTTGCGGCCGGCCGCGGTCAGCTCGGACGGGGACGGGTGGATGACGCCGCCGAACGTCTCAATCATGATCTTCCGGTACGGCTTCTGGTCGTACGACGCGCGTACCTGCCACACCTCGCAGGCCAGGCCGAACTGGGCGCAGGCGAAGGCGAGCGCGGTGCCCCACTGGCCGGCCCCGGTCTCCGTCGTCAACCGGCGCACCCCGGCGGCGGCGTTGTAGTAGGCCTGGGCGACCGCGGTGTTCGGCTTGTGCGAGCCGGCCGGCGAGACGCCCTCGTACTTGTAGTAGAGCTTCGCCGGGGTACCGAGCGCCTTCTCCAGCCGGTGCGCCCGGTACAGCGGCGAGGGGCGCCACAGCCGGTACACGTCGAGGACCTCCTCGGGGATGTCCACGTACCGGTCGGTGGTCACCTCCTGCAGGATGAGCGCCATCGGGAACAGCGGCGTGAGATCGTCGGGCCCGACCGGGGCGAGCGTGCCCGGGTGCAGGACCGGCGGGGGTGGCGCCGGCAGGTCGGGAATCAGGTTGTACCAGCGGCGAGGCATCTCGGACTCGCTCAGAAGGATCTTCGTCGGCTCACCCATCAGGCGAGCTTACGCGCGCGGGTGGGCCGCGAAGAAGTGCCAGATGATCTCGTCGGCGTCCAGCCCCCCGACCGTGGCACGGGGCCAGACGTGACCCCGGCCGGCCAGCGTGTACAGCTCGACCACGGCACCGCCGAGGCAGCCGTGGTACGCGCTGCGGGTGACGCCCTGGGATGGCCGGTCGGTCAGCGGCAGCGCGGCACAGCCGGCGTACCCCGCCCAGCGCCTGGCCGCCACCGGCACGCTGTACGTCCAGTAGGCCGCCCCCTTGCCCGCGTACGGGTTGAGCGGGTCGGCCGTGCCGTGCAGCGCCAGGATCGAGACCGGGTGTCCCGGGCGGGCGCAGCCGGTGCCGGGTGCTGGCGCAGGCGGGCACGCCCCAGGCGGCCCGGCGCGGAGCGGGCACGGCGAGGGCGCGCGCAGGCCGGCGACCGCGGCCAGTGCGGCGATCCCGGCGTCGCGGTGGCAGGCGAGCTGGCTCGCCAGCCGGGCGCCACCGGAGAAGCCGGCGGCGTACACCCGGGAGTCGTCGACGCAGTACCGGTCGCGCAGCAGCGCCACCAGCCGGGTGAGGAACGCGATGTCGTCCGGGCCGCGCGCCGAGCCGGCGGTACCGGGGACGTCCCAGGCGAAGCCGGTGCCGGCACGGCGGGCGCCCTGCGGGTACACCACGATGAACGAGTACTTGTCGGCGGTCGCGTCCATCCCGGTCATCGCCTCCTGGCGGGCCGCGGAGGAGCCGGTGCCGTGCAGGTTCAGCACGAGCGGCAGGGCGCGCCGGCCGGAGTACCGCGATGGCAGGTGTACCCGCAGCTGGCGCTGCCGGCCGCCCAGCCAGGGCGACAGCGTGGCTGACCCGCCGCCCGCGGCCACGCCGCAGCCCGGGCCGGCGGACGCGCCGAAGGCGGCGGGGGCCGGCGCGCCGGACGGT
>JBBWZQ010000142.1:0-29503 GCA_039649115.1 Micromonosporaceae bacterium | reverse complement strand
GCCGATGGGCGCAGCCGTTGGTTGGAGTGTGCCGACGAGGACGCGGCGCTGGACGTGGTGCGGGACCTGATGTCAGGCACCGACGGCTGGCGCGAGTTGTCCGGCACCTGACGCAACAAACAGCCAGCAGAGAGGACAACTACGCAACGGATCACCGATACGACACATAATCTTGTTATATATGGTTCCTTGCATGACGCGCCGTTACCTCATGTGCCGACCGACCTACTTCGCCGTCGACTACGCGATCAATCCCTGGATGGATCCCAGTGCCCCGGTCGACGTGGACCTCGCCATCGCGCAGTGGACCCGGCTCATGGAGACCTACCGGACGCTCGGGCACACGGTCGACCTGATCGACCCCATTGCGGGCCTGCCGGACATGGTGTTCGCCGCGAACGGGGCCACCGTGGTGGACGGCAAGGTGCTCGGCGCGCAGTTCCGGTACCCGGAGCGGGCCGCGGAGGCCCCCGCGTACCTGAACTGGCTCTCCGCGGCCGGCTTGGACTCGCACGAGGCGAAGGTCGTCAACGAGGGCGAGGGCGACCTGCTGCTCACCGAGCGCTTCCTGCTCGCCGGCACCGGGTTCCGCACCGAGTTGGGCGCGCACGCCCAGGCACAGGAGCTGTTCGCCCGGCCGGTGATCACCCTGCAACTGGTGGACCCGCGCTTCTACCACCTCGACACCGCGCTGACCGTGCTCGGCGGCCCGGCCGGCATCGCGTACCTGCCGGAGGCCTTCTCCCCGGGCAGCCGGGCGGTGCTGCGCCAGCTGTTCCCCGATGCGATCCTGGCCCGCGAGCAGGACGCGGCGGTGCTCGGGCTCAACGCGGTCAGCGACGGGCGGCGGGTCGTCCTGCCCGTCCAGGCCGCCGGACTCGCCGATTCATTGATCAGTCGGGGATACCAGCCGATTGGCGTAGATTTGTCCGAACTGCGTAAGGCGGGCGGTGGCCCGAAGTGCTGCACGCTGGAGGTTCGCTCATGATCAATACCGGCGCGCGGACCCGCGAGCTCGCCGCGGAAACGGTTGCCGAGGCGGAGCACTGGACCGCGCGCAACTACCACCCGCTGCCGGTGGTGATCACCGACGCCGAGGGTGCCTGGGTGACCGACGTGGACGGCAGGCGCTACCTGGACTGCCTGGCCGGATACTCGGCGCTCAACTTCGGGCACCGCCATCCCGCGCTCATCGCCGCCGCGCGCAACCAGCTGGAGCACGTGACGCTGACCAGCCGCGCGTTCCTGCACGACCAGTTCGGCCCGTTCTGCCGGGAACTCGCCGAGCTGTGCGACACCGACCTGGTGCTGCCGATGAACACCGGCGCCGAGGCCGTCGAGACCGCCATCAAGGTGGCGCGGGCATGGGGGTACCGGGTCAAGGGGGTACCCGACGGCCGGGCGAAGATCGTCGTCGCGGCGGAGAACTTCCACGGGCGTACCACGACGATCATCAGCTTCTCCACCGATCCCGACGCGCGCCGGGACTTCGGCCCGTACACGCCGGGCTTCACGATCGTGCCCTTCGGCGACATCGCCGCGCTCACCGCCGCCGTCGACGACGACACGGTCGCGGTGCTGATCGAGCCGATCCAGGGCGAGGCGGGGGTACTGGTGCCGCCGGACGGCTACCTGACCGAGGTGCGGTCTGCCTGCACGTCGCGTGGGGTCCTGTTCATCGCCGACGAGGTGCAGTCCGGGCTGGGCCGGACCGGGTACACGTTCGCGTGCGAGCACGAGCCCGTGGTACCCGACCTGTACGTGCTGGGCAAGGCCCTGGGCGGCGGCGTGGTGCCGGTCTCCGCGGTGGTCGGCCGGCGCGACGTGCTCGGCGTGCTGCGCCCCGGGGAGCATGGCTCGACCTTCGGCGGCAACCCGCTGGCATGTGCCGTCGGCCGGGCCGTGATCGGGCTCCTGCGCACCGGCGAGTACCAGGACCGGGCCCGGCGGCTGGGAGGCCTGCTGCACCAGCGCCTGACCGGCCTGATCGGCAGGGGAGTGACGGCGGTGCGGGGCCGGGGCCTGTGGGCCGGCGTCGACATCGATCCGGCGCTGATGACCGGGCGGCAGGCGTGCGAACGCCTGATGGCCCGCGGGGTGCTGGCGAAGGACACGCACGGCTCGACGATCCGGCTGGCGCCGCCGCTGGTGATCACCACGGACGAGGTGCACTGGGTGGTGGACCAGCTCAGCGAGGTCGTCAGCGGGGCGGGAGCTTGACGACGCTCACGAAGAACTCGTCGATGCGGCGCACCACGTTGATGAACTGCTCGAAGTCCACCGGCTTCGTCACGTACGCGTTGGCGTGCAACTGGTAGCTGCGCAGCACGTCCTCCTCCGCCTGCGAGGTGGTCAGCACCACCACCGGAATCTGGCGCAGCGACTCGTCATTCTTGATCTCCGCCAGGACCTCGCGCCCGTCGACCTTGGGCAGGTTGAGGTCGAGCAGCACCAGGTCCGGGCGCACCGCGTCGGTGTACGGCTGCTGGCCCCGCAGGTAGGCCAGCGCGTCCACGCCGTCGGCGACGACGGTCAGCCGGTTGCGTACCTTGTGCTCCTCGAACGCCTCCCGGGTCATCAGCACGTCACCCGGGTCGTCCTCGACTAGCAGAACCTCGATCGGCAACGCCGGCTCGACGGGGTGGGTCATCAGACAGTCTCCTTGGTGAGGTGCTCGTCGTCGGTCGCTTCGGGCAGTTCAGGGGTTTCGGCCGGCGGCTCGGGGTCCTCGACCGGGACGGGTACGGGCAGGGTGAACTTGACCAGGCTGCCGGCGACCGGGGAGGTGTCCAGCCAGATCCGCCCGCCGTGGTACTCGACGATCTTCTTCGCGACCGCCAGCCCGATGCCGGTACCCGGGTAGGCCTCCTTCGGGTGCAGCCGCTGGAAGATGACGAACACCTTGTCCGCGAACTCGGCCTCGATGCCGATGCCGTTGTCCTGGCAGCCGATCTCCCATTCGTCGTCGACCCGCCGCGCCGACAGGTGTATCCGGGGCGGAGCCTCCGGGCGGCGGAACTTGATGGAGTTGCTGACGAGGTTGCCGAGCAGCGCGCTCAGCAGCGGCTCGTCGCCCTGTACCACCGGAAGGTCGTCCCAGGTGACCTCGGCCTGTGCGCGGCTGATCGTGGTGTCGAGCTGGTCCACGATGTCCGCGGTCAGCGCGTTGAGGTCGACGGCGGTGAAGCCGGAGGTGTGCCGGCCGATCCGGGAGAACGCCAGCAGGTCGTTGATGAGCCGCTGCATCCGCTGCGCGCCGTCGACCGCGAAGTAGATGTACTGGTCGGCCCGCTCGTCCAGCTGTCCGGCATAGCGCCGCTGCAGCAACTGGCAGAAGCTCGCCACCTTGCGCAGCGGCTCCTGCAGGTCGTGCGAGGCCACGTAGGCGAACTGCTCGAGGTCGCGGTTGGACCGGGTCAGCTCGGTGGCCTGCTGCTCCAGTTGTTGGTTGGCCGCCTCCAGGGCGGTGCGCGCCGCTCGCACCTCGGCCAGTTCCGCGACGATCCGTTGGCGCATCTGGTCGACGCCGCGCGACAGCCGGGCCAGTTCCGGCGGGCCGGAGTCCGGGATCGGGTGCTGGTATTCGCCGGCGGTCACCGCCTGCACGTCACCCACCAGCCGGTCGACCGGCCGGATGATGAGGAACCGGAGCAGCACGGCGAGCGCCGCCCCGGCGAGCACGACGATGCCGACCGCGATGATCAGCAACTGCACGATCCGTTCGGTACCGCGGCGCGCGTCGGCGACGGCCCGGTCGCGCAGCCCGCCGATCGCGCCGCGCAGGTCGTCGACCCGGGCGCGCGCGGTGTCGAACCGCGCCGGGGACGCGTCCGCCACGACCGTCTGCGCGCCCGGCAGGTCGCCGGCCGCGGCCCGGGCGAGCGCCGGCTCGGCGATCGCGGTGCGCCAGGCCCCGATCTCACTCTCCACACGGGACAGTTGGTCGCGCAGCGCGGTCCGGTCGCGCACGAGCTGGGACATCTCGCCGGCCGCGGCGCGCTGCGCGGCGACACCGTCCTGATAGGACGTGAGGTCCGCGCCGTCGCCGGTCATCGCGTACCCGCGCACGCCGCTCTGCTGCTGGTACAGCGCGGCCAGCAGCCGCTCGCCGTCCACGCGCATCGGGGCGATCTGGTTGAGTACGGCGTTGAGCTCGTCGCGGTTGGCGATGGCGTTCACCATCGCGGCCGTGGCGATGACGCCCAGCAGCACCGCGACCGCGAGGGACAGCGAGGTCATCTGCATCCGCAGGCTCCAGCGCGTCGCCCTCATGCCTGGGCGACCTTCGTCAGTAGCAGCATGGCGACATCATCCGCGAGCGGCTCCCCGTTGCGCTCCTCGGCCTCACTGATCAGCCAGTCAGGAATGCCGGACATGGGCGCGTCGGCGGGATAGTCGGCGACCAGTTGGCACAGCCCCTCGACGCCGAGCCGGCTGTCGCCGGTGCGCCCCTCGATGAGCCCGTCGGTGTACACGAGCACCGCCCAGTCGGCCGCGGGCAGCGCCACCGTGGTCGACGGGTACGCGCGGCCCGGCACCACGCCGAGTACCATCGCCGGCGTTCCGCTGACGGCAACCGCCCGCCGTCCGGTGATCAGCAGCGGCGGCGGGTGGCCGCAACTGCGCACCGAGATGGCGCCCGCGCCCAGGTCGACGTCGACCGTGCCGAGCGTCGCGAAGATCTCCTCGGCGTGCCGTTCGCTGACCAGTACCTGTTCCACCGCGGCGAGCACGGCCTCCTCGGGTACCGCGGCGAGGGTCAGTGCCCGCCACGCCACCCGCAACTCCACGCCCAGCGCGGCCTCCTCCACGCCGTGCCCGCACACGTCGCCGATGAGCAGGGACAGGCGCTGTGGCGCGGTCTGGATGGCGTCGTAGAAGTCACCGCCCAGCAGCGCGCGCCGCCGGCCCGGCCGGTACAGCGGGACCAGCGAGACCGCCCGCGTGTCCACCAGCGGCTGCGGCAGCAGGCCGCGCTCCAGCCGGGACGACTCGGCCTGGCGCAGCTCCGCCTCGCGCAGCCGCCGGGCGTTCTCGTCGGCACGGCGGCGCTCCACCGCGTAGCGCATCGCACGCGACAGCAGGACCCCGTCGACCCTTCCTTTGACGAGATAGTCCTGGGCGCCCGCGCTCACCGCGGCGGCGCCGAGGTGCTCGTCGGCCATGCCGGTGAGTACGCACACCGCGACGCCGGCGCCGCTGTGCAGCAGGGTCTGCAGGCCCTCCAGCCCGGTCGCGTCGGGCAGTCCGAGGTCGAGCAGCACGCAGTCGACGTCGTGCAGGAGCGCCTTGGCCTCGGCAATGCTGGGTGCGACCGCGAGGTCGACGGCCGCCTCGGCCTCGGCGAGCAACTCGCCGACGAGGAACGCGTCCGCCGCGTCGTCTTCGATCAGCAGGACCCGCAGCCGGTCGTACGTGTGGGAGGCCGGCTGGCCCTGCCCCGTGGCCAGCCGCTGCCAACCGTCGTGCGCATACATGCTCCCGATCCTCCCGCACGCGCGTCGATTCGGCACTGCCGGCGGTCGCGCACGCGGATGAGACCGAATCGTTGCGCGTTTGTCAAGCCCTCCGACCGGCCAGTGAGGACGGTGCCGGTCGCCGGAACCGCGGGCCTCTGATCCCCGAGAGAGCGCTCCCTGGAGTCAAATTTCGTATTGCTTTTGTGACTCAGCGTTCTGGAGAGCGCTCTCACGGGCTGGCGCCGCGTCGTATCCTGATGTCGGACGTCAACACCGGCGTCCGGTGCCGAAGGGAGGCCCGAGATGAGCACCGCCCAGCAGCGGCCGACGCTGGAAGGCGTGGCCGTGCGCGCCGGCGTATCGCGGGCCACCGTGTCACGGGTCGTCAACGGCGCTCCCACGGTCGCGGCGGAGATCCGGGAGACCGTGCTGCGCGCGGTCCGCGAGATGGGGTACGTGCCCAACCACGCCGCGCGGACGCTCGTGACTCAGCGGACCAACTCCATGGCGCTGGTGTTCCCCGAGGCGGCGGCCCGCGTCTTCTCCGACAACGAGCTGTTCCCCGGCCTGGTCCAGGGAGTCAGCCAGGAGCTCGAGGCCGCCGGGCTGCAGCTGGTCCTGATGATGGCCAGCTCCCGGGAGAGCCACGAGCGGATGGAGCAGTACCTGATGGCCCGCCACGTCGACGGCGCGATGATGGCCTCGATGCACGGCGCCGACCCGTTGCCCATGACGCTGCAACGGATGGACGTGCCGGTGGTCGTCAACGGCCGGCCGCTGGGCTCCTCCACGGTGCCGTACGTGGACGTCGACTCGGCGGGCGGCGCCGCGGCGGCGGTACGCCACCTGATCGACCGTGGTCGCACCCGGATCGCGACGATCGCCGGCCCGCAGGACATGGTGGCCGGCATCGACCGGCTCGCCGGGTACCGGGACCAGTTGCGCGGCTCCCGGCGCCGCTCGATCGTGGCGGTGGGCGACTTCACCCGGGAGTCGGGCGAGGCGGCCATGCGGCAGTTGCTGGAGGACGATCCGGGCCTGGACGCGGTCTTCGTCGCCTCCGACCTGATGGCGCTGGGCGCGCTGCGGGCACTGGCTCAGGCCGGCCGCCGGGTACCCGACGACATCGCGGTCGTCGGCTTCGACGACTTCGAGCTGGCCCGCTACACCGAGCCGCAGCTCACCACCGTACGCCAGCCGATCATCGAACTTGGCCGGACCCTGGCCAGGCAGTTACTGCGGCTGGTCACCGGAGAGGAGATCCAACGCGCCCTGGTCCTGCCCACCTCGCTCATCGTCCGCGACTCAGCCTGACCACTCCGGACGGGTCCGCGAGCGAGGGGTCCGCACGGGTCGGGGCGAGGCGTCCCATGTGGACAGCCGCGGTGATCCGTGGCGGTGGGACGAGGCGGGCCGGTTCGGCCGGCTCGAAGTCCTCCTGTGCCGAGGCTTGCAACGCGGTGAACACCAGCCCGATCAGCGCCGCCGCCGCGATGACGGTGATCGGCAGGACCAGCAGGATCGGGTTGATGCCGCCGACCGGCCCGGCATCGGTCTGCAGGTGCACGCGCAGCGCGCCCATGCCGGTGTAATGCATTCCGGTGACCGCCACGCCCATGACGAGCGCCGCGAACACCCGCGGCCACCGGCCGTCGACGGTGACCGTGAACCAGAGCGCCACCGTCGCGGCGATCACGGCCACCAGGACCGACGCGGCCACGAGCGAGGCGTCGTAGCCGATCGTGCCGGCCAGCCGCATCGCCGCCATGCCGGTGTAGTGCATCGCGGCCACACCGCCGCCGGTGAACAGGCCACCGGCCAGGATCCGGGCCCCGGAGCGGCTGCCGTACCCGGCGATGAAGATGCCGATACTCACCACGAGAATCGCCAGCACCGCGCTGAACCCGGTCACCAGCGGGTCGTACCGCAGCGGTGCGTCGGGCACGTCGAAGCCCAGCATCGCCATGAAATGCATCAGCCAGATCCCGGTGCCGATCGCGATCGACGCGATGACCAACCACCGGAAGCGGCGGCCCCGGTCCCTGGTCTCCCGCGCCTGCGCCGCGGCGCCGAGGCCGATGAGCGAGCCGATGCACGCGAGCAGGAACCCGGCGACCGGGTTGAGCGCGCCGTACGCGAACTGATGCACCACAGGCATGCCGTGGATTGAGCCACGCCCGCCATTCGACGCGTCGCACATGACGTCCGTCGCCACGTCGGGACGCGGAAAGGGGGGCGGCCTGTCGACCACACCCCTTTCCGCCTTACGTGTCGCGGATGCGCGCGATCAGCCGATCATGCGGCGGAACACCACCGCGCTGGTCCAGATCTTGCGGACCTGCACCCGCGCGCCCGAGTGCGGCGCGTCGATCATGTACCCGTTGCCGAGGTAGACGCCGACGTGACCCCAGCTGCCGCCCTGGCTGAACGCCACCAGGTCACCGGGGCGGGCCTGGGCACGCGAGACCGCCCGCCCGCGGTAGCGCTGAGCCCGTGCCCGGTGCGGGAGGTTCACGCCGAACTTGCGGTACACGTACAGCGTGAAGCCGGAACAGTCGAAGCGGTACGGTCCCGTGGCGCCGAACCGGTACGGCGCGCCACGGTGTTTGAGCGCTTCGCTGGCCACCCTGGCCCGCACCGCCGCCGCGCTGGAATACGACACGGTGACGGTGGTGGGGATCGAGGTGGCGGTGCTCTGCAGGGCGTCCGCGGCGACGGTGACCGTGACGGCATCCGCTGGAGGTGCCGCGTTCGCGGGAGCGGCGAGGGCGGCGGTACTGCCGAGGACGGCGAACGCGCCGATGCCGGCCTTGGCCAGCCAGCGTCGCGCTTCGCCGCGCTCACGGCGAGGTGAGCGTACGGATTGCACAGGCTTCCCTTCGGTACGCCTGCGAGGTTAGCTGTCGGGTTCGGGCGCGAAGGTTGCCCGGCCGGAAAGCTCCCGGCTTCACCCCGAGCCGACCGTCCTCTGTCGAGGAGTCCTCAGTGGACACAAGGTGCTGGGTCCTCTGTGGACGTAGGTCGGCGAAATGGTTCCCCCACTCCTGCCCGTTACCCTGGTTGATGTTCCCGACCCATTCGGGTCCACAGTGGATGTACCGGTTCCGGGCGGGCAGGACTCGGCGTGTCCCAGACCGGTACACCGTCGCGGGCGCGACGGCATCTCTTTCTAACCCACCAGGTGGTTCCCTGCTTTGTCGCGCGCTAGACGGCTGTATACCTGGTGATTGTTGGAATGTGGGGTGAGTTGGCATAGTGTCGCATTCACGATTACGAATCGTGATGACTGCATATACGAACCGTAAGATCATGACCGCTTTGTCAGCGTGACCCAGGTCACTGAATTGGCCGCACGTCAACATCGGAATGGCGTCTTTTCCGGTACCCGGAACATCCGCCGATCAGCCATATCGATCCGATCGGAAGATCCGTAACCTTCGGGCATGGCTCTGTTCGGACGCGCCCGCACGGCAACGGGCGCTGGAGTGATAGCAACTCTGATCCTGGTTCTCGCCTTCGGGAACCAGGCCTTTACCGAGTGGGCCGCCAGGCACACCAATGGCGGTTCCCTCTGGGGCTGGTTCCTGCGCGAGCTGAGCTGGCCCAGTTGGGCGTTCGGGCCCCGCAACGGCAGTGCCGCGGCGATGCGCGATCTGTTGGCGCAGGATCTGCGGGCGCTGCTGCTCGTGGTCTTCGTCGCGGCCGTGCTGGGGCTGGCGGCAAAGGCGGTGACGGGCGGCGCTGGAGGCTTCATCCTCGGCTGGGCGTCGCTCATCTTCGGCTCGGCGCTCGCCGCGTTCATCACGGCGTTCATCGCCGCGCATGCCACCTGGTTGGGCGCGTTCAACTCGGCGCAGCGCGGCTCCGGCTACGGCCTGTTCGTCGGCTGGCTGGTCGGGTTCGCCGTGGCGGCGGCAAAGGGAGGGAGCTCCTGACCATCCGACCCCGCGCGGGGGAGCGCGAACCGCTACGGTGACCGGATGCGCTCCGCCCGCATCGCGCGCGTCGCGGCCGCCGCCGTGCTCATTCCGGTGGCGGCCGTGCCGGCCGCGCCCGCCCTCGCGGCACCCGCGGCCCAGCCCGGCTGGCGCCAGGTGTGGTCCAACGACTTCAGCGGCTCGGCGCTGCCCGGCCAGTGCACCACCTACAACGCGCCGCACGGCGGGCCGGCCGACAGCTACTACACCCCCGACGAGGTCCACGTCTCCGGCGGCATGCTGCGCCTGGGCATGCGCAGGCAGCCGAAGAACGGTCGCAACTACGCGACCGGCGGGGTGACCTGCTACAAGATCACGCAGCGGTACGGGAAGTTCGAGTACCGGGCCAGGCCGCCGCTGGGCAAGGGGGTCGACGCGTACGCCACGCTGTGGCCGCAGGACCAGACGCCCGACGACGACGTGCTCATCGAGGTGCTGCCCCGGCCCGGCCAGGAGAAGGCGTACCTGTCCAGCAACCACGGCGGGAACTCGGTGCACACCACTATCGGCGGTGCCTACAGTGGCGCCTTTCACACGTACACCATCGAATGGAGTCCCGGGCTGCTGCGGATCCTCCTCGACGGCGCACCGCGGCTGACGGACCGCCATCCCGGCGCCGCCGCGAAGTGGATCGGGTTCGCCGTCTCCAGCGGGGACCCCCTGACGGGGGAGCCCGATGGGGCCACCCAGTTGCCGGCCGAGTTCGACGTGGACTGGGTACACGTGTATGCGTATGCCCCGGGCGCGGCCGCCGCGACGTCGGCCGCGGCCTCCCGCACCCCGGCGGCGTCGCCCGCCGTGCCCTCGTCGCCCGCCTCCGCGCCGGCGCAGCGGTCCGCGCCGGCCTCGGACCCGGTCCGGTCCGCGCCGGCCCTGACGGCAGCCGCCGACGGCGGCGGCGCGGGCGGTGGGCTGATCTGGTGGGCGCTGGCCGGCGCCGTCGTGGTGCTCTCCATCAGCGGGTACGCGCTGCGCAGGCGCCGCCGCGCCGCCGGCCGGCACACGCCTGCCGGGTGAGCGCAGCCGGAGCCCGGGTGAGGCGGAACACATCGAGCAATTTGCGGCTACCGTCCGCATATGTCGCGGCCAGCGCCGAGGCGTCCCGCGGCTGCCCGGCCGCCGACTGTGGATCTAGGAATAAGTGTGTTCTGGCTTCGGTTCAAGGGGTAACTAGTCCTGACGATGAGGTCTCAAGGACTACCAGGGCCGCTACGGCTGACTCACAGCCAACGCCAAGGTGGAGATGCGAACCTGAACGGGTCCGGATGCGTCAAGTAAGTGGTGAAGGTCTCGTCGGTCGTCACGAAGATGTGACTGGCGTCCGTGGTAGAGAGTGGAATCTTTGGTCTGCGCCGCCCGTTGTTCAGTTGACAGAGGTGGGAACGGGACCATGGCAGGGCAGACGGCGCGAGCGAGGCAGACGGACGAAGTGGTGAAGATGCGAGAAGCGGGGGAGGGCCCAGGGGTGGACGAGAAGGAGACAGCGGTGCTGCGCACCGATCAAGTAGCCGAGGAGCGCGACCTCGTCGGTGTTTACCTGCACGAGATTTCCCGTACCCAGTTGCTGGACGCCGCGAGGGAAGTGGAACTGGCCAAGGCGATCGAGGCGGGACTCTATGCGGAGCACCTGCTCGATGAGGACCAGATGCCGGCGGGCGTGACCGAGGACGAGCTGCGCAAGCTCGTGGCCGCGGGAGAGCGTGCCAAGGACCTGTTCATCCGGGCCAACCTGCGGCTGGTGGTGTCCATCGCCCGGCGGTACGTCCGCTCCGGGATGCCGATGCTCGACCTGATCCAGGAGGGCAACACCGGTCTGGTACGGGCCGTGGAGAAGTTCGACTACGAGCGCGGGTACAAGTTCTCGACGTACGCGACGTGGTGGATCCGGCAGGCGATCAGCCGGGCGATCGCGCAGCAGGAGCGCACCGTACGGCTGCCCGTCCACCTGGTGGAGGATGTCAACCGGATGCGCAACGTGGCCCGCCAGCTGACCCGCGAACTGGGCAGCGAGCCGGAGCCCGAGCAGATCGCGGTGGCCCTCGGCGTGCCGCTGGACCGGGTCAACGAGCTCATCCGCTGGTCGCAGGACACCGTGTCGCTGGACACACCTGTGGGTGACGACGGCGACACCAAGCTGGGCGACCTGGTCGCCGACTCCGACTCCCCGTCGCCGGAGGAGATCGTGCTCGGTGCCCTGGAGCGCCAGCGCATCGAGGGCCTGCTCGGCCACCTGGACGACCGTTCGGCCGGCATCATGCGCGCCCGGTACGGCCTGGAGGACGGCCGGGAGCACTCGCTGACCGAGGTCGCCTCGCGCTTCTCCCTCTCGCGCGAGCGGATCCGGCAGCTGGAGATCCAGGCCCTGGGCCGGCTGCGTGAGCTGGCCCGCGCCGAAGGCCTGCAGGCGGCGTAAGCAGAATCGGCGGCGGCCGGTGTCCATTGCGGACACCGGCCGCTGTCGTGTCATGCCTCGGTACGGTAGGCGATCACGAAGCACCGGCGGAACGGCAGGACGGTACCGAACGGGTGGCTCGGGTACTCCTCGCGCAGCCTGGCCGCCACCGCCGCCCGGAACCCGGCCCGCGCGTCCGGCTCCAGCGCGTCCAGGTAGGGCCGCAGCCCGGTGCCGCCGAACCACTCCAGTACCGGATCCGTGCCGGCGAGCACGTGGTAGTAGACCGTCTCCCAGGCGTCCACCCGGCAGCCCAGGCCGGCGAGCAGGTTGACGTACTCGTCCGTCGGCCGGACGGTCCCGTTGTCGCTCGCGGCCACCGTGGGTGCGCTGACGCCGGCGAGCCGCTCCCGCCACCGGAGGTCGCCGGCCACCTCGGAGAAGACCCGCCCGGCCGGCGAGCCGGACATGCGGGGCACCTGGAAGGCGAGCGCGCCGCCGGGTCGCAGCGCCTCGATCCACCCGGGCAGCAGGTCGAGATGCCCGGGTACCCACTGCAGGACGGCGTTGGACACGATGACGTCGACCGGCTCGGCCGGTCGCCAGGCGCGTACGTCCTCGCGGGCGAAGGACAGCCGGGGCCCGGCGAGGGCGCTGGCCGCCTCGATCATGGCCGGATCGGCGTCGATCCCGTGCACCTCGGCGCCAGGCCAACGCACGGGCAGGGTCGCGGTGGCGTTGCCGGGCCCGCAGCCGAGGTCGACCACCCGCTGTGGCTGCGCGACCGCGACCCGGGCGAGCAGGTCGGCGAACGGGCGAGCGCGGTCATCGGCGAACTTGAGGTACTGCTGCGGATCCCAGCTGACGCTCACGCCCCGATCGTGCCACCCGCTCCGCAGCCCGCTGGCGGGGGAGTCGGGCAGGATCGAACCCCCGGCGGGGGGCTGCCGGGGGTCCGACCTCGTCGGCGGAGGACGCAGGGGAGGCCTCCGCCAACCGGGGGATCAGCTTGGTCGGCCGTAGCCGTACAGCGAGTCGATGTTGATGCTCGCGAGCTGGACCGTGGTGCCGCTGTGCGGCGCGTGGATGACCTGCCCGTTGCCGACGTAGATGGCGACGTGACCCAACCCGTTGTAGTAGACGAGATCGCCGGGCTTGAGCTGGCTCCGGCTGATGTGCGCCATGCTGTGGTACTGCATGTCCGCGTTGTGCGGCAGCGACACGCCGGCCCTGGACCACGCGGCCATGGTCAGCCCCGAGCAGTCGTACCCGACCTTGTACGGTCCCGCCGCGCCCCAGTGGTACTGGGCGCCGATCTGCGAGTACGCGAACTTGACCGCGATGCCGGCCTTGCCGGGGAAGTACGGGATGTTCCTGGGCGGCGCGGTGGGGCCGCTCCTCTTCACACCCGCCTGAGCCATCAGCGAGTTCAAGTGGGCCAGTTGCGCATTGATCTGCGTCTTCTGCCCGGCCAGCTGCTTCTGCTGGGCCAGCTGCGCGGCGACCTGCTGGTCGAGTTGCCGCTTGTCGGTCTGGTACCTGGTCCGGGCCTGCCGGAACGTGGACAGTTGCTTGTTCCGGCTGCGGGCCGCCTGGTCGAGCGAGGTCAGCTGGTCGATGAACGTCTGTGGCGAACCGGCCTGCAGCAGCGCGTTGAGGCTGTTGAGCGGGCCGCGCTTGTAGGCCGCGGCGGCGAGTTTCCCGACGTCGTTCGCGGCGGCATCCACGGACGCCTGCTGTGCCTGCACCTGGGTCTGCGTCCTGGCCTGCGCGGCCTGGCCCTGTTGCAGGAGGATGGTGATCTTGTTGTACTGCTCGATCACCTTTTCCAGAGCGTTGTTCTGGGCGTCGATCTGCTGCTGGAGGCTGCCTGCGGACGGGCTGGCGTATGCGGCCGAAGCGGGTGCGAGGACCGCGACCGCGAAGGTCGCCAGGAGAACGGTGCGCAGCAGCTTTCGCGCGGTGCGCAAGGTGAGATAGACCCCTTCTTCCCTGAAGGCCCGACCGTTCGGGTCCTTCGCCGCCTACCGAGTTAGCTGACGGGTTCGGGCGGGAAGATCGCCCTACCGCTTGCGCGGATTCACCCCGAGGTAACTGGGTCCCCGGTTCGCTGACGGTCACCCTGAGTGCGTGGCCGCCGTGCGATTTGGCGACGCTGACCGGTGTCTCCCGGGATTGGGTGACGGTCGTCCCGATCAGCGACCTCAACCTAGCGTGACTGGAGAGATCACGAAAGGGCAACGGTGCTAAATACTAGAGATGTGATTGAATTAACGAATAGTCCTAATTACTCTGCGTTTCCGCGGAGCCGCCCTTCGTGGTACAGAACATGAATCCCGCACGATCCGGCTTTTACGATATTTGTTGCATTCATGAATATGCTGCCTGCCGATCTGCCATCTCGCAGATGGGCACCCTTCCCTTCGAAACGTAGCTCGCTGACAATAGTTGCGTACCGGCTCGGCGCTCCGGGGACGACCTACACGGCACGCCGCGAGGAAGGCCGGCACGCCGCGCGGCAGCACGAAAGTGCGGCAGTACACGCAGCAGCGGCACCCGGGTGCCACCGGATGCCGCTGTCGAGACTCCACACCGGCCCGCCTACGAGCAGGAGGAGATAAGCGTGGATGGTACGCATGATCCCACCCCTGCGCCAGTGTTGCCGATACCGGATGTGCCTGCGCAGGCACGCCCCGCGATCTTCTATCGCGACAACGACACGTACGTGACGGACACCTGGCTGGTCGTGGCCGGGCGCCGGTACGCGGTGCGGCAGCTGTCGAACCTGCGCACCGTCAGCGGCACCCGCAGCCCCCTGACCATGGGCGCGGCCATCATGTCGGGAGTCGTCGCGGTGGTCGTCCTGCTGACTGCCCGTTACCTGAACACCGCCGGCTGGATCGGCGCCGGCATCGTGCTGGCCGTGCCGCTGGTGGTCCTGGCCGGTGAGCTGCTGCGCGCCCGGCGCCGGTACGAGCTGTGGGCGGAGTACCGCGGCATGACCGTGCGGCTGCTGTGCGAGGACAGCGCCGAGCGCTACGCCGACATCCGCCGCGCGCTCACCTTCGCCGGCCGGTAGCGGGCTTGGCCGGTCAGTAGCGGGCTTGGCCGTCAGTAGCGGCTTGGCCGGTCAGTAGCGGGGCTGTGCCGGCTCGCCGGTCGCCAGCCGGATCCGGTCGCCGCCGTGGTCGAAGAGGAACATCATGTCGAGGTTGACCCGCACCGCGAGCCGGGTGCCGAGCCGGGGAACCGGCCCCGGCTGCGGTATCCGCAGCGCGAGCGTGCCGCCGGCCTGCGGGGCGGCAGGCGTCTGCGGGTCGTAGACCGGGTAGAAGCCGTACCTGGTGCGCGCCGTCGCCGGTTGGGCGGCGGGGTGCGCGTGCGGCATCAGCCGGGACAGCGTCTGGCGCAGCGCCTCGGTGCCCGAGTGGTGTGCCGGCTCGTGCGCGATCGCCTCGGCCAGCGCACCCGGCGCGTCCGGCAGCTCGAGCTGGCTCTGCGTCGCCGCCGTCGGTACCCCGCCGATGTCGATCAGGGCCAGCACCTCGTTGCCCAGGTGCTCCAGGTGGCACACCGTGCCGTGCAGCGCGTCCTCGGTGTCGTCGCCCACCAGGCTCAGCGCGTCGGGCCGGATGCCGACCGTGACGCGTTCGGTGTGGTGGCGCGCCAGCGACTTCGCCCGCGGGTCGTCGAACGGGATGCGCAGCACCTGGTCACCGAAGTCGACCACGGCCGCGGTACCGCGGGCGTAGAGCGCGGCCTGCAGCAGGCTGGTGCGGGGCGTGCCGACGAACGCGGCCACGAACAGCCGGTCGGGGTCGCCGTACACCTCCGCGGGCGGACCGATCTGTTCGAACCGGCCCTGGCGCATCACCGCGATCCGGTCGGCCATCGTCATGGCCTCGGTCTGGTCGTGCGTGACGTAGAGCGCGGACACGCCCAGCCGGTGCGCCAGCGATACGATCTCGGAGCGCAGCCCGGCCCGTACCGCCGCATCCACATTGGACAGCGGCTCGTCGAGCAGGAAGGCGGCCGGCCGCCGGACGATCGCGCGGGCCATCGCCACCCGCTGGCGCTGGCCGCCGGAGAGCTGTTCGGGTCGCCGGCGCAGTTGTTCCTCGACGCCGACGAGGCGGGCCGTGTCGGCCACCCGGGCCGCGATCACGCTCTCGTCGGAGATCTCGGTGCGCAGCGGGAACGCGATGTTGTCGGCGACCGTGAGGTGCGGGTACAGGGCGTAGTCCTGGAAGACCATCGCGACGTGCCGTTCCTGGGCCGGGACGTAGTCCATGATCCGGCCGTCGAACAGTACGTGACCCTCGGTCGCCTCCTCCAGCCCGGCCACGATCCGCAGCACGGTGGTCTTCCCGCAGCCGGTCGGTCCGAGCAGGACGACCAACTCGCCATCGCGGACTTCGAGGTCAATGCCGTCGACCGCCATCGATCCACCGGGGTACTCCTTCCGGATGCCCGCCAGTTGGATCGTGGCCATGGGTCTATGGGACGACGGGTGCCCGCCGGTGCGCAAGGGGCGGGACCTTACGCTCTGTTGTGGGCGCCCGGTGGTACCTGTGTGGCGCCCGGCGGTACGTCACGATGCGCGGGGCGATGGGGGTGGGCCGGATGAAGCTCAAGCTGGACCTGCACGACATTTTCAACCGGGGCCAGGACATCGACCGCGCGCTGCGGGGCATCATCGACGAGGCGATAGCGAAGAAGGCCACCCTCGTGGAGATCATTCCTGGCAAGGGCTCGGGGCAGCTCAAGAAGCGGGTACTGCGGTTCCTCGACCAGAAGGAGATCAAGGCGCTGTACCACCGGGTGGAGAAGGACTCGCAGAACTTCGGCCGGGTCTTCATCCACTTCCGCTGGAAGTAAGTTTCAGCTTCCGCGCGAGGGCGGAATCGGTGATTCAGTCCGGTATGGGTGGGGTAGTACCACGCGCTATGGTCAAAAAGGTACTTACCTGGCTCTTTGGGGCGTTCGTGATCTTCTTCCTCGCCTTCCGGCCGGCCGGCGCCGCCAACGTCGTGCGGGACATCGGCGGCGTCCTGGGCCGGGTCGCCGGCGGACTCGGCGACTTTCTCAGCAGCCTCGCCAGCTAGCGCCGGGTGTCTGACCTAGTACCAGTGCGGGCTGCGCGACTGCCACATCGCCCAGGCCTGCGCCGGGCTGCCGTACGTCGCCTTGATGTAGCCCAGCCCCCAACGGATCTGGGTCGCCGGGTTGGTGCGCCAGTCCGCACCCGCGCTGGCCATCTTGCCGGCCGGCAGGGACTGCGGGATGCCGTACGCGCCGGAACTCGGGTTCTGCGCGGTGGTGCGCCAGCCGCTCTCGCCGTTCCAGAGGTTGACCAGCGGGCTCATCTGGCTGAGCGCGAAGCCGAACGTCGGCAGCAAGGTGCAGGCGATCAGCTGGTTGCCGCCGTACCCGGAGCAGCCGGCCGGTACCGCGGCGGTCGCCTTCTTGGTGGCCGCCGCGGGCGCGACCGGGGTCGCGGACGGGCTCGCGGACGGGCTCGCGCTCGGCGACGGGGCGGTGGATGGCCATACCGTGGCCGAGCTTGCCATGCCCGGCGCGCTGGTGCCGCCGGCTCGCGGCGGGGCGGTGCCGGCCAGCCGGTTGAGGTCCCGGCTGGCGGCCCGCGGTTGGCTTCGCCGGTCGTCGGCGGCCACGGTGAGGGCGGCGCCCGCGCCGGTGTCCGCGAGCAACCGGTGGCCGACCGTGATGCCGCCACCCAGGGCGACCGCCAGTGCACCGAGGGCGGCGAGGCGGCCACGCCAGCTGAGCGGTGTACGGGGGTGCCGGTGAGTGCGTTGGTGGCGGTGGACCGGGTTGCGATGTGACCGACGGTGGCGCGACGCCCGGCCGTTCTGCCGGTGATCCGGCACGGTGAGGTCCCTTCGTCCTTCCCGTATCCGCTGGTACGGAGGATGATGCGGGCGGGAGGAACCTGACCCTGCCTTCTGCTTCTAGATCGAAGCAACATTACGGGGAGTAATTGTGTCGTGGGTCACATTCATTGGTGACCGCTCGTCACAAGGCGGGTAATACGGGCCGATGGGGCGAGCGACATGAGGGCGGATGAGTCACGGTCCGGGTGGGGAAACCAGGCCGGATTCATATCCGAACACGACAAGCTGGGCGCGGTCCCGCGCGTGCAGCTTGAGCATGCTGCGGGACACGTGGGTCTTCACGGTGGTCGGGCTGATCACGAGCTTGGCCGCGATCTCGTCGTTGGTCAGGCCGGCGCCCACGAGCACCACGATCTCCCGCTCCCGGTCGGTCAGCAGGCGCAACTTGGTCGCCTGCTCGCGGGACGGTGCGGGTCGGGCGGCGAACTCGGCGATGAGGCGGCGGGTCACGCTCGGCGCGAGCAGCGCCTCGCCCGCGGCCACCACCCGGATGGCGTGCCGCAACTCGTCCGGGTCGAGATCCTTGAGCAGGAAGCCGCTCGCGCCGGCGCGCAGCGCGGCGTACACGTACTCGTCGAGTTCGAAGGTGGTCAGGATGATCACGCGGGTACCGGCGAGGGCGGGGTCGGCGCAGATGCGGCGGGTCGCCTCGATCCCGTCCAGCCTCGGCATGCGGACGTCCATGAGTACGACGTCGGGGCGGTGGCGCCGGGCCAGGTCCACCGCCGCCAGCCCGTCGACCGCCTCGTCGACGACGTCGAGGTCGCCGGTGCGCTCCAGCAACGCCCGGAACCCGGCCCGCACCAGCGCCTGGTCGTCCGCGAGCAGCACCCGGACACCGGTCACGGCATTGCCCGTTCGCGCCGCGAGCCGCCTCGGGCGCGCTTGCCAGTCCAGCCGGCGCCGCGGCCCGCTGCGCTCACAGTGGCAGCTCCGCCTCGACGCGGCAGCCGCCGCCGGCGCGGCTGCCGAGGGTCAGCCGGCCGCCGAGTGCCTCGGCGCGCTCGCGCATGCCGCGCAGCCCCATTCCGCTCGCCGGCTGGTCGGGCAGGCCACGCCCGTCGTCGCTCACCTCGACCCGCAGCGAGCCCGCCTCGTGGCGCAGGCCCACCCAGACCGACTCGGCGCCGGAGTGGCGGACCGCGTTGGTCAGCGCCTCCTGCACGATGCGGTACGCGGTCAGCTCGACGACCGGCCGCACCCCGGCGTCCGTACCATCCATGTCGATCTCGACCGCGAGGCCGGCCGCCCGCGCCGCCGCCGCGAGGTCCGGCAGGTCCGCCAGGTGTGGCTGCGGGACGGGCGGTGCGGCGGGGTCACCCTCGCCGCGCAGCGTCGTCAGGGCCGCGCGCAACTCGGCGAGCGCCTCGCGGGCCGAGCCGCGCATCGTCAGCACCGCCCGGCGGGCCAGTTCCGGGCTGTCGTCGAGGGCGTCCAGCGCCAGGCCGCCCTGGACGGCGATGACCGAGATGGTGTGCGCGAGCACGTCGTGCAGTTCGCGCGCGATGAGCAGCCGCTCCTCGGTGAGCCGCCGGTGCATGTCCACCTCGGCCACCACGCGCGCCTGGCGCACCCGCTCCTCGGCGTCGACCCGCCGCTGCCGCACGGTCGCGCCGAGCGTCACCACGCAGAGCATGCTGATGGTAGGCCCGTACACCGCCGGGTTGCTCCAGGACACCGGGTGCGGGCCGATCAGCATCAGGGTCGAGGCCGCGCCGGTCAGTGTCACGGCGGCCGGTAGCGAGCCCGCCGTGCGGCCCCAGGCCGCGACCGAGTAGAGCGCCACGAACAGCGCGATGCCGAGGGCCTCGCCGGGATAACCCATGACGTGGTACGCGAAGACGAGCGCCAGGATGGCAAGCGTGACGGGCACCGGCTTCCGGCGCCGGAAGACCAGCAGCGCGCAGGCGGCCACGGCCAGCGTGTACGCCGGCACGCCATCGGGTACCGGCCAGGGCGCGTTGCCCAGCTCGGCCCAGGTGCCGAAGGCGGCCAGGAACGCGACGAACACCGCGAGCACGGTCTCGACCCACGGCTCGGCGCGCCACCACGCCCGGTCAGCCATGCACCCCACGGTACGGGGCCGGGCGGCGCCGTCATCCGCCATGCGGATCAGCCCGCCTACTCCGTCTGGAGTACGGGCCGCCAGGCGTCCCGGGCCCACGGTGCGCCGCTGAAGTCGTACCGGACGGCACCGGGCGCGAGCGCGACGAGGCTGACCGAGGTGGTGCCGTACGCGCGGCCGGCGTACTCGCGGCGCACCAGCAGCGCGCCGGGCGTGGCCGGGTCCAGCCCGTCCCCGGCGGCGAGCGTGACCCAGTCACCCCACGCGTCCACAGTGGATCTGGCACCGGTCGGGTCCGGGCTCGCGGTCGCGGCGAGCAGGGGCAGGAAGTGTGCCACCACGGGATCGTCCGGCGCGTCCGGTCCCCGGTTGACGATGACGTGGTCGCCCGGGTCCAGCCGCCGCTCCCGGAGGGCCTGCCCGTCCCAGGACAGGACGCCCACCCCGCCGGGCGGGCGTCGGCGGTGCCCGCCGCCGCCGGAGACCGGCGCCGGCTGTGCTCCCGCGGGCGCGGCCCGTACCAGATGGAAACCGTCGTAACCGCGGACCCGCGCGTGATCCGGAAGTTCTTCATGGCGCAGCGCGGCCAGCGGCAGCCCGCCCCGGCTCGGCCGCCCGCCGCCTTCCGGCGGTGGCAGCCGCACCCCGTTCAACACGGCGGCCAGCGCTACACCGGTGGGATCGACCGCGAGCCAGGTGCCGCCCGCCACGCGGTCCCGGCCGCCCAGCAGCGCGCCGCCCCAGTGCGCGGCGGGCGGATCCCAGGCGCGCCCCACGAACTCGTCCCGCACGGCGGCGACCAGGACGGGCCAGCGCGCGCCGGGAGCGTAGCGGAGCAGGACCGTACACATGCGACGCAGGTTACCGTCCGGGGGTGAGCAGGCCGCGCTCGAAGGCGGTCGCCACGGCCGCGGCGCGGTCCTTCACGCCGAGCTTCGCGTACACGTGCAGCAGGTGGGTCTTGACGGTCGCCTCGCTGATGAACAGGTGGGCGGCCGCGTCGCGGTTGCTGAAGCCCCGGGCGATCAGCCCGAGGATCTCCAGTTCGCGCTGGCTCAGCGGCTCCCGCGCCGGTGCCCGTACCTGGCCGAGCAGGCGGGTGGCCACCGACGGCGAGAGGACGGCCTCGCCACGGGCCGCCGCCTGTACCGCCCGGAGCAGTTCCGCGCGCGGCGCGTCCTTGAGCAGGTACCCGGTCGCCCCGGCCTCGACCGCCGGCAGCACGTCGCGGTCCGTGTCGTAGGTGGTGAGCACCAGCACCCGTGCCGGTACGCCGCGCGAGCGCAGCGCGCCGATCGCGGCGACCCCGTCCATCTCCGGCATTCGCAGGTCCATCAGCACCACGTCGGGCCGCAGCGCCTCGGCGAGGGTCACCGCCTCGGTGCCGGTGGCCGCCTCGCCGACCACCTCGAACCGCGGGTCGCCGGTGAACATGCCGCGCAGCCCGTCCCGTACCACGGGGTGGTCGTCCACGATGAGCAGGCGGATCATGCCGGTACCGCCGGCACGCTGGCCGACACGGCGGTACCGGTGCCCGGCTCCGACTCGACGGCGAGGGTACCGGCGACGCGCAGCAGCCGCTGGCGCATCGCGGTCAGGCCGAAGCCGCTGCCATCCCCGCCGGCGTCCGGCGGCGCGCCGGCCGGCCCGAAGCCGCGCCCGTCGTCGCGGATGTCGAGCGACACCACATCCTCCATGTAGGACAGTGTGAGCCGGACCCGGCTGGCGTCCGCGTGCTTCGCCACGTTGGCGAGGGCCTCCTGCGCGGTGCGCAGCAACGACACCTCCAGTTCCGGGTGGATCGGGCGGGCGGTGCCGGTGCTGGCCAGCTCCGCCGGTACCCCCGTGTCCGCCGACCAGCGCGCGACCACGTCGGACAGCGCCTCGGGCAGCGCCGCGTCCTCCAGCGGCTCGGGCCGCAACGCCCGCACCGAACGACGGGCCTCGGACAGGCTGTCGCGGGCCAGCCGGGCGGCGGTGTCCAGGTGCCGGTGCCGGTTGTCCTCGGCGCCGGTCTCGGCCGCCTGCAACTGCGTGATGATGCCGATCAGGCCCTGCGCCAGGGTGTCGTGGATCTCCCCGGCCAGCCGCTCCCGCTCGTCGTGCACCCCGGCCTCGCGCGCCGACGCGAGCAGTTGCGTGTGCAGCCCGGCGTTCTCGGCCATCGTCGCTTCGAGTTTCTCGATGGTGCGCCGGTGCGCCTCGGTCTGCTCGGCCGCGATCCAGGTCAGTATCGTCACCGCGGCGGAGACCGTGGCGTTGAACACGACCACCGTGGCAAAGGCCGGGAGCGTCGCGCGGGACAGGTTGTCGACGCCGCCCAACTGCGAGACGGACAGGATCGTCGCGGTCGCCACCACCCCGGCGATCCGCCACCAGCCGCGCAGGCACTGGATCGTGTGCAGGTAGCCGGTGAAGGCGAAGTACCCGAAGACCGGGCTGCGCGCGACGAGCACCGCGGCCAGCGCGATGAGCCCGGCGTAGTACCCGGCCATCAGCGCGGTCTTGTCCGTCCACTGTGGAACAAGCGGGATGGCCAGCCAGAGCGCCGCGACGGCGACCAGCGCCAGGGTGCCGGGCAGTTGCTGGCGCGGCCACCAGAGCACGTCGAGCACGGTGGAGGTGGCCAGCGCGGCGTACGGGACGAGCCGCACCGCCCGCTCCAGCCACCGCAGCCGTCGCCATACTCCGGGGTACCGCCATGCGATCCGGGTCACCTGGACACCTCACTCCCAGCGGAACAGCCGGGCCGCCGCTAGAGAGAAGACTGCCAGGTAGCCGGCCAGTACGGCCAGGTGCGTGGCGTGCGGCCAGGAGCCGGTGGACGCGTCGCGCAGCGCCTGCACCCCGGCGCCGAGCGGAGTGTAGTCGCTGACCTGGCGCAGCCCGTGCGGCATCGCCTCGCGCGGGACATACAGGCCGGCGAAGAACATCAGCGGGAAGAACAGCAGGTTCCCGATGACCGAGCTGGCCTTGCCGCTGGGCGCCACGGCGGCGACCACCAGGCCGAGGGCGAACACGGCCGCGGCGGCGAGGACCAGGGCCAGCGCGTACCCGAGGAGCTGGCGGGGCAGCGCGACACCGAAGGCGATGCGGCCGACCGCGAGCAGCGCGACGATGGCGACCAGACCCATCGCCAGGCCGGCCAGGAGGTTGGCGCCGAGCAGCCGGGCCGGCGGCACCGGCGTGGTGGACATGCGGCGCAGCACGCCCCGCTCGCGGTAGATCGCCAGCGCGGTCGGCACCACGGCGACGCCGAGGATCGCCAGGACGAACGCGGCGCAGACGGGCACGTACAGGTCGATGACCCGGGCACCGCCGAGATCGGCGACCGGCTTGCGGAACCCCGGGATGCTGCCCAGGACCACCACCAGGATCGGCGCGAACGCGACCCCGAAGAAGACGGCCGCGGGCTCCCGCAGCAGCAGCTTGATCTCGACGCTGGTGAGCTTGGCGAACGAATTCACGAGTCGGACCTCCCAGTCAGGGCGATGAAGACGTCGTCGAGGCTGGCCTGCTCGACGCGCAGTTCGGCGGCGACGATCTGGTTGTGGGCCAGCAGCGAGGTGACCGCGTGCAGCACGTTGCCGGTACCGGTGACGACCACCTGGCCGCCGTGCTGCTCGACCGCGGTCACCTCGGGCAGGTCGAGCAGGTCCCGGTCGTCCAGCGCAGCCGACGGCCGGAACCGGATGCGCTGCTCCGCGCTGACCTTCTCGACCAGGCCGGCCGGGGTGCCGGTGGCCACCACCCGCCCGGAGTCGATCAGGGCGATCCGGTCGCAGAGCCGCTGCGCCTCCTCCATGAAGTGGGTCACCAGCACGACCGTGACGCCGCGGTCGCGGATCCGTTCGATCAGCTGCCAGGTGTCCCGGCGGGCCTGCGGGTCCAGGCCGGTGGTCAGCTCGTCGAGGATGGCGACCCGCGGATCGCCGATCAGCGCCAGCGCGATCGACAGCCGCTGCCGCTGGCCGCCGGACAGCTTGCCGAACGTCGTGTCGAGCTTGCCGGTCAGCCCGAGTTCGCCCGCCAACGCCTGCCACTCGGTACCGCGGGCGTAGTAGGAGGCGTACAGGTCGAGGGCCTCGCGTACCTTGATCTTGTCAGGCAGCTGGCTCTCCTGGAGCTGCACCCCGACCCGCTCGCGCACCTGGGCGCGGTCCCGCCGGGGGTCCAGGCCCAGCACCCGTACGCTGCCCGAGTCGGGTGTGCGCAGCCCGCTCAGGCACTCCACGGTCGTCGTCTTGCCGGCACCGTTCGGGCCGAGGATCCCGAAGATCTCCCCGTGCGCGACCTGGAACGACACGTCGTGCACCGCCACCTGGTCCCCGTACCGCTTGCGGAGGTTCCGCACCTCGATGACATCCATGCATTCACGGTCGCGCCACGCCGGTCCGGGCGCGTCGACCGGCCGGCTACGGCCGGACCCGGCCCGGGTGGACCCGGCCGTCCACCAACCGGTGGATGCTGACCGAGCCTGCCCGTTTGGGGCCCGCAGCGTGCCCGATGTTACGAGGTCATTGCCAGCTCGTTGCTCTAGCGGTAGAAATCTCACACCGGTTCGGACAGGACCGGGCACGTTCAGGCTTAGCCGGGCAGGGAGCTATGTACGCGGTGGAGCGCCAGCGGTGGATCGTCGACCGCGCCCGGGCCAGTGGCCGGGTCGAGGTGACCGACGTGTCGCACGCGCTCGAGGTCGCACCGGAGACCGTGCGCCGGGACCTGAACATCCTCGAGCGGCACGGCCTGCTGCGCCGGGTACACGGCGGCGCGGTTCCGGTCGAGCGGCTCGGCTTCGAGGGCGCCCTCGTCAAGCGGGCGACCACCCGGCGGGAGGAGAAGGTGCACATCGCCCGGGCGGCCCTGACCCACCTGGACAACGCCGAATCGGTCTACATCGACGAGGGTGCCACCGCGGCGGCACTGGCCGAGATCCTCGAACCGGAGCGCCCGTTGACGGTCGTCACGAGTTCGCTGCCGGTCGCCTGCCAGCTCGCCGCCCGCCCGATGATGACCGTGCTGGTGCTGGGCGGGCGGGTGCGCGGCCACACCCTGGCCTCGGTCGACCAGTGGGCGACCCGGATGCTGGAGGACCTGGTGATCGACCTCGCCCTCCTCGGTGCCAACGGCATCACGGTCGCCCACGGCCTGACCTGTCCCGACGCGGCCGTGGCGGCGGTCAAGCGCCGGGCCATCGCCTCCTCCCGCCGGGCCGTCCTGCTCGCCGACCACTCGAAGTTCGGGGTCGACTCCTCGGTGCGCTTCGCCGACGTACGGGAGATCGAGGCCGTGGTCACCGACCGGGGTACCGCCGAGGCGTCCCTGCGCCCGCTGCGCCGGCTGGGCGTGGAGGTGATCCAGGCGTGATCCTCACCGTCACCCCCAACCCGAGCCTGGACCGGACCTACGTCACGGGGCCGCTGCACCTCGGCGAGGTCAACCGGGCCTCGACCGAGACCGTCGAGGCCAGCGGCAAGGGGGTCAACGTCTCCCGGGCGCTGCACGCGGCCGGTACCCGCACGCTGGCGGTACTGCCGGCCGGCGGCACCGAAGGCGAGCACCTGCGCCTGTTGCTGGAGGCGGACGGGCTGCCGTACGCGCTGGTGCCGGTGTCGGCGCCGACCCGTACCAACACGACGGTCGCGGAGGCGGGCGGGCGTACCACGAAGGTGAACTCGCCGGGCGCCCCGCTGCGGCCGGCGGAGCGCGACGCGCTCGTGGCGATGGTGGCGCGGCACGCCGGATCGGCGGGCTGGGCGGTGTTCAGCGGCTCCCTGCCCCCCGGGAGCGAGCGGGACCTGCTGCCGCGGCTGCTGGACGCGGCACGGGGCGCCGGTGCGCGGACCGCCGTGGACACCTCGGGCGAGGCGCTGGCCGTCGCCGCCGGCTGCGCGGTGGACCTGCTCGCCCCGAACGCGACCGAACTCGCCTCGCTCACCGGCCGCCCGCTGCCCGGATCCGGGCCGGCACTGGTCGCCGCCGCGGTGCGCGCGGCGGCCGAGGTGCACGCCCGTACCGGCAGCGCGTTGCTGGTCAGCCTGGGCGCCGACGGGGCGGTGTTTGTGTCGGGGGACGTGGCCCTGCACGGCGTCGCACCCCCGGTGACGCCGGTCAACACGGCCGGCGCCGGCGACGCCCTGCTGGCCGGCTGGCTGCACGGGGAGGCGTTGGGGGTGCTCGCCTCCGCCGAAGACCGGCTCCGGCTGCGCTCCCCCGGGGACACGTTGGGGGTGCTCGCCTCCGCCAGAGACCGGCTCCGGCTGCGCTCCCCCGGGGACGGCGACCCGGCCGGGCGCCTGGCGCGGGGCGTCTCCTGGGGGACGGCCGCGTGTCTCATGCCCGGTACGGCGGGGGACGTCGCGGCGCTCGCGGACCCCGGGTCGGTCCGGGTGACCGGGCGAGAAACGGGCACGACGGGTGCCCGAACGGTCGCCCCACCCTAGCCGGAAGGGCGCCGCTACCGTGCTCAAACCCCATCAAGCGGCCTGCCCAACCGGGCAGCAACAGGCGGAGAAAACCTCGGTGTGAAGGTAGTCACATCATTTCAGCAGTGTTAGACAGTGGTAACGAGTCGTCACCAAAAGGCGGGGGAGGGAGGTGCGAGATGATCGCCGAAGAACGCCAGCACCGCATCCTTGCCGTCGCGCGCAGCGAGGGGACCGTCGATGTCGGCAAGCTCGCCGCCGACCTCGCCGTCGCGCCGGAGACGATCCGCCGGGACCTGCGCCAGCTGGAGCACCGCGGGCTGGTACGGCGCACCCACGGGGGCGCGTACCCGGTCGAGACGGCCCGGTTCGAGACCACGCTCGCGATGCGCACCACCCGCCGGGTACCCGAGAAGCGACGCATCGCCGCCGCGGCGGTCGGCCTGCTGGCCGACGCCGAGACCCTGTTCATCGACGAGGGGTTCACTCCTCAGTTGATCGCGGAGACGCTGCCCACCGACCGCGCGCTGACGGTCGTCACCGCGTCCCTGCCGATCGCCGCCGTGCTCGCCAACTCGACCTCCGTCACGGTGCTCATGCTTGGCGGCCGGGTGCGCGGCCGGACCCTGGCGACCGTCGACCACTGGGCCACCAGGATGCTGGCCGGCTTCGTGATCGACCTCGCGTTCATCGGTGCCAACGGAATCTCCCGCGAGTACGGCCTGACCACCCCGGATCCGGCCGTCGCAGACGTCAAGGCGCAGGTCGTCCGGACCGCCCGGCGCTGCGTGTTCTCCGGGATACACACGAAGTTCGGGGCGAGCAGCTTCTGCCGCTTCGCCGAGGTCGCGGACTTCGAGACGATCATCACGGACACCGCCCTGCCCGCCTCCGAGGCGCACCGCTACTCGCTGCTCGGGCCACAGGTGATCCGGGTATGACCTCGAACCCGCGCACCTCCTGACCTTTACCGACCATCTCCGTACACCCCCATCTGGAGGAATGCCGTGTCCAAGATAGGCAGAATGAGTAGATCTGTTGTGTTTGGTATGGCCGGGCTCGCCGCGGCGAGCATGGCGCTGTCCGCGTGTTCCGGTGCGGGCGGCGGTGGGAGCAGCGGCGGCGGCGGTGCGCAGAGCATCAACGTGTTGATGGTGGCCAACCCGCAGATGACCGACATCCAGAAGCTGACCGCGGACTCGTTCACGAAGTCGACCGGCATCAAGGTGAACTACTCGGTGCTGCCGGAGAACGAACTGCGGGACAAGGTGACGCAGGACGTGGCGACCCAGGCGGGGCAGTACGACGTGGCCACGGTGGGCATGTACGAGGTGCCGATCTGGGCGAAGAACGGGTGGCTGCACGAGTTGGGCACGTACGCGCAGGCGGACGCGAACTTCGACTACCCGGACCTGCTCAAGCCGATCGTGGCGGGCCTGTCCGGGGACGACGGGAAGCTGTACGGCATGCCGTTCTACGGCGAGTCGTCGTTCCTCATGTACCGCAAGGATCTGTTCCAGGCCAAGGGACTGACGATGCCGGACCGGCCGACCTGGCAGCAGGTGGCGGACCTGGCGGCGAAGATGGACGGCGCGCAGCCGGGCATGAAGGGGATCTGCCTGCGCGGCCTGCCCGGCTGGGGCGAGAACATGGCCCCGATGACCACGGTCGTCAACACGTTCGGCGGCACCTGGTTCAGCAAGGACTGGAAGGCGCAGGTCAACTCGCCGGAGTTCACCGCGGCGGCGAAGTTCTACGTCGACCTGGTCAAGGCGCACGGTGAGCCGGGCGCGTCGCAGGCCGGCTTCACCGAGTGCCTGAACGCCATGTCGCAGAACAAGGTCGCGATGTGGTACGACGCGACGTCGGCGGCCGGTTCGCTGGAGGACTCGTCGGTGAGCAAGGTGGCCGGCAAGGTCGGCTACGTGTACGCGCCGGTGGTCAGGACGAAGGCCAGCGGCTGGCTGTGGGCATGGGCGTGGGCGATGCCCAAGACGTCGAAGAAGGCGGACGCGGCGGCCAAGTTCATCCTGTGGGCCTCCAGCAAGGACTACGAGAAGCTGGTCGGCGAGAAGCTGGGCTGGTCGCGGGTGCCCTCGGGCAAGCGGGCCTCGACCTACGCGCTGGCCCAGTACAAGCAGGCGGCGTCGGCGTTCGGCGACATCACCCTGGCGGCGATCCAGGAGGCCGACCCGACCAACCCGGGCGTGCAGCCGCGGCCGACGGTGGGCGTGCAGTTCGTGGACATTCCCGAGTTCGCCGACCTGGGTACCAAGGTGGGTCAGGAGATGAGTGCGGCGATCGCCGGACAGACCACAGTGGACAAGGCGTTGGCCGACGGCCAGACGCTGGCCGCCGACGTGGCCAAGAAATACGCCAAATAGGTCAGGGGGGTGGTGGCCCGGTCCGCCGGGCCACCGCCGCACCGGATGAGAGGGTACCCATGACCACGACACTCACCCAGAGCGTGCCCAAGGACGTGCGTCCCCGGGCCGGCGACGGGCTGGCCGCGAAGGCCCGGTGGATCCGGCGTGCGCCGCTGTTGCCGGCACTGGTCTTCACCATCATCGTCACCCAGGTGCCGTTCATCGCGACCCTGGTCATCTCATCGCTCAACTGGAACATCCTGCGCCCCGGTGACCGCAGCTTCGCCGGGCTGACCAACTACAAGTACGTGTTCACCGACGCCCGGCTGCGCGCGGCGGTCGTGAACACGGTGGTCCTGACGGTGTCGGTGGTGCTCATCAGCCTGGTGGTCGGGCTGGTGCTGGCGATGCTGCTGGACCGCCGGTTCCCCGGCCGCGGGTTGGCCCGCACGCTGCTGATCGCGCCGTTCCTGGTGATGCCGGTGGCCTCCGCGCTGCTGTGGAAGCACGCGCTCTACAACCCCACGTACGGGCTGTTCGACGGCGTGCTCAACGCCATCTGGCGGCTGTTCGGCGCGCAGCAGGGGCCCACCGTGGACTGGCTGTCGGTCAGCCCGATGGGTGCCGTGGTGGCCGCGCTGGTCTGGCAGTGGACGCCGTTCATGATGCTGATCCTGCTCGCCGGCCTCCAGGGCATTCCGGAGGACGTCCGCGAGGCGGCGCGCATTGACGGCGCCGGGGTCGTACGTGAGTTCCGGGCGATCACGCTGCCCCTGCTCGGCCCGTACTTCGAGCTCGCCATCCTGCTCGGGATGATCTACGTGCTCCAGCTGTTCGGCGAGATCTTCGTCGCGACGCAAGGAGGCCCGGGATCGGAGACGACGACAGTGCCGTACTACGTGTA
>JBBWZQ010000119.1:0-22430 GCA_039649115.1 Micromonosporaceae bacterium | reverse complement strand
TCGCGACCGAGCTCGACCGGCTGGACCTGATCGACGAGTACAAGCTGCTCGTTCATCCCAGGATCGCCGGCCACGGCCCGACGCTGTACCAGGGCGGGCTGCCCGGCACGCGCCAGCTCGAGCTGCTCTCGGCGCAGCCGTTCGGCAACGGCGTGGTGGCCCTGCACTACCGCCGCGCGCGCTGAATCACCGGAGTCCATCGCCGCCAGCTCACCGGCAGCGCGGCGTCCTCCTCGCGTTCGCCGCGCGGCGCCGATCGACTCCTCGAAAGGCGAGGACGTCTTCGCAGAGCCGGTCGAGGGCTCCGTGGATGTCGCCAGCGGCGCAGAGATCCGCCCCCAAGACGAACAGCCAGGCCGCTACCAACCCTCTGACACAACCCCTGACCTTCCTCGACTTGCGGACGGCACACGAGACTTCCCGGCCTGCATGACCAGCCAAGGTATCCGGATCGTCGCCGCCTACCAACCCACCAACCGCTACTGGCCGATCCAACTGATCGAGACCGCGATCTACCCCGCCCTGGCCGTAGCCCTCGGCGCGTTCTGCTTCTGGCGGCTCGCACGCCGCCTGTCCTGACCACAAGCCTCGCCGCCGCACGTCCGGCCATGATCTTCCTTGACCGCCCGGTCCGGGCGCCGATGAGAACGGCGGGTAACCACCCGCAAGTGCCCCTGATCCCTATCCCCCGGAGTCGTCATGGTCCGGCGTTGCGCCGCGGCTCTCGCGTTGCTCCTGCTCGCGCAGGTCGGCAGCGCCTTCACGCTGGCCCCGGCGGCCACGGCCGCCCCGAGGGTCACGACGGCCGCGGCGGCCCCGGCCGTCGCGCGGACGGCCGTCGCGGCCCGGAGCCCGGGCTTGATCACCAGCACTGGGTCGGCTGCGGTCGCGCTCACGTTTGACGACGGCCCCGGCCCGTACACGGCCAGGATGCTCGACCTGCTGGACCGCTACCACGTCAAGGCCACCTTCTGCCTCATCGGCCGCCAGGTGCGCGCCTACGCGGCCGTGGTGCGCCGGATGGTCGCCGACGGCATGACGCTGTGCAACCACACCTGGGATCACGACGAGCGGCTGCGCACCCGCGGCGACGCCCGCATCCGCAACGAACTGCAGCGCACCAACCAGGCGATCCACGCCGTGGTACCCGGCGCCAGGATTGCCTACTTCCGCAATCCTGGTGGCGCGTTCGGCTCCAACACGGTACGCATCGCCCGGAGCATGGGCATGAAGCCGCTGATGTGGAACGTCGATCCGCGGGACTGGGCCAACCCTGGCACCCGGGCCATCATCGCGAACGTGCTCGGCCACACGCACCGGGGCAGTGTGGTGCTGTCGCACGACGGCGGCGGCGTGCGGACCCCGACCCTGGCGGCCTATCGGGTCATCGTCCCGAACCTACGCCGCCGCTTCCGCCTCATCGCCATGCCCGTTAGTTGAGTCCGGCGGTCGGTGTCAGGAACCGGCCTGGCCGCGGCAAGTTGTCGTTGATCTGTGACAGGTGGCACCCGCGATGGCATGCTGGTCCGGGTGAAGCAGGTAGTCAGGTTCGCCTCGACGCCAGGTGGCCGCATCGCCTACTCGGTTGTCGGCAGCGGCCCTCCGATCGTGTACCTCCTCGGTTGGGTGTCGCATCTCGGCCTGGCATGGGAGATGCCCTCCCACCGCCGGTTCGTGGAAGCGCTGGCACAGGAGTACACCGTCATCCGGTACGACAAATTGGGCTGTGGCTTGTCCGACCGTCCGCGGGAGGTCTTTACGCTGGAGTCCGAGCTCGAGGCCCTCGACGCGCTGATCGGGCATTTGGGCCTCAAGCGGTACATCCTCTTCGGATCATGTGAGGGTGGGCAGGTGGCGGCCGCTCACGCCGCCCGCAACCCCGACGCCGTCGCGTCGCTGCTCGTCTACGGCAGCTGCGCCCGGGGCGGCGACCTCGCGCCGGACGCCGTCAGGCGCTCGATCCTGTCGCTGATCGGGGCGCACTGGGGCATGGGCTCGCGGGTCCTGGCCGACATCTGGTTTCCCGGTGCCCCGGCCGAGGTGACCGACATGTTCGCCCGACTGCAGCGGGCCGCGGCAACGGCCGAGATGGCCGCGGCCCTGCTCGACATGTTCTACCGCATCGAGGTCGATGACATCCTGCCGACGATCCGGGTTCCCACACTGGTGGTCCATCGGCGTGGCAGCCGGGCCGTGCGCTTCGAGCTGGGCCGCGAGGTGGCCTCGCTGATCCCGGGCGCGCAGCTTGCCGCACTGGAGGGTCGAATGCAGCCGATCTACTCCGAGGGCGAGGAGGTCGCAGCGGCCACGATCCTCTCGTTCCTGCGTGACCGGGCTGGCGGCACGGGCCAGGTGTCCACCGACAGCCGGCTCACCGCTCGGGAGTTCCAGGTGGTGGCCCTCATCGCGGAGGGGCTGACCAACGCCGGAATCGCCCGGATCCTGGGCGTGTCGGTACGGACGGTCGACGCACACGTGGAGCACGTGCGTACCAAGCTCGGCGTGCGATCGCGTACCCAGATCGCGGTGTGGGCGAGCGACCGGCGGCGCAGCCGCGGGCTCGTCGCGTAGGTAGTCTCCGCCCGTACCCGACCGGCGGGGCCGATACCTGCGGGGAGGCCGCCATTGTCTAGGTAGTACGTCCGATTCGCGCAGGTGCCGGGGCACCTAGTTTCGTGGTGTGCCGAACCGGGACATCGTCATCGACCCCGCCTTCGAGGGTCCACCCGCATCCGCCCACGGCGGCTATACCTGCGGACTGCTCTCGCCGTACCTGCCAGCAGACGCCGAGATAACACTCAAGAAACCGGTACGGCTCGGCGTCGCGTTGCGGATGGAACCGCGCGACGGCGGTCTTGCCCTGTACGACGGGCAGATCGTCGTCGCCGAGGCCGTCACGATCCGGCTGGTGAGCCGCGCGCCGGAGCCGCCGACGGTCGCCGAGGCATTAGCGGCCAGCGCGGCCTTCCCAGGCTTCACATCAAACACTTTTCCGCGCTGTGTTGTCTGCGGAACCGAACGCACAGATGCCGATGCCTTTCGCATCTTCCCCGGTCCGCTCGCCGCCCGCGATCTTCTGGCGGCGGTCTGGCACCCGACCGGCCGCGCACTCGCGGGTAGGTCGATCAGGCCGGAGTACGCCTGGGCCGCGCTGGACTGCCCGGCAGGCTGGGCGGCGATGTGGTTCGGCCATGTGGATCGCCCGGCCGTCCTCGGCCGGATGGCGGTGTGGCTGGGCGAGCCGGTCGCCGCGCACGACGCACACGTCCTGGTGGGATGGCTGGAGGGCGTGTCCGGTCGCAAGCTGTACGCTGGCTCGGCCCTCTACTCGCCGTCCGGTGCCCTGCAAGGCTTCTCCCGGCAGACCTGGATCACGATCGCGCGCGCCGAGGTACCAGGATGACGGCCGGACGGCGCGGCATCGCGCTGACGCCGATGGAGGTCCGGCGCGATGTGATTGTGCGCATGGCCACGCTCGCGGACGAACTGGGCTACGAGATCTTCTCGGTGGCCGAGGGGTGGGGCCTGGACTCGACCGTACTGTTGGCCGAGATCGCGACCGTGACCCGACGGATCAAGCTCGCGGCCGGAGTCCTGTCGGTGTGGGGCCGCACCCCCGGGACGATCGCGATGACCGCCGCGACCCTGCACCAGATCTGCGATGGCCGGTTCGTGCTCGGCCTGGGTGCCAGTACCCGGCAGCTTGTGGAGGGCTGGCACGACGTCCGGTTCACCCGGCCGGCGGGGCAACTGCGGCAGGTCACGGCCAGCGTGCGTGCTCTGCTGGCCGGTGAACGGACCCGGCTGGCGGCCGTACCGGAGGCCCGACCGCTGCGGCTTGGCCAGCCGCCCGTCGTGGACCTGCCAATCTGGATCGCCGCCACCGGTGAGCAGACCATCCGGGTGGCAGCCGAGCTGGCCGACGGCTGGTTCCCGCTCTACCTGCGCCGTGATCGGTGTCGTGAACTGTCCGCCGAGATCAGGCGGCTACGGGCCGCCGCCGGCCGGCAGGACGAGCCGATCACCGTGGCGGCCGGGCCGTTCACCGTCGTAGACCCGGACATCGGTGCGGCCCGAGCCGTCGCGGCCGCATGCACGGCGTCCTACCTGGCGGCCATGGGTGAGGTGTACCCGCGCCTCGTCTCGGCACAAGGCCTCGGCGAGCAGGTCGAACTCGTTCGGGCCGCCAACCCGGCTGCCGGCCGGGAACCGGGTGTCGTGCCCGACGCGGCGCAGATCCTGCTCGACGAGTTCACCGCGTACGGAGACGCGGCCAGCGTGCAGGAACAGCTCCATCGATGGGACTGCGTTGTGGACCTCACCATGGTCGGCGTACCGCCGGGCATGGCGTGGCCGCAGATCGAGGCCACGCTGCGTGCCACCGCCCCAGGCTGACTCGCTCCTCCGGCCACCGGGGGCACGGCTTCGGTGGCCGGCGGCGACGATGACGGACGCGGGGATGGCGGCGATCACGAGCACGAGCACCGAAAGACCCGCGTGGGCGCGGTCGTGAACTGATTGGTTTGGTCTCGTCCAGGCCGACCGAGCCGATCATCGAGACCGGCAAACCCGAGCCGCCCGGCTCACGCCGACCGAGGCGCTCCAATCCAGCTAAAATCCGCGGCCCAGGTCATCTCCGAGGGCCAGGCACCGGAGCCGGCGGAGCTTGGCTTCCTCCACGGCGTCGGGCGCCTGCCTTCGGAGTGCTAGTGCCGCGTCCAGCTCGATTGCCGCGGCTTCCAGGTTGTTGGTTGCGAGCCAGACCTCGGCGAGCTGCCGGTGGACCAGGGATTCCCGGTTCAGGTCGTTGAGTTGGTGGTGGCATCGGATCGCGAGTCGGAAGTGCTCGACCGCGGCGACCAGGTCACCGGTTGCCTGGTGGGCAGCTGCCAAATTGGCCAGGGTGTCGCCCTCTTTCGCGCGGTTGCCGGTCTCACGCAGTGCGATGAGCGCCTCCTGAAAGCGTCGCCGGGCGGTTTCGTAGTCGCCTTGGCGGAGGTGGATGAGCCCTAACGTGTCCAGGACAATGGCTTCATCGTTACGGTCACCCAGTTCGCGGTGCTTGTCCAGGGAACGGTTGGCCAGTTCCAGGGCTTGCGCCAGTTGACCGTGTCGCAGATAAATGAAGGCCATGTTGTTCCAGGTGCGGCCGATGCGGTCGGGCTGATGCAGGGTCGTGCTGAGTTCGACCACCCGGCGGAAGGCCGCCATCGCGTCGTCGAACCGGCCGAGTTCGTCCAGCGCCCGGCCAAGGTTGGCCAGAGCGCGCGCCTCGCCATCCGGATCACCCACCGTTCGGCTGACGTCCCGTGCCCGGCTCAGGTGGTGTAGCGCCTCCTGCCACCGGCAAAGGATCAGATTGGCTACGCCAGCACTGTTATGCAGGGTCGCAGTGGCGCGGTCGTTGCCGTCGCGGTGCGCGGCGGTGAGCCCCTGCTCGTACACCGCCAGACTGTCCGGAGCATCGCCCCGAAACTGGAAATACGCGGACAGCATGTGTGCGAGTTGCCAAGCCATCCGGCTTTCGTTCCGATCCAGGGCTAGCTGGATCATCGCGCCCAAGCCGGCCCGCTCACCGTCGAGGAAGGCGAGGGCGGTGGTCCGGTCGGACAGGACCGGTAGCTCAACCGGCGGATACCGGAGCACGAGCTTCGGCGGTTCCCGATGACGTATCGCGATGCGGTAGACGGCCTCGGCGACCGCCAGGTACCACGCCAGCAGCCGCTCGACGGCGATCTGGCGCTGCCCGGCCGGCTCATCACCGTCGAGACGCTCGATCGCGTACACGCGTATCAGGTCGTGCATGGTGTAGCGGCCGGGTTGCGGCTCGTCTACCAGATGCGTTTCGATGAGTGTGGTGAGTGCCTGCCCAGCGTCACGGGTCGTCGCGCCGACCAACGCGGCCGCAGCCGGCAGCCCGAGATCCGCGGCGGGGCTTACCGCAAGCAGCCGGAACAGATGCCGGACCGTGGGGGCGAGCCGCAGATATGACGTGTCGAGCGCCGCGCGGACGGCGGAGTCAGGATCGTCCTCGACCGACAACCGCGCCAGCCGACCGCGGCGCAGCTCACGGACGTGGTGGTCAATCCGGGCGTCCGGCTGGTCGCTGAGGTTCGCCGCCGCTATCCGCAAGGCCAAGGGGAGACGGTCACACACATCGGCCAGTTCCGCGGCGGCGACCGGTTCCGCTGCGACGCGGACGCCGCCCAGCACCGAGCACAGCAGGGCAGTCGCCTCGTCCAAGGGGAGTGGCTGTAACGCGATACGGTGCGCGCCGTCCATGGCGGTCAGTCCGGTCAGCCGCTTCCGGCTGGTCACCACCACGGCGCAGGTCGAGGGGCCGGGCAGCAACGGGCGTACCTGGCCGACGTCATACGCGTTGTCCAGTACGACAAGCACCCGCCGGTGGGCCAGCAGCGTGCGGTACGCCGCGGACGCCTCTGGCACATTGGCCGGTATCCGATCCACCGGCACACCGAGACCACGCAGGAGCTGCCCGAGCGCGTCTTCGGGCTTCACCGGCTGATCGGCGGAAAAGCCGCGCAGGTTCAGGTACAGCTGACCATCGGGGAACCGGTCGCACACATTGACGGCCCACCGCAGCGCGAGCGCTGTCTTGCCCACCCCAGCCGGGCCCACCACGGTGGCGATCGGCACCTGTACACCGTCGCCGTCGTCCAGGAGGCGGTCCAGTTCGTCCAGCTCGCGGTCGCGGCCAGTGAAATGGTGGGGTGGGGCCGGCAACTGCGCCGGTCGCGGGCCGTACGCCGTGGTCAGTGAGGCGACCCCGCGCACCGGAGCGTCGAGAGACGGGTCGCCGCGCAGGATTGCCTCGTGCATGGCCCGCAGGTCGGCGCCGGGTTCTAGCCCTAGCTCCTCGACCAGCCGGGCGCGCAGGCTCCGGAACAGGGCCAACGCGTCTGTCTGTTGGCCGCAGCGGTACAGCGCCAACATGAACAGGGCGGCCAGCCGCTCCCGAAACGGATGGTCACCGACCAGGCCCGCGAACGTCGTCACGGCTGCCGCATGGTGGCCGCACGCCAGATCGGCCTCAAACTTCGCCTCGGCTGCGCTGAGCCGCAATTCGACCAGGCCCGGGCCGACCCGCTGCCGTAGCCGGTCAGTTGCCACATCGGCTAGCAGGGGGCCCCGCCACAGCGCGAGCGCCTCGCCGAGTAGACCGGATCGTCGCGACGAGTCCGACAGCAACCTCGCTCGATTGGTCAACTCCTGGAAGCGGTACGCGTCGACCTTCTCCGGTGCCACATCGACCAGGTAGCCGTCATGACGATTGCACAGGCGGACACCATAGTGCCCGCTCCGGTCCGGGTCCAGAAGCCGGCGCAGCCGCGACACATGGCTGCTGAGAATTCCGCGCGCGTTGACCGGCGGCTGGCCGTCCCAGAGCAGATCGGTCAGCCGATCAATACCGATGGCTCGACCCGGTTCGAGCAGGAGCAACCCGAGCAGGCACCGTTCCCGCCGCCGGGCACCCAGATCCACATCGCAGCGCCCGTGACGGACCACCAGCGGCCCGAGCACCAAGAAATCCATAGCCATCAACAGCGTAGCCGGTCGTCGGCGGACCGAGGGCCCTTTACCCCGCGGCGGACACGACCGCACGGCACGTGGCCCGCCCGGCTGCCCATACGTCCCTGGGGGCGGCGATGGCGGGCCACGCCGTTCGCGGCTAGCTAATGCTGGATGTCAAGCTCCCGCTGGCTGCCGCCGGCCGCCGGCGGCGCCTGACCGCGGTGAGCGGCGGGCGGCGATCCGGCGAACGCGAAGACCGGCATCCAGGCGCCCCAGGCGTCAAGAAGCCGCTGGATCGGGTAGAAGCAACCGTTCGTTGTTCCATCAAGCACCCCGATCGTGATACCCACGGCCCAGACATGCCCGGCACCATCGCTCTGCCACACCGGGCCGCCCAGGTCGCCGGACCCGGTCGTGGCGGTACTGCAGTAGGCGGCCATCCCGCCATAGGTCCCCGAGAGGTAGACCGTCCCCTCAGTCCACCCCGTCCCCCGTCCCATCTTTCCCACCGGAGCACCGATGAGATTGTTCTCTGAGAACAAGCCGACCACGCGGCCCGGACTCGCACCGGTCACCGGATCAACCACCATCTGGTACGCGTCCACATCGGCATCCGGTTTGATCAGAGCGGTGTCAGGCATCGGATACTTATTGAACGCGAGGGTGCCGTAGTGCTCACCCGTGCCGTACACCGTCGCACCGACCTCGCCGAAGCCGCAGAAACCCGAGGTAAGGAAGAACAGACCGTCGCTTCCCCGGATCGCGTAACCCCCCGTGCAGTTGTCGTCCGGGTTGCCCGGCGTCCCGAAGAACACCGGGTGCCCAGGCCGGAAGAAGTACCGTACGGCCGCATGAGCCGGCGTACCGGTCGCGGCAACCACGAGAACAGCAATCGCCGAGGCCAAACCCAACCGGACCCAGGCCCGCATGCGCCCGCCTCGCCTGCTCCCCCTACTTCGCTCCATCGCTGGCTCTCCCTCCCGAAAACAGTCGCCATTCGTCGAGGGACAGCATCGACCACGCGGTTTGACATCCGTTTGACATCGCCAACCAGCATCGGCCGGCCGCATCCAGACTGGTGGAATCATTCAGATCTTCCGGCAACTACAGCGAGCCGACGGGGATCGCCATCGTCGGCAACAGCCTGGGCCAACTCCTTCTCGCTGCTGGCCAACCCGACCAGGCAAACCAGGTACTCGAAGCCGCGCTGGCCGCGGCTACCAGAACCGGCATGACCCAACTTGCCGAGCACATCAACGAGCTGCTCAGTGAAATGCCACCAGAACCCACGACAGACGCCGATTCCCCCTGATACTCCGGCAGTAGCGAGGACAGGATTCAACCAGGCCCCGGCAAAGTCGTGATGAGTGTCCGGCTTGAGACGATTGGTGTAGACGCGCCCCTTGCTGGGCGCGGCAGGGCGGACATGACCGGTTCGGAAGATCATCGAGGTTCCTACGCCTTGTTGATCGCTTCCGAAGTGAGCCATGCCCGGCTGCTCCCGCGTCGATTGCCTGTTGTGCGGCCGTGGTGAGCAAGCTGGGTGGTTGTAGGGCTGGATGCGCCGGAGTCCGTCGTGGATCTCGATCAGGCGTCGGTACAGGAGGCTCCATGCGTGGGTGGTGGCTGGCCTGGTGGAGTTGCGCTCGGAGTGGCGTGGTGGATGGAGGGCGATTTCGGGGATGGCTTGGTAGAGGGTCAGCCAGAGCGGGTGGAGCTGGCGGTATTGGTGGCTGCGGCTGGGCAGGCGCGCGGGTGTCAGGAGGGGAGCGGCGAGGGCCGGTACGGCGAGGCTGGCCACGACGATGCAGATCGCGAGGGAGATGAGGATCTGGGAGACGGCGAGGTCGGGGTAGGCGACGTGGGTGTGCGGCTCGGCGTTGATGACCAGGATGGCGCGGGTGGTGACGTAGGTCAGCGCGACGATGCAGCTGGTGGCCAGCAGCCGGGCTGCGATGGCGACCGCGCGGGTGGCGGCGGTTTTGGCGTAGCGGATGCACAGGTGCATGACGTCCGCGGCGGCGGCGCCTCGGCGCTGATCTCCACCGGTGCGGACATCGCGGTCGTCTCGAAGGAGCTGGGCCACAGCTCGATCGCGGTGACCAGCGACATCTACGGCCACCTGTTCGACAAAGCAGCCAAGAACATGGCGAAGCGGGCGGCTAGGCTGGTGCCACGGGGCACCAAGGCAGCCAAGAAGCCCGGCAAGACCAAGCCGGGTAGGAAGGCGGCCGGCGGGAACCCCGACAGCAAGGCAGCATGACCCTCTGCAAGATCCCTGGCAAAACCCTAGCATTGAGGCCCCGAACAAGATCAACGGCCGGCTCCGATGATCGCCAGACCAGGCCACTGAACTGCGGAAACGTGTGGTGCGCCCGGCAGGATTCGAACCTGCGACCTTGAGATTAGAAGTCTCCTGCTCTATCCACTGAGCTACGGGCGCGGTCGCTGTCCGCCAGAAGGTTACCGCCCGGTGGATCGGGGACCTTACTGCATTTGGGCGTACCGGTCGGCGGCGAGTTGACCTCCGTACCCGATCGTCATCTCAAACGAGCTGACCTGCGGATGCGATCGCCCATCCCGACGGGATACGCAGCATATGAGAGGACTTCTCGCCTTCCGCCGGTACGCGCTAAGTTTCGTGACGTGCGGGTCACGAGCACCAGGATTCTCCCCGTGCTCATCTCGGTCCACGACCGCGCGTACGACCAGGGGAACGTGCTGGACGGCTACCTCGACGCGGTCGCCATCGGGTACACCCTCGGGCCACCCTACGGGGAGACGCTGGTCACGTGGTCCGAGCTTGAGCGCATCGAGATCCCCCGGCGGAGGCTGCGGCGTCATGCGGTCGGGAATCTCGAAGAGATGCTGGACTCCGTGCACATCTACGGCCAGCCGCCGGCGCTGATGCTCTCCTTCAACGGCCTGGAGTCGAGCGTGCTGCTCGTCGACGAGTTCTGGGAGGGTCTCGCCGAGTCGGTGCCGGGGGAGCTCGTCGTGGGCGTACCCGCGCGCGACGTGGTCATCATCACGGGCTCCCGATCCCATACCGGCCTGGAGAAGGCGACCCGCGCGGTCGACCGGGTGTTCTACGCCAACGGCCCGAATCTCCTGCTACGTGACCTGCTCGTCTGGCGGGACGGCGAGTGGGACCAGTTCTGAGGCCGTCACGAAGGCAGATAGGCCGCGAGCCAGCGGTCGAGTTCGGCGAACACCCGCTCCCGCACCGGGGGCGCTGACAACGCGAGGTCGTGCAGTCCACCCTCGATCCGCACGATCGTCACGTGCTGGCCCAGCGACGGCGCCCAGCGGGCGATGTGTTCCACGTCCAGGACGGCGTCCGCGCTGCGCGCCTCGTCGCTCCACGTGGGCCGTTTGTAGCTGCGCATGGAGCATGCCACGAGCACCGGTGCCGGGATGTTCAGGCCGGCGCGCAGCCGGGCCTGCGCGGCGCGGATGGCGGTGAGCCACGCGGCACGGGGCGTGAAGCCGATCACGGGCTTCCACGTCGTGTCGAACTTCCACTCCCCGTGGTGGTCGGCGTGGATGCTGTGCCCGTAGACGGTGGAGACGCCGCTGCGGACCTTCGCGTATGGCCGGAACCGCGTGATGGCACCGAACAGCGGGCCGATGGTGCCGCGGGTCAGCCGGGCCACGTTGAACTCGAAGAACGGGCTGTTGAGGAACATCGCGTCGACCACGCGCGCGTCGCGGGCGTGGTGTGTCCACAGTGCTGTGATCAACCCACCGGTGGAGTGTGCGTTGACCAGGAGCCGGTCGTGCCCGTCGTCCTCGCGGATGACGCGGGCCGCCTCGTCGAGCTCGGGGAAGTAGTCGCTGACGCGGTGGATGAAGTTGGGTGTCTGGTGCGGCAGCAGACTGCGCCCGTATTTCCGGAGGTCGATGGCGTAAAAGTCAAAACCCCTGTCGACGTAGTGGTCGGCGAGGTGGACCTGGAAGAAATAGTCGTTGTAGCCGTGGACGTAGAGCACGGCCCGGTTGGTCGGCCGCTGCGCCCGCCGCCGGACGAGAGTGGCCACGACCGGGCCTTCGTCGTCGGTGCCCAGCTCGATGGTCTGCCGCTCGTAGGGCAGGCCGAGAATATCCGTCTCCACGCGCAGACGGTACCGCGCCCCACCGACATCGGGCACCAACCCGATGGGCGTTGTCCACAGCCACCCTCGCTGTCCACACATCAGGGTACGGCCGCTGGCGCGCGTGTCGCGGGAACGCCACTCTTTCCCCAGTCCAAGGGGAGAGCGAAGGGGAGAGGGAGGATGTTCGACACTCCAGTAACGATCATCGGCAACGTGCTGACGACGCCCGAGTGGCGGCGCACGACCAATACCGGAACCATGCTGGTCACCTTCAAGGTGGCGTCGACGTCTCGCCGCTACGACAAGGAGCGCGCGCAGTGGGTCGACGGCGACAGCCTGCGGGTCAGGGTCGCCTGCTGGCGCAAGCTCGGCGAGAACGTCTCGCTGTCAGTCCAACTGGGCGACCCGGTCATCGTCTACGGCCGCATCTACAGCCGTGACTGGACCGACGACCTGGGCGCCAAGCGCACGTCCTACGAACTCGACGCGCTTGCTTTGGGCCACGACCTGTCGCGCGGCGTCGGCAAGTTCGCGCGCCGCAGGACGGTCGCCGCGACGGACATGGTGAACGACGAGACCAGCGCGGCGGCGATCGGCGGCGAACCGACCGAGACGATGGACAATCCGGGCCGGCCGGAGGATCTGCCGCCCGACCACGAGCTGTTCGAGGACTTCGACAGCGCCATCTTCGAGGTGGCCGAGGCGGAGGCAGAAGGGGAGGCAGACGCGGCGGAAGAGTCCGAGACGGTCGCCGTGGAACCCGCGCTGGCGGGTGCCGCCACCGCCGGCGCGGGCACAGGCGCCAGCGGCAGGTCGCGCGGGGCGAGCCGGTCGCGGGCGGGTAGTGGTGCTGGCACCGGGGCCTAGCACCACTTGACGGCGGTGGCCGGCCAGCAGGGTCCGGCCGGCCACCGCACCGCAACCCGGTTACGCTTCCGGCGCACGGCCAGGTGAGGAGGAGCTGTCATGGGTACGGACACGCAGCGCGCGCTCGCCGTCGCCAACGCGGCCGGACTGGCGGTCGGAGCGCTGCTTGACGCCCTGGCGGCCGACCCGCACCGGCTGCACCCCGTCGCCGGGTTCGGACGCGCGGCGGAGGCCCTGGAACGCCGCCTCTACGCTCCCAGCCGCCAGGCGGGTACTGGCTATGCGGCGCTGGCGGTCGGGGTACCGGTCGCCGCCGCCACCGCCGCGAGCCTGGCGACGCGCCAGCGCCCCTGGGTACGGTTCGTTCTCGTGACCGTGGCGACCTGGGCGGTGCTGGGCGGCGCGTCGCTGCGCCGGGAGGCGCGTGCCATGGCCGGCGAACTCGACAGCGGAGACCTGGACGCGGCGCGGGAGCGCCTGCCCAACCTCTGCGGCCGCGATCCGTCCACACTGGACACGACGGAGCTGGCGCGAGCGACCGTGGAGTCGGTCGCCGAGAACACCTCGGATGCGGTGGTGGCACCGCTCGTGTGGGGAGCTTTGGCCGGCCTGCCGGGCCTGGTCGGGTACCGGGCGGTCAACACGCTCGACGCGATGGTGGGCCACCGCTCACCCCGGTACCGGGACTTCGGCACCGCCGCGGCGCGCCTCGACGACGCCGCCAACCTCGTACCCTCCCGGCTGACCGCCGCGCTGACGGTGATCGCGGCGCCTCGGGTCGGCGGCAGTTCCCGGAGTGCGCTGCGGACCTGGCTGCGCGACGGCCACCGCCATCCGAGCCCCAACGCGGGCCAGTGTGAAGCGGCCACGGCCGGCGCTCTGGGCCTGCGGCTCGGCGGGCGCAACCGGTACGCCGGCGGGGTCGAGGTGCGGCCGGCGCTGGGCGACGGAAAGCCGGCCGCCACCCTGGACATCCGCCGGGCCGCGGTGCTGTCCGGTGCCGTCGGTGCCCTGGCCGTGGGGATCTGTGCCGGCCACGCCCTGGCGGCACCGTGGCGGCGCTCCCTTCTGGCCCGCACCCCCAAAGCGGCGCGAAAGGGCCACCGCGATGCGGCGCGACGGGACAGCGTGTGCGGGGGGCGGGCATGACGGGTGGGCTGCTCGTCGCGGGGACGAGCTCCGACGCGGGCAAGAGCATGCTCACCACCGGCATGTGCCGGTGGCTGCACCGCCGCGGGGTGCGGGTGGCGCCGTTCAAGGCGCAGAACATGTCCAACAACTCGGCGGTCGCGCTCGACGGCGGGGAGATCGGCCGGGCCCAGGTGCTCCAGGCGGCCGCCTGTGGCCTGGCACCCAGCGTGCGGTTCAATCCGGTGCTGCTCAAGCCCGGCAGCGATGGCGCGAGCCAGGTGATCCTGCGTGGCCAGCCGTTCGCCACGGTCACCGCGGGCAACTTCCGCGAGCTGCGTCCGGTGCTGGCCGCCGCGGCCTTCGCCACCCTGGCCGAACTGCGCGACGAGTACGACGTGGTGATCTGCGAGGGCGCCGGCAGCCCCGCCGAGATCAATCTACGGCGTGACGACTTCGTCAACATGGGCCTGGCGCGGCACGCGCGGCTGCCCGTGCTGGTGGTGGGCGACATCGACCGGGGTGGCGTCTTCGCGTCGTTCTTCGGCACGCTCGCCCTGCTGTCCCGCGACGACCAGGCGCTGCTCGGCGGGTTCGTGGTGAACAAGTTCCGCGGCGACGGTTCGCTGCTGGCGCCGGGCCTGTCGATGCTGCGGGAGCTGACCGGCCGGCCCTGCCTGGGCGTGGTGCCCTGGCAGTCCGGGGTGTGGCTCGACGCCGAGGACTCATTGTCCTATGAGGACGGACGCGTGGTCGGCCGGCCGGCCGCACCGCACGGAAGCCAATGGCTGCGGGTCGCGGTCATCCGGCTGCCCCGCATCTCCAACGGCACCGACGCCGACGCGCTCGCCGCCGAGCCGGGCGTGGCGGTCCGGCTGACCACGTCACCCGCCGAGGTGGCCGACGCGGACCTGATCCTGCTCCCCGGCAGCAAGTCCACAGTGGACGACCTGGAGTGGTTGCGCGCCTGCGGTCTCGCGGCCGGCATCGAGGCGCACGCCAGGGCCGGCCGGCCGGTGCTGGGCATCTGCGGCGGATACCAGATGCTCGGCGAGCGCATCCACGACGAGGTGGAGAGCGTCCGGGGAAGCGTGCCGGGGCTCGGGCTGCTGCCGGTCGAGGTGACCTTCGCCAAGGAGAAGACGCTGGCGGCCAGCGCCGGGCAGGCGGTGGGTGACGCCTTCGGCGGTGTCGAGGTGTCCGGTTACGAGATCCACCACGGGTACGAGTCGCGCGGGGCGCCGACCCCGCTGATCCGCCGGTCCGACGGCAGCGGCGAAGGGGCGGTGGCGGGCAGCGTCTTCGGTACCCACTGGCACGGCACCCTCGAGTCCGACGGGTTCCGGCGGGCTTTGCTGGCCGAGGCGGCCCGGCTCGCCGGGCGGAGCGGGTTCGTCGTCGCGCCCGACACCGTGTTCGCCGACCGGCGCGAACGCCTGCTCGACCTGCTCGGCGACCTTGTCGAGCGGCATCTGGACACCGGCGCGCTATGGCGCATGATCGAGTCGGGCCTTCCGCCCGACCTGCCGTTCATCCCGCCGGGCGCCGCCGGATGACGCCCGGCCGCACCGATGACCCGGGCACCGCCGGGGTCATCGGCGCTACCGATGCCCCGGGGACCGCCGATGACCTGGGCACGGCCGGGGTCATGGGCGCCGCTACCGATGCCCCGGGCACCGCCGATGACCTGGGCACGGCCGGAGTCATCGGCGCTACCGATGCCCCGGGGACCCCCGGGGGCGCTACCGATGCCCCGGGGACCGCCGATGACCCCAGGTCCCGACCGACGACCCCTGGGAGCGGCACCGTCGCGACGTACGCGGATCTGGCCGGCGAGATCGCGCGCCGCCCGGCCCGGCTCGGTGGGGTCCGCCTCGTCGCGGTCGACGGTGGTTCCGGTGCCGGCAAGACCATGTTCGCGGAGCGGCTCGTGGTCGCCCTGCGGCGGGCCGGCGCACGGGTGGAGGTGGTGCACACCGACGATCTCCTGGACGGCTGGGCGGACCAGTTCACGTTCTGGCCGAGGCTGCGCGACGGGGTGCTGGAGCCGTTGGCCGCCGGGGCGCCCGGCCGGTACCGGCGGTACGACTGGGTCGCGGGCGGGTTCGCGGAGGAGCTTGTGGTGCCCGTACCCGATGTATTGATCATGGATGGGGTCAGCGTGGCACGTGCGGACGTGCGCGCACGGCTTACGCTGGCAGTGTTTCTGACCGCCGATCCGGGGCTGCGCCTGTCCCGGGTTCTGGCCAGGGACGGTGTCGCCATCGAGCCGCAGTTGCGGGCCTGGATGGCGGCGGAAAAGGCTCATTTCGCCCGTGACGCGACGCCCGAATGGGTGGATGTCCTGATAGACGGTGGCTCGACGGTGGAGCACGATCGGGAGAGCGAGTACGTGCGGCTGCGCCAGGAACGGCTGCGCTGAGGGAACGGGGAAGGCGGATCATGGACGAGACGGCACCGGCACGCCGGCGTGTGGTGTTGACGGGGATCAGCTCGCGGGCCTGGGAGCACCCGGCCGACCGGGGTGCCCTGACCGCCCTGCGGGAGCTGCGTGGCTTCGACGAGGTCCTCAAGATGCTCTCGGGGCTGTGGAACGAGCGGGCGTGGCGCCTGCAGTACCTGGGCGGCGCGATCCGGGCGGATCACCGGCAGCACCCGAGGGTGCACCGGATCTTCGCGGAGGCCGGCTCGACGCTCGACATCACCGAGCTGCCCGAGCTGTACGTCGAGTTCTCCCCGATGATCAGCGCGAGCTGCGTCGGCATGTCCAGGCCGTTCATCGTCGTGAGCAACCGGACCATCGAGCTGCTCGACGAGGAGGAGCTGCGCTACATCCTCGGGCACGAGCTCGGGCACCTGATGAGCGGGCACGCGGTGTACCGCACGATGATGTTGATCCTCACCCGGTGGGCCACCAACATCGCCTGGCTCCCGATCGGGTCGCTCGCCATCCGGGCGATCATCATGGCGCTGATGGAGTGGTGGCGCAAGGCGGAGCTGTCGGCCGACCGGGCCGGCCTGCTCGCCGGGCAGGACCCGGCCGCAGCCCTGCGCGCCCACATGAAGCTGGCCGGCGGCGGCGACCTCAGCGAGATCGACACCGCGGCGTTCCTGGAGCAGGCCGCCGAGTACGACCGCACCGGCGATCTCCGCGACAGCCTGATCAAGCTGCGCATGCTGCTCGGGCGCACCCATCCGCTGCCCGTGGCCCGGGCCGCGGAGCTGCGCCGATGGACCGACTCCGGCGTCTACCAGCGGATCTTGGGCGGCGACTACCCGCGCCGCGACGACGATGGCACGGCGTCGGTCGGCGTCGACGTCAAGGAGGCCGCCGAGGAGTACCGGCAGACGTTCCGGCGCTCCCAGGACCCGCTGGTCGGGCTGCTGCGCAAGCTCGGCGACGGTGCGTCGGGAGTCGGCGAGTGGGTGGGTGCCGGGGTGGGCCGGATGCGGGACTGGACCGGCCGCGCGGCCGGTGCGGCGCGGCAGGCCGGCTCGGGCGATACCGGTGCCGGTGCGGACTCCGCGTCCGAGGGACCCCCGTCGGCAAACGGCGACGACCCGTGGGGCCAGGCCAGCGACGGACCCACCAACGGCCGGTAGGGCACCCCGGCCCGCCCGGGAACGGCCGATACGATCGGCCCTATGGCTTTGGCAGGAGACGAGCTTCGGTCTGCGGTCTCCCGGGTGCTGCCCGGCGTCGTCGAGGACCTCGTGCGGCTGGTCCGCATCCCGGGCATCGCGTTCGACGGCTTCGACCACTCGCACGTGGAACGCTCCGCCTCCGCGGTCGCCGACCTGCTGCGCGACGCGGGCCTGCCCGACGTGCGTGTGGTGCGGGCGGGCGGCCAGCCCGCGGTCATCGGCCGCCGGCCCGCGCCGCCGGGCGCGCCGACTGTCCTGCTGTACGCGCACCACGACGTCCAGCCGGTCGGCGACCTCACCGAGTGGCGCACCGATCCGTTCGAGCCGACGCCGCGCGACGGCCGCCTGTACGGCCGCGGCTGCGCCGACGACAAGGCGGGTGTCATGGCGCACCTGGCCGCGCTGCGCGCCTTCGGCGACGACCTCCCGGTCGGGGTGGTCGTGTTCGTCGAGGGTGAGGAGGAGTTCGGCTCGGCGAGCCTGGAGGACCTGCTGCGGCAGTACCGGGACGAGATCGCGGCCGATGTGATCGTGATCGCCGACTCCGGCAACTGGGACGTCGGCACGCCGGCACTCACCACGAGCCTGCGCGGTCTGGTCAACCTCTTCGCGGAGGTGCGCACCCTGGACCACGCGGTGCACAGCGGCATGTTCGGCGGCGCCGCGCCCGACGCGCTCACCACGCTCTGCCGGCTGCTCGCAACCCTGCACGACGACGCCGGAGACGTGGCCGTCGCGGGGCTGGCACGATCGGAGGCGGCACCGGTGGACTACCCGCTGGACCGGTTCCGGGCCGAGGCGGGCATGCTCGACGGGGTCTCGCTGATCGGCACGGGTCGAGTGGTCGAGCGGCTGTGGACCAGGCCGGCGGTGTCGGTCCTGGGCATCGACGCGCCCCGGACCACGGAGGCACCCAACGCGCTGGTACCGGTCGCCCGCGCCAAGGTGTCGGTGCGGATCGCCCCCGGCGACGACCCGGCCAAGGCGTACGAGGCCGTCAAGGCCCACCTGCACAGCCACGTGCCGTGGGGAGCGCGGCTCACGGTGACGCTGGAACAGTCCGGTGCACCCTGCGTGGTGGGTACCGGCGGCCCGGTCCACGAGGCCGCGCGCGCGGCGTTCCGGGACGCCTGGGACGGTACCGAGCCGCTGGACATCGGGGTCGGTGGCTCGATCCCGTTCATCGCGACGTTCCAGGAGCTGTTCCCCGACGCGACGATCCTGGTGACCGGCGTGGAGGACCCCGACTCGCGGGCGCACGGCCCGAACGAGAGCCTCCATCTGGGGGAGTTCGCCCGGGTATGCCTGGCCGAGGCGCTGCTGCTGGACCACGTGGCCGAGGTGCTGCGCCGGGACTGAGCACGCCACTCCTCAGGGTGCTTGCGCCCGGTTCCGGGGCGATCTAATGTCTCGAACATGCGTACGAATGAGGCAATCGAGCGGCTTGATGCCGCGGTACGTGCGATGGGCGATGTCGACCTGAGTGACTGGTCCGACGCCACGCTGCAGGGGCACCTGGACGAGCTGTCCTCGGTGCTGTGCCAGGTCGACGGGCAGCTGGCCCGGATCGCGGAGGCGGTGCGGGCACGCGGGTTCCGGATCGAGGAGCCGGCAACGGTGTGAATCCGGCGCGGAAATGTCAGGGGTGGCTGCGAGGATCTGCACATGCGGTTCGCGGAGCTCGCGGCCACCTCGGTCGCGGTGGGTGCCATCCCGGCGCGCCGGTCGAAGATCGCGTTGCTGGCCACCGCCCTGCGCGGCCTGGCCCCCGACGAGATCGAGGCCGGCGCGGCCTACCTGGCCGGGGAGTTGCGGCAGCGGCAGATCGGCGTGGGCTGGGCGAGCCTGCGCGAGCTGCCGACCCCCGCCGACCAGCCGACGCTGGAGGTGCGCGACGTGGACGGCGCCCTGGCGCAGATCGGCAGCCAGGGCGGAGCGGGGTCGCAGGCGCGCCGCCGGGAGCTGCTCGCCCGGCTGTTCGCCGCGGCGACCGTCGACGAGCAGCGGATGCTGGGCGGGCTCATCTCGGGGGAGTTGCGGCAGGGCGCGCAGGCCGGGCTGCTCGTCGACGCGGTCGCCCGGGCGGCCGAGGTGGAGGTCGCGGCGGTGCGGCGGGCGCTGCTGCTGGCCGGCGACCTGAAGGCCGTCGCCCGTGCCGCGTTGACCGGAGGTGCGCCGGCGCTCGCCGAGTTCCGGCTGCGGGTCGGCCGGCCGCTGGCCCCGATGCTGGCCCAGTCCGCGTCCACTGTGGACGAAGCGCTGCTGGCCACCGGGCACCCCGCGGTGGTGGACACCAAGCTCGACGGCATCCGCGTGCAGGTGCACAAGGCGGGCGACGACATCGGCGCCTACACCCGCAGCCTGGATGACATCACCGCCCGGGTACCCGAGGTGGTGGCGGCGGTACGGGCGCTGCCGGCACGGGAACTGGTCCTCGACGGCGAAGTGATCGCGCTCGACCCGGCCGGACGGCCCCGACCGTTCCAGGAGACCTCCTCGCGCGCGGCCCGGCGCGGGGTTCCGGCCACCGTGCTCACCCCGTACTTCTTCGACCTGCTGCACATCGACGGCGAGGACCTGGTCGACGAGCCGGGCACCCGACGCTGGGCCCGGCTGGGCGACGCGCTGCCGGGCGGGCTGCTCGTCCCGCGTACCGAAGTGTCCACAGTGGAGGAGGCCGGCGCCGCATTTGACGCCGCGCTGGCGATGGGGCACGAGGGTGTCGTGGTCAAGGCGGCCGGGGCGCCCTACGACGTGGGCAGGCGCGGCTCGGCCTGGGTCAAGGTGAAGCCGCGCCACACGCTCGACCTGGTGATCCTCGCCGTGGAGTGGGGCCACGGCCGGCGCCGCGGCTGGCTGTCCAACCTGCACCTGGGCGCGCGTGACCCGGTGGGCGGCGGGTTCGTGATGCTCGGCAAGACGTTCAAGGGCCTGACCGACGAGATGCTGCGCTGGCAGACCGAGCGCCTGCTGGCCCTGGCGACGGAGAAGGGCGACTGGGTGGTGACCGTACGGCCGGAGCTGGTGGTCGAGATCGCGTTCGACGGCGTGCAGAGCAGTCCGCGCTACCCGGGCGGGGTCGCGCTGCGGTTCGCGCGGGTCCTGCGTTACCGGGAGGACAAGCCGGCGAGCGAGGCGGACACCATCGAGGCGGTCCGCCGGCTTCACATCACCGACAGCGACCGCACGTAGTTGACCTGCTGGTATACCCGCTGCACGAAAGCCTGATCGGTGACCGGTATGCGAGATACGTAGGCGAACGGGCCGTTGCTCACCCGCACCTGCACCACGCCGCGGTACACCGTCTCCTTGGCGAGCAGGAACAGCAGGCTGAGCAGCGTGAGGCAGAAGAAGCCCAGGACCGCGAGGACGATCGCCCAGGTCGGCGTCTTCTGTTCGGCCACCCACTGGTCGCTCACGTCCCAGCGGGAGCCGCGCAGCGGGAACTGGCCGGCCGGGGTACGGATCATCGTCGAGGTCACCTGGATCTCGCCGATCTGAGCGATCACGTGGTCGCTGACGGGGTACGGCGCGGTGACGGGGATCGGGGTGAGTGACGCGGTACCGGAGACCGGCGGCGCGGACGCCGGTACTGACGAGGTCGGCAGGCTGTACATGGGCTGCGCCGGGTACGGCAGTCCGTACGGCTGGCCGGGGTTCTGGCTGTACTGGCTGTAGGACTCGCCGTACGAAGGCGGATACGGAGGGTTCGGCTCGACCATGCGCAGAACGATAGTGGCAGGCCGCCAATGATCGCGACGCCTTCTCCGGATCGCGCGTCAGACCGCGGGGGAGACCGGCGCGTCCGCCGGCTCCTCGTCCAGCGTGGCCAGGTCAAACTCGTCCGGCCCGCGCGCCTCCCGGCGGACCGCCCAGGCAAATCCGGCCAGCGTCAGCAGCGCGAAGGCCCACCACTGCACGACGTAGCCCGCGTTCATCAGCGCGTTCTGGTAGTCGAGCGGGATCGCGGTGAACGCCTTGTCCGCGCCGGGCACGCCGGCGTCGAGGAGCACGTACCCGCCGTAGAGGCGGTACGGCAGGACACCCGCGAGCTTCGCCGGGGAGATGCGGCGTACCTGGGTCGCGCCGCCCACCCGCTGCGGGTTGTCCGCCCGGCTCTCCGGCAGGTGCACGCGGCCGGTCACGTTCACCCGACCCCCGGGCACCGCGGGCACGCGAGCGGGTGCCTGCACCGAGTCCGGCGCGGGTGGCAGCCAGCCCCGGTCCACGAGCACGGCGGTTCCGTCGTCGAGGACCAGCGGCGTGAGCACCTCGAAGCCCACGCTGCCGTTGACCGCGCGGTCGCGTGCCAGGATCTCGTGCTCCGCGTCGTACCGCCCGGTCAACGTCACCCGCGTCCACGCGGCGCCGGCCGGCGGCGGCTGCCGCACCGCGAGCACCTGCCCCAGCGGCACGGGCTGTGCCCTGCCCGCGGCGTCGATGTGCGCGTTGGCCGCGCCGCGCTCGTGGTAGCGCGACAGCTGCCACAGACCGAGGCCCACCATCGCGGCGGCCAGCAGCACCATCAGCGCGCCGAACGCGATCCACCTGCGGGTGGCGAGGAAGCCGTACACGTCGGTTCAGGCTACCCGTGGGGTGTGGATCTCAGCGACCAGGTACGCGACTGGCACCGGTTCGGTATCGTCGCGGCTGCGGACTTCGCACGGGTCCGGGCCGGAAGCCCGGCCGGCCGCGGCGCGGGGTCCCGCCGGGGCGGGCATGCGGGCAAGAGCGGCACATTCAGGGGGAACCCGGTCGGCTGGCGCATTGGGCGACGACGAGCACACGACGCCCAGGCAGCCCTGAACCCGGAAGGAGAGCGGCTCATGTCCGGCATGCCTCGGCTGGTGGTCGCCGCACCCTCGTCGGGTCACGGCAAGACCGCGCCATCGGACTGCTGGCCGCGCTACGCCAGCAGGGGCTGCGGACCGCCGGCTTCAAGATCGGGCCGGACTACGTGGACGCCGGCTACCTGGGTCTCGGTGGTCGAGGGGACCATGGGGCTCTTGGACGCCGCCGGAGCGCCGGGCGAGCAGCTGGCCCTCGGATACCGCGAGGCCACCGCGCGGTCGGTTTCCCCGTTCCTGCGGGTGGGTACGGAGGTCGTTGTCGACAGGCGTCATCGTGGCCTGGTCACGCCCCGGGCCGGCGAGCAACCGG
>JBBWZQ010000073.1:0-23665 GCA_039649115.1 Micromonosporaceae bacterium | reverse complement strand
TCGGCGCGAGCAACCGGGAAGACATGATCGACCCGGCCATCCTGCGGCCGGGCCGGCTGGACGTGAAGATCAAGATCGAGCGCCCGGACGCCGAGGCGGCGAAGGACATCTTCAGCAAGTACATCCTGCCGAACCTGCCACTCAACGCCGACGATCTCGCCGAGCACGGCGGCGCCCCCCAGGCCTGCGTCGAGGCGATGATCGAGGCGGCGGTACTCCGGATGTACTCGGAGACCGACGAGAACCGGTTCCTCGAGGTCACCTACGCCAACGGTGACAAGGAGGTCCTGTACTTCAAGGACTTCAACTCGGGCGCGATGGTGCAGAACATCGTCGACCGGGCGAAGAAGATGGCCATCAAGGAGTTCCTGTCCTCCGGGCGCAAGGGGCTGCGCCTGCAGCACCTGCTCGACGCGTGCGTCGACGAGTTCCGGGAGAACGAGGACCTGCCCAACACCACCAACCCCGACGACTGGGCCCGCATCTCCGGCAAGAAGGGCGAGCGGATCGTCTACATCCGCACGCTGGTCTCCGGCGGCAAGGGCACCGAGTCGGGCCGATCGATAGAGACGGCCAGCAACACCGGCCAGTACCTCTGACGGACACCGGAAGGGGCGGCGCGACGGCGCCGCCCCTTTCCGCGTGTCAGTTGCGGAACAGGGCGTAGACGCCGGGCGGAGCCTCCACCGTGTTCCTCGGCTTGTTGATCGGGAAGGCGACACCGAAGTTGGTGAACGAGAACCGGGCCCCCAGCGCCTTGTCGACCGCGGCCGCGTCCACGATGAAGTCGGTGAGCCGGCCCTGGTTGTCGAGCGTCGCGGTGAACGGCATGGCCTTCGCCTTCGCGCCGAGCTTGTCCAGATTGTCCTGGGTCATCGCGGACACCCCGGCCGTCGCGGTCATGTCGACGACGCCGCTGTAGGTCGTCGCGTCGGTCTGCTGCGCCTGGCTCACCGCGTTCAGCAGGCCGGCCAGGTCCAGCACGTCGCCACCGGCCAGGTCGAACGGGAGGTTGGCGGCGTTGCCGAGCTTCCTGGCGTCGACGTGCATCCACTTGCCGGGAACGACACCGACGGCCTTGTTGGCCTTGGCACCCATGTTGATCCTGACCCAGTAGTCCGTGCCGATGGCGATCACCTCCTGGGTGAACGGGACGCCCTGCATGGTGCCCTGGGCCGCCAGGCTCGCGGACTTGTGCACCGGATCGGCGTGGCCCCTCGTGGTCAGGTCGTTCTGGCCGCCGGTGAACCGGTAGATCGTGTTGCCCATGTGCTTGACCGAGGCGACCAGGGCGGCCCGGGCCGCCGCGGAGACCGGCGCGCCGGACGCGGCCTGCGACGCGGCCGGCGCGCCGGCGGCGTCCCCGGCACCGGCGTCCGCTCCGGTCGCGGCCCGGGGCGCCATCCTGGCGCAGCCGGCGAGGGCGAGGCCGGCGGCGGTGAACACGCACAAGGTGAGCACGCCGAGGCGCTGCGTGGTCACGGTTCCTCCGTTGGGGGTAGAGCTTCTACGGCAGGCTAACCCGCGGCGCGCCTACACCCAACCGAGCAGGCACAACAGACTCAAAGCCATAAGAACTCCGCCGAGCAGGGCCTGCGCCATGAGGCCGACGCCGAGGTGCGACCAGAGCGTCGCGCCGCGCGGCCGCAGCATCCGGCCGGTGGTGAGATTCTCGATGCGTACCGCGCGGGGCGGCAGGCTGGCATTGCGCGACCAGTGCAGCTCCGCGCGGATCCGGTCGCGCAGCACGAGCGCGCTGGTGGACATGTGCCCGTGGATCTCCACCGGTACCAGCTGGTTGTCCGCGTCGCGGACCAGTACCGGCGTGACCAGGAACTCAGGGCCTTTGCGCAGGGCCTTCCAGCCCGGTGCGGCGGTACCGGCGCGGCGGGTGCCCAGCAGCGAGCCCAGCAGCCGGCCGGCCGTACGGACCACCGACGCGGCGACGAGCACGACGGCCAGGACGGGCAGCGGTACCCGCACATCGCGGGGGTAGGCGGGTTCGATGCGGGCAACCCGGCCGTAAACGATCTCGGGTCGGTCGGGGCGACGCTGCCTCGGTTTTGGAGACGTGGGTCGTACGCGCGCCGGCCCGGTCAAGACAACCACCACCGATCGGACCACGGGGGTATCACTGTAGCTGACTGTGATACCCCGATGCCAATGAGTCATAAACTGATTTGTCACGCGTGCTTGCCTCACGTCCGGGCGTGCCGAAGACTGTTTTCCATGCCCGCGCTTCGACTCGGCGTTCCACAGTGGACACGCGCTGTTCAGGACGCGGTGGGGCGGCGGCGCTGGCTGGCCATCGGGCGCAGCACCGATCCCGACTCGCGCCGCGCGGGAGCCTACGCCGCGGCCCGGGCCCTGGTCGCGAGCGATCCGGCGCTGCTCGTCGTGTTCTGCTCGGGAGTGGGCGACCCGGCGGCGGTACTGGCCGGGATCGCCGACGTGGCCGCCGGGGTGCCGCTGATCGGCTGCTCAGCCGAGGCGCTGCTGGCCCCGGACGGGCCGGGCGGTGGCGTGGTGGTGACGGCGCTGGGCGGCCCCGGACTGTCGATCACGGTCGCGGTCGAGCCGGGCGTGGCCGGGCGCCAGCGCGCCGCCGGTGCCAGCGTGGCGCGCTGCGCGGTACCGCTGCCCGACCGGGCGCACCAGGTGCTCCTGCTGCTCACCGACGGTGACGTGGGCAGCCAGGAGGCGATCCTCGCCGGGGCGTACAGCGTGGTGGGTGCGGGCATGCCGATTGCCGGCGGCACCGCCAGCCCGTACCCGTCCGGGCAGACCTCCGTGCTCTCCGGGCGCGAGGTGCTCGCCGACGCGGCGGTCGCGGCGGCGATCGGTTCGGACGGGCCCATCGGCATCGGCATCCGGCACGGGTTCCACCGGGTCGGCGAGCCCATGATCGTCACGAGCAGCTCCGGAGGGCTGGTCCGCACCCTCGACGACCTGCCCGCGCTCCCCACCTACCTGCGCCGCCTCGGCGCGCCGGCGCAGGCCTACTCGGACGTGGCCGCGTTCGAGAGCTTCTCCGCGACCCGCCCGGTGGGGGTACGCCGCCGCACCAGCGTGGAACTGCGCGACGTCAGCTACGGCGAGCACCTGGGCGACGGCTGGCTCTACTCCAGCGGTGACCTGCCCGAGGGCGGGATGATCTGGCTGATGGAGGGCGACGAGGAGTCGAGCCTGGTCGCGGCCGAGGAGGCGGGCGTCGCGGCGGTGCACGGCCTCGGCGGCCGGGAACCGCTCGGCCTGCTCGCGTTCGACTGCGCGTCCCGCGGGGCGCTGCTCGGCGACGCGGGCATGCGGCACGAGGTGGAGCGGCTCGGCGCGGCGGTGGGCGGCGCGCCGGCGGCCGGGTTCTACACGTGGGGCGAGATCGCCCGGGTACGGGGCATCTTCGGGTACCACAACCAGACGATGGTGGTCGTCGCCTTCGGCTGACGGTCAGCGCCGCAGCAGGCGGATCACGAGCCAGACCAGCGCGCCGACGACCACCAGACCACCCAGGTAGGCGGCGTAGCGCTTGGCCGCGTTGGTGGAGCCCGCCACCCGCAACAGGTCCACCGCCTCCACCTCCGGCGCCGCGGCCTGCGGCGCCTCGACCGGGGACGACAGCGCGTCCGCCGGCTCCGGGGACTCGGCGGCGGACGGCGCGGGGCCGGTGATGGTGTCGGCGAGGCAGCCGGCGAACTGGTTGATCAGCTTGCCGGAGACGTCGGCCAGCATCCCCCGGCCGAACTGCGCCGGCCGGCCGGTCACCGTCAGGTCGGTGAGCACGTCGACCCTGGTCGCCTCGCCCTGCGCGATCAGCGTGGCGGTCACCGTCGCCGCCGCCGTGCCGGCCGCCCGCGCATCGCGCCCGCTCGCCTCGATGACCACCCGGTGGGCCGCCTCGTCGCGCTCGACGAAGCGGCCCTTGCCCTGGTAGGTCAGCCCGATCGGGCCCAGCTTGACCTTCACGGTGCCGGTGAACGCGTCGCCCTCGACGCCGGTCAGCGTCGCGCCCGGCATGCACGGGGCCACCCGGGGCAGGTCCAGCAGGACCTTCCAGGCCTCGTCGACCGGTACCGGCACGGTGAAGTTGTGGTCAAGCCGCATCTGTCCTGTGCTCCGTTCAGATTCCGGCGGCCGCGAGTACGGCGCGCCTGGTAAGTACCCGGGCCAGGTGCGCCCGGTATTCAGGAGAGGCGGACAGGTCACCGGTCGGGTGGGTACCCTCGGCCGCGTGCTCGGCGGCCGCGGCCACCGCTTCGGCGGTCGCCGGTACCCCCGTCAATGCCTCCTCGACCGCGGCGGCCCGCACCGGCATGACGTCCATGTTGGTCAGCGCCACCCTGGCCTCGGCGATGCTGCCGTTGTCCCGCCGCACCGCGGCGGCCACGCCGACGGTCGCCCAGGCCTGGGCCACCCGGTTGAACTTCTCGTAGTGGGTGCTCCAGCCCTCGCGCTTGGGCACGCGCACGGCGACGAGCACCTCGCCGGGCCCCAGCGCGCTGGTCAGGTAGTCCACGAAGAAGTCCGCCGCCGCGACGGTGCGGGACCCGTCCGGGCCGGCGATCGACAGCGTCGCGTCCAGCGCCACGACCGTGGCGGGCAGGTCGCCGGCCGGGTCCGCGTGCGCCAGCGCGCCGCCGAGCGTGCCGCGGTGGCGCACCTGCCGGTCGGCGACGGTCGCGGTGGCCTGTGCCAGCAGCGGGACGAACCGGTGGACCAGCCGGTCGGCCAGGACCGACGCGTGCGTGGTGGTGGCACCGATCACCAGCGCGTCGCCGTCCTCACGGATGCCCCGCAAGCCCTCCACGGCGCCGAGGTCGACCAGCACGCTCGGCGCGGCCAGCCGCAGCCGCAGCAGCGGGATCAGGCTCTGCCCGCCGGCGAGGACCTTGGCGTCCTCACCCGCGTCGGCCAGCGCGCGCACCGCTTCGTCCACTGTGGAGGGAAGGGTGTACTCGAACGGAGCCGGTATCACGAGGCACCTCCCTGGGAATGCGCCGCCCGCCACACCCGCTCGGGCGTGCACGGCATCTGGATGTCGTTGACGCCGCGCGGCCGCAGCGCGTCGACGATCGCGTTGACCACGGCGGGCGTGGCGGCGATCGTGCCCGCCTCGCCCACTCCCTTGGTGCCCAGCGGGTGGCCGGGCGCCGGTGTCTCGGTGCGGTCGGTGACCAGGTCGGGCAGGTCGGCCGCGCTGGGCAGGGTGTAGTCGGCGAACGTGCTGGACAGCAGGTTGCCGTCGCCGTCGTACACGGCCTCCTCGAACAGCGCCTGGGAGATGCCCTGCACCACGCCGCCGTGCACCTGGCCCTCGACGATCAGCGGGTTGACCACCCGCCCCACGTCGTCGACCGCCACGTAGCCGCGGAGCGTGACCCGGCCGGTCTCGGTGTCCACCTCGGCGGCGCACAAGTGCGTGCCGTGCGGGAAGGAGAAGTTCACCGGGTCGTAGACGGCGTCGGCGTCCAGGTTGGGCTCCATGCCGTCGGGCAGGTCGTGCGCGGCGAAGACGGCCAGCGCGCAGTCGGCCAGCGACCTGCCGCCCTCGGGTACGCCGCGCACCCGGAACTGCCCGCCGCTCCACTCCAGGTCCTCGACGTCGCACTCGAGCATGTGCGCGGCGACCGGCCGGGCCTTCTCGACGACCTTCTGGCACGCGTTGACCAGCGCGATGCCGCCGACCGCCAGCGACCGGGACCCGTAGGTGTCCAGGCCCTTGTAGGCCGAGCGGGTGTCGCCGTGCAGCACCTCGATGTCCTCGAAGGCCACGCCGAGCTGGTCGGCCACGATCTGGCTCCACGCCGTCTCGTGCCCCTGCCCGTGCGGCGAGGTACCGGTGACCACCTCGACCTTGCCGGTGGGCAGCATCCGGATGGCCGCGCTCTCCCAGCCGCCGGCGCCGAAGCGCAGGCTGCCCAGCACCCGGGACGGGGCCAGGCCGCACATCTCGGTGTAGGTGGACACCCCGATGCCCAGCTGTACCGGGTCGCCGCGCTCGCGCCGCTCGGCCTGCTCGCGGCGCAGGTCGTCGTACCCGAAGAGCTCCTTGGCGCGGTCGGTGGCCGCCGCGTAGTCGCCCGAGTCGTAGGACAGGCCGCACACCGTGGTGAACGGGAACTCCTCGTGCCCGATCCAGTTGCGCCGCCGCACCTCGATCGGGTCCAGGCCCAGCTCCACCGCGAGCTCGTCCATGATGCGCTCGATCGCGTACGTCGCCTCGGGCCGGCCGGCGCCCCGGTACGCGTCGGTCAGCGTGGTGTTGGTGAACACGCCGCTGCACTCGAACCGGTACGCGGGGAACTTGTAGATGGCGTTGTACATGAAGGCACCCAGCAGCGGTACGCCGGGACCGACGAGGCCGAGGTAGGCGCCCATGTTGGCGAGCAGGTTCACCTTGAGCCCGAGCACGGTGCCGTCGCGCCGCGCCGCCAGCTCGATGTCCTGGATCATGTCCCGGCCGTGGTGGGCCGAGGCGATGCTGTCGGTACGGCTCTCGGTGTACTTGACCGGCTTGCCCACCCGCTTCGCGGCGAGGAACGCGATCATCTCCTCCGGCGTGAACGCGAGCTTCCCGCCGAACCCGCCACCGACGTCCGGCGCGATCACCCGGATCTTGTGCTCCGGGGTGCCGGTGACCGCGGCGAGCAAGAAACGCAGGATGTGCGGGATCTGCGTGGAGGTCCACACGGTGACCTGGTCCCCGGTCGGGTCCACGACCACGCTGCGCGGCTCCATGAACGCGGGGACCAGCCGCTGCTGCCGGTACCGCCGGCGGATGACCACCTCGGCGTCGGCGAGCGCGGCCTCGACGGCACCGCCGGTGCCCGCCTGCGCCGAGTCGAAGACCCAGGTGTAGGTCTTGTTGGTGCCCTTGTCGGCGTGCACCAGCGGGGCGCCCTCGGCGAGCGCGGCCTCCAGGTCCAGCACCACGGGCAGCGGCTCGTAGTCGACGTCGACGGCGGCCAGCGCGTCGACGGCGGCGGCGCGGGAGCGGGCCACCACCACGGCGACGGGCTCACCGGCGAACCGGACCTCGTCGACCGCGACCGCCGGGCGGTCCGGCAGCACGATGTCCTCGGTGACCGGCCAGGCGCAGGGCAGCGAGCCCTGCACGTCGGCCACGTCCCGGCCGCTGAACGCGGCGACCACGCCCGGCTCGCGCAGCGCGGGCTCGACGTCCACCCGGGTGATCCGGGCGTGCGCGAACGGGCTGCGCAGGATCGCGATGTGCAGCATGCCGGGCAGGGTGACGTTTTCGGTCCACAGGGTGCGTCCGGTGATCAGCCGGGCGTCCTCCTTGCGGCGGCGGGCGGTGCCGACCTCGGCCGCGGGCCGGTCAGGTGCGATGGTCATCAGGGGCTCACCTTCTCGGCGATCGCCGCCGCCGCGGCCTGGGCGCGCTGCGGGTCGGGCTCCTCGGCGTCGATGGCGAGCTCCGGCTCCTCCTCCGGCAGCGGCACGGTGCCGCCGCGCAGGGCGGTCGCGGCGTCCCGTACGGCGCTGACGATGTTCTGGTACCCGGTGCACCGGCACAGGTTGCCCTCCAGCCCTTCGCGGATCTCCGCGTCGCTGGGGTCGGGGTTCTCGCTGAGCAGGTCGACCGCTGTCATGATCATGCCGGGTGTGCAGAAGCCGCACTGCAGCGCGTGGCGCTGGTGGAAGGCCTGCTGCACCGGGTGCAGTCCCCGATCGGGCCCGGACAGGCCCTCGATCGTGAGGACGTCCTGGCCGTCGGCCTGTACCGCCAGCACGGAGCAGCTCTTGACCGCGTGTCCGGACAGCAGGACGGTGCAGGCGCCGCAGTTGCTCGTGTCGCAACCGACGACGGTACCGATCTTGCCGAGCTGTTCGCGCAGGTGGTGGACGAGAAGGGTGCGTGGTTCGACGTCGTCGTCATAACGCACGCCGTCGACCGTGATACTGATCCGGGTCATCGTTCCTCCCGGGAGGGGAAGGGTTCGATGCACGCACCGAACCGAGGGGACGGGCGCTGTTGCGGGCGCTCGGGCTCCAGCCAATAGCTTCCGGGTCGGGACCGCAAGGGGGTGTCCGCAAGATCCGGGATTTAGTGGTGGATCCGTCCACTGAGGAGAGTCAGCCTTTCGCCGCTGCCACCCCATCGACCCGCGATGATCTCCGCGGCGATGCTCACCGCGGTCTCCTCCGGGGTGCGCGCGCCGAGGTCCAGGCCGACCGGCGAGGCCAGCCGGTTCAGGTCCGCCTCGGCCAGGCCGGCTTCGCGCAGCCGGGCCAGCCGGTCCTCGTGGGTGCGCCGGGAGCCCATCGCGCCCACGTACGCCAGCGGCAGCCGCAGCGCCACCTCCAGCAGCGGCCCGTCGAACTTCGGGTCGTGGGTCAGCACGCAGACCACCGTGCGCGCGTCGACCGCACCCGCCGCCGCCTGCGCCCGCAGGTAGCGGTGCGGCCACTCGACGACCACCTCGTTCGCGTCCGGGAAGCGGCGGGCGGTGGCGAACACCGGGCGGGCGTCGCAGACGGTCACCCGGTAGCCGAGGAAGGCGCCGATGCGCGCGACCGCCGCGGCGAAGTCGATCGCGCCGAACACGATCATCCGGGGCGGCGGGGCGAACGAGGACACGAACAGGGTCAGTTCGTCGCCGCGGCGCTGGCCGTCGTAGCCGTAGTGCAGGGTGCCGGTGCGGCCGGACGCCAGCATGCCGCGGGCGTCGTCGGTGACCGCCGCGTCCAGCCGCTCGGTGCCCAGCGAGCCCTCGCCGCGGTCGGCCCAGATGACCAGACGGCGGCCCAGTCGCCGGTCCGGGTCCCCGCCGCCGTCGCTCGCCGCGGCCACGCAGGTCACCACGGCCACCGGGGTACCGGCGCGGATGCCCGCCGCCACCGCACCCAGCTCCGGGAAGCTGGCGCGGTCCACCCGCTCCACGAACACGTCGATGATCCCGCCGCAGGTCAGCCCGACCGCGAACGCGTCGTCGTCGCTCACCCCGTAGCGCTGCAGCACCGGCTCCCCGCTGCCGGTCACCTCCTTGGCCAGCTCGTACACGGCGCCCTCGACGCAGCCGCCGGAGACGCTGCCCACCGCGGTGCCGTCCGAGCCCACCAGCATCGTCGCGCCGGCCGGCCGGGGCGCCGAGCGCCACGTGCCCACCACGGTCGCCATGCCCACCGTCTCGCCCGCCGCCCACCAGCGGTCCAGATCGTCCAGGACGTCACGCACGCGCGATCACCCCCACCAGCTCCTCCAGGGCCGCCAGGCTGTGCCCGGCGACGAACTCGTCGAGGTACGGCAGCGCCGCGGCCATGCCGCCGGCCAGCGGAGCGTACCCGGGCTTGCCGCGGTGCGGGTTGACCCAGACCAGCCGGTACGTCAGGCGGGACAGGCGCGACAGCTGCGCGGCCAGCAGTTGCGGGTCGCCCCGCTCCCACCCGTCGCTGAACAGCACCACGACCGCCCCGCGTGCCGTGCCGCGCTGCCCCCAGCGGTCCAGGAAGGCGCGCAGCGACTCGGCCAGCCGGGTGCCGCCGTGCCAGTCCGGTATCGCCGCGCCCGCCTCCCGCAGCGCGGCATCCGGGTCGCGGTGGCGCAGCACCCGGCTGACCCGGGTCAACCGGGTGCCGAGCGTGAACACCTCGGTGCGGGTGGGCCGGCGGCGCACCGCGGCGTGCCCGAAGCGCAGCAGCGCGTCGGCGTACGGCGCCATCGAGCCGGACACGTCGAGCAGCAGGACCAGCCGGCGCGGCTTGGCGACGCGCCGCCGCCGGTGCAGCCGGGACGCCTCGCCACCGTGGCGCAGCATCGCCCGTACCGTCCGGGCGCTGTCCACGCTCCCGCTCCGGGCACCCCGGTACCGGCGGCTGGGTCGCGGCGCGGTACCCGGGGCCAGCAGCGCCATCAGCCGGCGCACCTCGGCACGCTCCACAGTGGACAGGACGGCCACGTCGCGCTGCCGCAGGATCTCCGCGGAGCTGGCGGACAGCGCGACCACCTCGGCGGGCTCCGCGTCGCTCTCACCCGGCGGGCCGGACCCGAACGGCGCGGCCGGCCGGGGCAGCAGCGGGCGTACCGGCAGCGGCAGCCGGGGCGGCGCGGCCCGGGCACCGAAGTAGGCCGTGAACGCCGCGTCGTAGACCGGGATGTCGTCCGGTTCGCCGCACAGCGCCAGCCGCCCGGCCCAGTAGGCGCCGGCCGGATCGGCGATGCCCAGCGCGTCCGCCGCGCGCAGCATGGTCTGCACCCGGTCCGGGGTCGCCGCGACCCCCGCGTGCCGCAGCGTGCGCGCGAAACCGAGCAGGATCTCGGTGACCACTCAGGCTCCCAGCAGCGCGGCCATGCCCGCGGCCCGTACCCGGTCGGCGTCCTCGCGGTACTTGAGCACCGCGCCGAGGGTGGCCGCGGCGAGGTCCGGGTCCATCGCCCGGGCGCCGAGCGCGTGCAGCGCACCGGCCCAGTCCAGCGACTCGGCCACGCCCGGCGGCTTGATCAGGTCCAGCTCGCGCATCCGGGCGGTGGCCCCGGCGACCTGCGCGGCCAGCCGCTCGGTCAGCTCGGGCAGCCGGGCGTGCAGGATCGCCACCTCGCGCGCGAAGTCCGGGTGCTCCACCCAGTGGTACAGGCAGCGCCGCTTGAGCGCGTCGTGCACCTCCCGGGTGCGGTTGCTGGTCAGCACCGCCAGCGGGGGCGTGGCCGCGGCGATGCGCCCCAGCTCCGGGATGGTGATCGCGGACTCGGCGAGGATCTCCAGCAGGAACGCCTCGAACTCGTCGTCGGCCCGGTCGATCTCGTCCACCAGCAGCACGCAGGGCGAGCGCTCCAGGGCCTGCAGGAGCGGCCGGGCGATGAGGAAGCGGCGGTCGTACAGGCTGTGCTCCAGCTCCTCGCTGTCCGGCCGCTCACCCGTGGCGGTGGCCGCCGCCTCGACCGCGCGCAGGTGCAGGATCTGCCGGGGGAAGTCCCAGTCGTAGAGCGCCTGCGCCGCGTCCAGGCCCTCGTAGCACTGCAGCCGGACGAAGTGCGCGCCGGTCGCCGTCGCCAGCGCCTGGGCGAAGGCGGTCTTGCCGACCCCGGCGTCGCCCTCCAGGAACAGCGGGCGGCCCAGCCGCAGCGCGAGGTACCCGGCGGTCGCCAGGCCGTCGTCGGCGAGGTACCCGGCGCCCGCGAGAGCCTGCGCCAACTCCGCTGGCGAGGCCGGCGCGGCAGTGGTCGTCACCCGCCAACTATGACGCCCAACCCGCTCCGGAAACCAGATCTCAGCCCGGCACGTCCAGATCGGCGCCGTCTGCGACGTCGTCGCAGGGCACCAGGGTCACCGCGTGCCCGGCCAGGTAGGGTCGGGCACCCCGGTCACCGGTGGCCAGCGCGGCGACCCCGGCCCAGTGCGCCCGGCCCAGCAGGACCGGGTGCCCCTGCCGGCCCTGGTAGCTGGCCGCCGCCAGCGCGTCCGGCCCGCCGTGGCCCAGCACCCGGGCCACCGCGGCGGGCGTGATGCCCGGCGTGTCCACCAGCAGCACCGCCACCGCCACCGCTGGCGTGTCGGCCAGCGCGGCCAGCCCGGCGCGCAGCGAGGAGCCCATGCCGGTGGCCCAGTCCGGGTTGCCGACCACGAGCGCGCCACCCAGGTCGGCCCGCGCGCGCACCTCGTCCGCGGCCGCGCCCAGCACCACGGCGAGCGGGTCACAGCCGCCCTCGCGCAGCGTGGCGAGGGCCCGCTCGACGAGCAGCCGGCCGGCCAGGGACACCAGGGCCTTGGGCATCCCGTACCGCCGCCCCTCGCCGGCCGCGAGCACCAGCCCCGCGGTCGTCACGGGGCTCACTGGAAGAGGCGGACCACGGTCTCCGCGACGCAGACGGGCTTCTCGCCGCCCTCGCGCTCCACGGTGACCCGGTTGGTGACCTGGACGCCGCCGGTCACCTCCTCGACGGACAGCACCTCGCCGTGCGCGCGGACCTTGGCGCCCACCGGCAGCGGCGCCGGGAAGCGCACCTTGTTCACCCCGTAGTTGATGCCCATCCGCACGCCCTCGACCCGGAACAGGTCCGCCATGAGCGGCACCACCAGCGACAGGGTCAGGTACCCGTGCGCGATCGTGCCGCCGAACGGCCCGCTCCTGGCCCGCTCCACGTCGACGTGGATCCACTGGTGGTCGCCGGTCGCGTCGGCGAAGCCGTTGACCCGGTCCTGGTCGACCAGCACCCAGTCGCTGTACCCGAGATCGGCGCCGGCCGCCTCCCGCAGCGCGTGTACCGAGCTGAACGTGGTCATCCGATTCCCCCCACCAGAGTCACTCCGCCGTCGAGCACCAGCGTGTGCCCGGTGATCCAGGATGCGTCGTCGCTGGCGAGGAACGCGGCCGCGCCGGCGACGTCGGTCGGTATGCCGAGCCGGCCCAGCGGGTACCCGGCCGTCGCCTCCGCCTCCCGGCCCTCGTACAGGGCGCTGGCGAACCGGGTCTTGACCACCGCGGGAGCCAGCGCGTTGACCCGTACCGCCGGGCCCATCTCCACGGCGAGCTGCTGGGTCAGGTGGATCAGCGCGGCCTTGCTCACCGCGTACACCCCGATTCCCGGCGCGGGCCGCAGCCCGGCCACGGACGCCATGTTGATGACGGCGCCGCCGTTGCGCCCCAGCCACGCCTCGTGGGCCTGCCGCGTCCAGCCGATCGTGGCCAGCACGTTGACCTCGAACACCTTGCGCACGGCGGCCAGGTCGGTGTCCAGCACCGGGCCGAAGACCGGGTTGATCCCGGTGTTGTTGACCAGGATGTCCAGCCGCCCGAAGGCCGCCATCGTGCGGGCCACCGCGGCGGCCTGGTGCTCGGCGTCGTCGGCGCGGCCCGGCACCCCGACCGCGTGTGCCTCGCCGCCCAGCTCGGCGACCGCGGCCGCCAAGGGCTCCGGCTTGCGCGCGGTCAGGCAGACCCGGGCGCCGTCGGCCACGAACCTGGCGGCGATGGCCAGGCCGATGCCGCGGCTCGCACCGGTGACCAGCGCGACCCGACCGCTCAATCTCGACACGAGCGCAGACTCTATCGGGTCAGGCGGGCGTGTCCACCGACCGCATCCACGAGGCCTTCATCACGTGCTCGACGAGCGCGATCAGCACGTCCTTGCCGGACTCCCGGTGGCGCGCGTCGCACAGCAGCACCGGTACCTCCGGATCGAGGTCGAGCGCGTGCTGGACCTCCTCGGGCTTGTACCGGCGGGCGCCGTCGAAGCAGTTGACCGCCACGATGAACGGGGTGCCGCGCCGCTCGAAGTAGTCGACCGAGGGGAAGCACGCCGCCAGCCGCCGCGTGTCGGCCAGCACGATCGCGCCGATCGCGCCCAGCGCCAGCTCGTCCCAGACGAACCAGAACCGGTCCTGCCCGGGCGTGCCGAACAGGTAGAGCACCAGCTCGTCGTTGATGGTGATGCGGCCGAAGTCCATGGCGACCGTGGTGGTGATCTTCCCCTCCACGCCGGAGATGTCGTCCACCCCGACGCTCTCGTCCGTGAGGTACTCCTCGGTGCGCAGCGGCCGGATCTCGCTGACCGACCCGACCATCGTGGTCTTGCCCGCACCGAACCCGCCGGCTATCAAGATCTTGAGCGCGACCGGGAGCCCGGGCGCGTGCTCCGACTCAAAGGGCCCGAAGTCCATTGATCACCGCCTTGAAGATCCGTTCGCTCGGCAGCTGGGACGCGGGCTGCGGCGCCCGCGCGATGATGAGTTCCCGGTCGAGCAGGTCGCCGAGCAGGACCCGGACGATGCCCACCGGCAGGTCCAGGTGCGCCGCGATCTCCGCCACCGACAGCGGTCGCTGGCACAGCCGGACGATGGCGTGGTGCTCCGGTCCGGTGCCGACGTCGCTGGGCGCCACCGCCCGGGTGGCGACCACCAGCGAGATCAGGTCGAAGTCGCCGGTGCTGGGGCGGGTGCGGCCCGAGGTCATCGCGTACGGTCGCACGACCGGACCCGCCTCGTCGTCGAGCCACAGCCGCTCGCCGTACTCGTCGCGGGCCGGCCGGTGCGTACCGGCCCGCCGGTCCATCCCGGCCGGATCGTCATGGGCAGCCATCGATGCCTCAGTCGTCCGGCGGGCCCGCGTGGCGCACGGGTGTGGTCAGGTACTGCCCGACGCGCGTGACGAGCATGGCCATCTCGTACGCGATCAGCCCGATGTCGGCCGCCTCGTCGGCGAGTACGGCGAGACAGGCGCCCTTGCCCGCCGCGGTGACGAACAGGAAGGCCGACTCCATCTCGATGATGGTCTGGCGCACCGGCCCGCCCCCGAAGTGCCGCCCGGCGCCGCGGGCGAGGCTCTGGAAGCCGGCCGCCACCGCGGACAGGTGCTCCGCGTCCTCCCGGGCCAGGCCGTGCGAGGACGCGATGAGCAGGCCGTCGGCGGACAGGACGACCGCGTGCCGGGCCTGGGCCACCCGTTCCACCAGATCGTCGACCAGCCAGGTGAGGTCACCGGTCGACGTTGTCTTCTGCGCCACTGTCATCCTCTTCCTACCGCCGGGGCGCGGCGGCCACGGACGCCGGTCACCACTGGGGAGACGCGCTCGGTGGGGCACCGCCGCCGGCGGGCGGGGCGGTCTCCTCGACGGGGACATCGCCGGAGACGTCCAGAGTGTCACCACGGTCCCACTCGGCCACCGTCTCCGCGGCGGCCTCGTCCGTCCGGCCCGCCGCCATCTGGTACGCCTGCGACCGGCCGCGCAACGTGCCGGTCTGGTAGGAGGCCATCATCCGGCGGATCTCCTCCGGCCCGCGGGCCGGCGCCTCGTCGGGCTCGCCCGCGGCCGGCTCCGGCTTCGGCGGCGCGGCGGCCCGCAGCGGCGGTGCGAGGCTGGCCTGCCGGACCCGCCAGGGCAGCCCGGCCGGCGTGTACGCGACCGCCTCGTGATCGCGCTCCCGGTCCCCGGCGCGCTCCCGGACCGGCGGCGCGGCCGGGTCGTCGGGTGCCTCCCGGATCGCGTGCGGCGCCGCCTCCGCCCGAGCCGGGCCGGGATCGGGCACCGGGTACGCGTCGACCGGCGCGGGTGCCCAGTCTCCGGTGCGCCGCCGCAGCGGCAATGCCGGTAAGGGCTCCTGCGCGCCGGCCGGCGCGGGCTCCACCAGGCGCAGCGGCTCGGCTGGCTGCGCCAGCTCGGCGTGCCGTCCCGGCAGCGGGGCGGCGCCCGGCGTCGCAGTCGCCGCCAGCCGCGGTTCGCCCGGGGGGACGCGTTGGGGCTGCTCGCCTCCGCCGAAGACCGGCTCCGGCCGTGCTCCCCCGGGCGGGGCGGCAACGGACCCGTCGCCCGGGACGGCGGCGGCGCCGACCGGAGCCGGCTCGACGAGCGCCAGGTCATCCTCCTGGCCGCCGGCCGGCCGCACCGGACGTGCGTCCACCGGGTCGGTGTCCCGGGCCCCCGGCTCGTCGCTGTAGCGGCCCGGCGCGATCGCCATCGGTCCGGTGCCGCCACGGGGGCGGGGCACGCTCGCGTGCTGCGCGTCGACCACGAGAGTGATCGGGATCAGCACGATCGCGGTGGTGCCGCCGTACGGCGACTCGCGCAGCCGCACCTTGATCCCGTGCCGCTCGGCGAGCCGGCCCACCACGTACAGGCCCAGCCGTGCGGTGCTGGTGAGGTTGAATTCCGGCGGGTGCGCCAGCTGCTCGTTCGCGGCCGCGAGGTCCGACTCGCTCATGCCGAGCCCGCGGTCCTCGATCTCGACGGCGAACCCGTTGGCCACCGGCGCGCCGCCCACGTGCACCGCGGTGTACGGCGGGGAGAACGACACCGCGTTCTCGATCAGCTCGGCGAGCAGGTGGATCACGTCGCCGACCGCCCGCCCGGCCAGCGCGGCCGGCTCGATCGGCAGCACGGTGACCCGGGTGTAGTCCTCCACCTCGGCGAGCGCCCCGCGGACCACGTCGACGATCGGCACCGGGTTGCGCCAGCCGCGGCCGGCCACCGCACCGGACAGGACGATGAGGTTCTCCGCGTTGCGCCGCATGCGGGTGGCCAGGTGGTCCACCCGGAACAGGTCGGCCAGTTCCTCGGCGTCGCCGGCCCGCCGTTCCATCGTGTCCAGCAGCCCGAGCTGCCGGTGCAGCAGGGCCTGGCTGCGCCGGGCCAGGCTGAGGAACACGTCGCGTACCCCGCGGCGCAGCTCGGCCTGCTCCACCGCGACCCGCACCGCGGTCTCCTGTACCGCGTTGAACGCGTGGCCGACCTGGCCGATCTCGTCGCTGCCGAACTGCAGCGGCGGCGCCTCCAGCGTGACGTCCACGTCCTCGCCCTGGCGCAGCCGTTCCACCACCCGTGGCAGCCGGTCGTCGGACAGTTCGTGGGCGGCGTTGCGCAGCCGCTCCAGCTGCCGGACCAGCGCGCGCGCCGTGGTGATCGACAGGATGATCGAGGCGACGACCGCGATCAGGCCGAGACCGCCGGCAAGCAGCAGCCGGACGATCACGCCAACGGCGACCGGGGTGGCGTCCTTGAGGGCGACGTCAGCACCCCGCAGCTCCAGGTCGCGCAGGTCGGTCTGGGCCGGCTTGACCGCCTCGTCCCACACCGCGGCGCTGAACGGAAGGCTGCTGCCGTCCCTGCGGATGACCTGATCCTCCATCGCCTGCAGCCGGGTCAGGTTGGCGCCGCCCATCACGGTCTGGTAGTCCGCGACGGTGGCGCTCGGCAGTTCGCTGGACGCGTCCTGGTAGAAGTAACGCCGCTCGCCGACCAGCTGGGTGAACTGTTGCGGCTCGTCACCGGTCAACCGACCGGCCGCCAGCACCCCGGCCAGCAGCGCGTCCTCCTGGGACAGCAGTTCGCGGGCCCGGGTCAGCCCGATCAGCGCCCGGGACTCCTTCGCGATCTGCTGGTCGTCGAGGCTGGCCAGGGCGTTGTACATGCGGAAGCCGCTGGCGATGATGGCGGTGAATCCGTCGGCCGCCGCGGCGCGGTTGACGGACGCGGTGTCGATGGTGTCGCGCAGCTGCCCCAGGCCCTGCAGTGCGGTGCGCTCGTCGGCGATGCGCAGGCGCAGCTCGTCGCTTGCGGCGAAGCGCAGGCCGGTCGAGTTGGACAGGGTCTCGAAGCGGGTGCGGGCGGCGTCGCTGCGGGTGCGGGCCGCGGTGAGTGCGGTGCGGGCCGCTGCGGTGTGCCCGCCGCCCAGGTAGACCGTTGACAGCCGGCGCTCGTCCTGCAGCGCGTCGAAGAGTGTCTCGGCGGGCTTGCCGACGTCGCTGGCCCCGGTGCTGACATAGAGCAGGCTCAGGCCCTCGCGCAGGGTGACCCAGGCCGCGAAGGCCCACAGGGCGGCCATCGAAAGGAGCAGCGCGACGACCTTGGTGCGCACTCGGGAACTGCCTGATCTCATTCAGACCGCCAACGATGTATGAGGGGACTGGTATCGCCGTTCCGAGAGCGCAGCACGGATCCGCATTTCGCCGAATGCCGGTTTGCGGAAGTACCCGAGGAACGTAGCAGCGGACCCCGGCCTACTCAAGACTGAACCCGTCGATCTCGCACATACCGTCCGCCTTTTCGGCTCCGGCCGTGCCATAGCTGCTGATCAGACCCTGTCACCGCGATTGTGGCAGGAGTTCTTTCACGAAGAGTCACTGAGTGAGGGCACTGCGTGATTGCGGAGCGTGACCGCCGACCCGCGGGCGAGCGCTCCCGACGGGCTGGACCCGCCGAATTGTCTCCGGCAGGAAACGTCCCAATGGCCAAACCCGTGGTCACGGGAATCGGCACCAGCGAATCCGATCATTCGCACTATCGCGTGCGTAGAATGGCGGCACCACGCGGGAGCAGGCCCGCGTTCTAATCGTCTCAATGTTTATACGTCGTGACGTGCAGCGCGGCGCTCGGCGGCGGTACGCGACGCCTTTTGGCGGAGGTGCGCTGTGCAGGATGGCGGATCGGCCGACGTGATCACCATCGACCCTGTTCACCGTCTTCTGACGGAGGTCGAGCGTGACGAGTGGGGCCGGGTGTCGGCTTCGGTATACGAAACTGCGCGGCTGGTCGCTCTGGCACCGGCCCTGCCCGGGCACCGGGCGCGCGTGGACTACCTGCTGCGCACCCAGGCGCGGGATGGCAGTTGGGGAGCGCCCGACGGGTACGCGCTGGTCCCGACGTTGAGCGCGACGGCCGCGCTGCTCGGGTACCCGCCGCGCGGGCTGCCGGACGGCACGCCGCTCGTCGCCGCGGCCCAGGCCGGGCTGTCCGCACTGCGCCGGCTGCTGCCCGCCGACGGCAGTGCCTCGCCGCCGGACACGATCGCGGTGGAGATGATCGTCCCCGCTCTGGTCGGCGACATCAACGACCGGCTGCGGGACCTGCCCGCCCGGGCAGCCGCGCCGCTCAGACCACCAGAAGGCATGGAAGGCCGGCCGCTGGAGCGGCTGCGCGCGGCGGTCGCGGCCGGGCGGCCCGTACCGGGCACCGCCGCCGCCTCGCTGGAGGTGCTCGGGCCGGCGGGTGCCCGGGCGGGTTTCGCGGTGCCGGTCGGCGGCGTGGTCGGCTGCTCGGCCGCGGCCACCGCCGCCTGGCTGGGCAGGGACTGGGACAGCCGCGAGCCGGCCGGGCACTTCCTGCACCGGCTGCAGGAGGCGGGTGGCGGGCCGGTACCGGGGGTCACGCCGATCACCTACTTCGAGCCCGCGTGGGTGCTCAACAGCCTCGCCGCCGCCGGCTTGCCGTACCCCACCCCGGACGCTCTGCTCGACCGCCTCGCGGCCGGGCTCACCGGGTCCGGCGCGCCGGCCGCGCCCGGGTTGCCGCCCGACGCCGACGACACCGCGGGCGTGCTGTGCGCCCTGATGCGGCACGGGCGGCAGGCCGATCCGGACCCGCTGCTCGCCTTCCAGGCCGATGGCCACTTCGTCTGCTTCCCGGCGGAGCGGACCCCCTCCACGAGCGCGAACGCGCACGTGTTGGAGGCCCTGGCCGGCCACGTCCGGCGGTACCCGGGCCGGGCCGGGCGGTACGCGAGGCAGATCGCGATGGTGACAGGGTGGCTGGTCGGGCGGCAGGACGACGACGGCCGCTGGACCGACAAGTGGCACGCGTCGCCCTACTACGCCACCGTCCGGGCGGTCGCGGCGTTGCGGGCCGCGGGGGGAGCCCACGCCGATGCGGCGGTGGCGGCGGCGGTCCGGTGGGTGCGGGAGACCCAGCGGGCCGACGGTTCCTGGGGCCGTTTCACCGGGTCCATCGAGGAGACCGCGTACGCGCTGCACGTCCTGATGCACGGCGGCGCACCAGTCACCGGCGCGGTGTCGCGCGGCGCGGTGTTCCTGGCCACGCGGGACGACCCGGACCGCTACCCGGCGCTCTGGCACGCCAAGGACCTGTACGCGCCGGTGCGGGTGGTGCAGGCCGCCCGGCTGGCCGCGCTGCACCTGGCCGGCCCGCATCTGGTACCCGCTCAGCGCAGCGGCTCGAGCACCATCTCGACCGGCCCCCGCGGGCGCAGCGCCGCCGAGGGTCCCGGCCGGATCGGGTGAGGCGTGCTCAGCCGCACCTCGAACCGGCTCCGAGCGAGGAGAAGGCGGCGGCGATTTCGTGCCCGAGGGTGTCCGCGTCCCGCGGGCCTATGTGGTCGCCGAAGAACGCGCGGCACAGGGCCCGGTGCATGATCCGGGTCATCTCCACCTCGACGTCCACTGTGGACCCCGCGCCGACGCGCCGGGCCAGGCCGTCCACGCGTCGTTGACCGCGGCGGCGAGGCGGCCGGTGAGGCCGGCGACCGCGCGGGTGGTGAGCAGGGGCTGGAGGAGGGGTGGTCGCGCAGCACGTGCCGGACGTGGTCGGGCCGGGTGACAAGGTAGGGCCGGAACGGTCCCAGGTCCAGCCGGACCAGTTGCCCCTCGTGCCGCGTACCGATCTCCGCCAGCACCCGCAGCGGGTCACGCATCAGCGCGCGCAGGTTCCGGTACCCGGGCACCCGGCGCGCCTGCCCCACACCCGCGGTCACGCCTCGCCCCTCGTCAGGTCCGTCACCTGGTAGAGGCCGAGTGCCAGGCGGAGGCTGTCCCGGACGGCGCGCACCGCCTCACCGTGCGGGCCCCGGTACCGGCCCAGCAGCCTGTCGTGGTGGCCGGCGTACGCCTCGATCCGGCGCCGTACGTCCGCCTCCGTCACCGGGGCACCGTGCCGGGTACGCAGCGCCAGGGCGTTGGGCCGGTCCTCGTCGCGGTCCCGCTCCCGGGAGCGCAGGTCGTTGGCGAGCCGCACCGCCGCCGCCCCCGGTACCAGCGCCGCGTCCACCAGGTCGAGCAGCTCCGCCGGTACCTGGTCGGCGACCAGCATCAGGAGGGCGAGCCCGAAGCTGCGGTAGTTGACATGCCGCGCACCCAGGGACACATGGCGCTCCAGCATCAGGTGCCCGCGCCAGTACCCGTCGCGCGCGTAGTCCAGGTGCTCGACCTCGGCGCGCAGCGCGTCCCGCAGCGCCGCCGCGAAGCGCCGGGACACCGCTCCGTCGCCGCCCAGCCGGCGCAGGTCCGACCAGATGTCCGCCAGCGCCAGGGTGAGGAAGCCGGCGGCCGGCAACGCGGTGAGCGCGTCGCGGACCGTCCGGGCCAGCTGCCGTGGTGCCTCGGCGACGTTGAGCCGGTCGTCCAGCAGCACGGTCCACAGGCCGTACCGCACGAGTACGAACGCGCGGTCGTCGTCCAGCCGCGGCGCGATCGCCGGCACCACCAGTGCCATCGTGGCGCAGATCGAGGTGCCCAGCTCGCCGGCGACCGGAGCCGACCAGGACTCCGCCCGGATGGCCAGCCGCCGGGCCCGCGCCCGCACCAGCGGCCGTTCGTCGGCCGGTACCAGGCTCAGGAGGCCGTCCATGATCGCGACTGTCCCCTTACGTACGTTGCACGCTGTAATCGGAAGTGTGCAATCGGCACGCGGAGTATTGCATGATCACATTCATCCAACAAGAACTCTCCGTACCTTACGGCGACTGATGAATGAGCTGGTCTCGCGTTCCCTGGCCGAAACACCGCCGCCGGTATCATCGCGTCACTTCGATCTCACGGATAGTTGCAGCTGGTGCGGCGACGAAACGATGGAAGTGGTCGCATGTCCCGGCACAACTGCTCCGCCCCGGCCACCCACCTGGACGACGAGGGGCTGCGCGAACGGCTGGAGCGCCTGCTCGCCTCGACCGCCCGCTCCACGATCCCCTGGCTGGACCAGGAGCTGAGCCGGCTGGTGCGCCGCCGGGGCAAGCGGATGCGCCCGGCCGTGCTGATCACCGCGGCCGGCTGCGGCGTGCCCGGTGACGTCCCGGCGATGCTGGCCTGCGCGGCAGCGGTCGAGCTGCTGCACCAGAGCACGCTGGTGCACGACGACCTGATGGACGACGCGCCGTTCCGCGGCGACGAGGTGACCCTGCACCGCACCGGCGGATCGGCCGCGGCCATCCTCGGCGGGGACTACCTGTTCGGTGTCGCCGGCCGGCTGATCGCGGGGGTCAGCGCGCCGGCCGCGCAGGTGTGGCACGAGGCGTACGTCGACCTGTGCGAGGGCCAGGCGCGCGAGACGGCGAACCGGTACCGGGTCACCCCGCCCGCGGAGTACCTGCGCACCGTCCGCGGCAAGACCGCGTCGCTGGTACGGGCGGCCGGCCAGCTCGGCGGGCTGTGCGGCGGCCTGGCACCCGACCAGGTGCGGGCACTGCGCCGCTACGGGGAGGCGTTCGGGGGTGCTGTTCCAGATCGTCGACGACCTGCTCGACGTGCTGTCCACCCCCGAGCTGTGCCACAAGCCGGTGCGCCAGGACGTGCCGCAGGGCGCGTACCCGATGCCGGTGCTGCTCGCGTACCGGCCGGGCGTGGACCTGACGGAGGTCGCCGCCGCCGACGTGTACGCGACCGCGCGCGCCCGCGGCGTGGCACCCGCGGTGGCCACCGCGTACGAGTGGGCGGACCGGGCACTGGCGGCCCTCGACGCGCTGCCCCCGTCGCCGGCCCGCGACCGGCTGCGCCGGCTGCCCGTGGAGTACGCGACCACCACGCTGACCGAGCGCGTGGCCGCACCGTACGAAGGGCTCGTCCGGCCCTCGTTGCGCGCGCTGCCGTGACCGGTGCCATGGTGTGGTCATGGCAGAACCGACGCTGGTGGTGGTGGACGCGGCGAACGTCGTGGGCTCGGTCCCGGACGGCTGGTGGCGGGACCGGGCCGGCGCGGCCCAGCGGCTGCGCGACTCGCTGGTGACCGTCGCCCGCGACGGGCTGACCGGGGCACCGCCGCCGGTCGAGCTGGTCCTCGTGGTGGAGGGTGCCGCCCGGGGTGTGGTGGGCCTGCCGGAGGTACGGGTGGTGCCGGCGACCGGCTCCGGCGACGACGCGATCGTGGCACTGGTCCGGGAGCGGCCGGACGACCAGGACTGCCTGGTGGTGACGAGCGACCGGGGCCTGCGCGAGCGGGTCACCCGGCTGGGCGCCCGCGTCACCGGCCCGCGCGCCCTCGGCGGCCGGGACCGCACCGCACCGGCCGGGGAAGGCCCTACCAGGCAGGGCCCTACTAGGCAAGGCCCTACCAGGCAAGGCCCTACCAGGCAGGGCCCTACCGGGGAAGGATGAGCGTCTCGGTGGTGAGCCGGCCCTGCGCGGGTTCGCGCCGCACCGAGCCGGCGGTCACCAGCGACTGCAGCGCGCGGGTGGCGTCGGCGGGCCGGTACACCGTCTCGTCCCGCGCGTAGCGGCGCAGGTCGGCGACCGTACTCGGGCCGTGTGCCCGGACCTGGTCGAGCAGCAGCCGGCGCAGCGGGCCGACGTTGGGAGTCAGCGAGATGTCCAGCAGCGCCCGGTCCGGGTCGGCCGGGTCCCGGTAGCGGACGCCGGCGTACTCGTCGACCGCCCAGAGCGCGTCCTTGACCGTGTCGACGTGCCGCTCGGCGTTGGTGCCGAAGAACAGCGCCCGGCCGCGCCCCGGCGCGTCGACCAGCTCGACGGAGGTCACCTGCGCGAACCCGGCCTCGTGCAGCCGCCGCCGGAAGTCACCCGGCCCCGGTTCCGGCCCGGACTCCAGGACGACGAGAACCTCGCCGCCCTTGTCGTGGGCGAGGGCCGCGAGCGTCTCGGCGTCCGGCGCGGGTCCGCCCGCGGTGTCGAGGAACGCCACGATCGGCCCGTTGAACGCGCCGGCCTCGGTGAGCGCGGGCAGCAGCGCTCCGGTGGCGGTGTGCACCCGGCACTGCTCCGGCAGCCCGAGCTCGGCCACCACCTGTGCCAGCCGGTCGGCCAGCCGCTCCTGGCGGGCCCGGTCGTCCTCCACGTACACGAGGTCCAGGCGGCGGCGGTGGAGCAGGTCGGCGAACTCGCCGAACACGCGCAGCGCGGCCACCCCGGACGGGTCGACGCGGCAGCCGTTGGCCTGCGCGTAGGTCATCCGGCGCGCGCTGTGCAGCACCGCCGGAGCACACGCGTCGAGGTAGCGCACGAGTAGCTCGCGGATGACCGTGTCGTGCGACGTTCCGGCCGCTGCCGCCATACCCCCATGATGAGGGTCAACATGTCGGGCGGACCAGGGTCTTCCGGAAGGGGACAGCCATGCGGGGCCGGTGGAGCAGGATTGTCGTCGCGGTGCTCGGGCTCGCGGTCGCCGCGGGCCTGGTGGCGCTCGGCCGGGCCAGCGCCGGCACCGGCACCGGCCGGGCGCAGGCCCGCGCCGCCGGGCACGACGCGGGCTACGCGGAGGGGC
>JBBWZQ010000068.1:0-9035 GCA_039649115.1 Micromonosporaceae bacterium | reverse complement strand
AGCGCCGGCCTGGTCCGATCCCTGCTGGGGCTGGCGGCGAGGGCCGGCCTGGTCCGATCCCTGCTGGGGCTGGCGGCGAGGGCCGGCCTGGTCCGGCTCTTGGGGCTGGCGGCGAGAGCCGGTCCGGCTCGACCCTTGGGGCTGGCGGCGAGGGCCGACCCGGCCCGACCCTTGGGGCTGGCGGCGAGAGCCGGTCCGGCCCGACCCTTGCCTCAGCCGGCGGCGGGGGCCGATTGATCTGCGTGATCGGGGCGGGCGGTGACCGGGACCGGGCCAAGCGGCCGGTGATGGGCGCCGCCGCCGCGGCAGGGGCCGATCTGGTGCTGGTCACCGACGACAACCCGCGTGGCGAGGACCCCGCGGTCATCCGGGCCGAGGTGCTGCGCGGTGCGCTCGGCGGCACCGCCGAGGTGATCGAGATACCCGGGCGCCGGTCCGCCATCTCCGAGGCGGTGCGCCGGGCGCGGCCCGGGGACGTGATCGCCCTCCTGGGTAAGGGCCACGAGCGCGGCCAGGAGATCTCCGGCGAGACGCACCCGTTCGACGACCGGGTCGAGCTGGCCGCGGCCCTGACCGAGCGCTTCGGAGGTGCACCGTGACCCGCCTGACTCCGCCCGAGGTCGCCACTGGCGGTCCCGGCAATGGATCGTGGTCGTTTGTACCCGCTGGAGCGGGTACTAGTGACCACGATCGCTCGGGCCGTCGCGCCGGAGCCGGCGTCGAGTTCACAAATCTGGCATTTCACCCTTGGCTCCTGCGTCGCTGCCGGATCTTGGCGGCAACGGCACCGTATTCGGTGCCAATCTCGCCAAGATCGTGCGTTCAGCGTGATCACGGTGGCGTGGTGCGTGCGGCAACGCTTGTCGGCGTCGGCGTCGGCGTCGGCGTCGGCGTCGGCGTCGGGGCTGGGACTGGGCTGGGCTGGGGCTGGGGCTGGGACCGGGGCTGGGGCTGGGACCGGGGCTGGGACTGGGACCGGGGCTGGGTGGGGCGGGGGCTGGGCGGGACGGGGGCGGGACGGGGCGGGGGCTGGGGGACTGGGGGCGTTCGTGCGGGCGGGGGTGGGGCGGGTGATTCCGCTGACGCTCGGTGAGGTTGCGGCGGCGGTGGGCGGGCAGCTGGTGCATGGCGACCCGGGGACGCTGGTCACCGGTACCGTCGAATATGACTCTCGGGCGGTGACCCCCGGCGGCCTGTTCGTCGCCTTCCTGGGTGAGAAGGTCGACGGGCATGATTTCGCGCCGGCCGCTCTTGCGGCGGGCGCCGTCGCGGTGCTGGGCGGCCGGGCGCTCGACGGGGTGCCGGGCATCGTGGTCGACGAACCGCTGGCGGCGATGGCCGGCCTGGCCAGGGCGGTGGTGGACCGGTTGCCAGGGCTGACCGTCATCGGTCTCACCGGATCTTCGGGCAAGACCACGACGAAGGACCTGGTCGCCCAGGTGGTGGCCGCTTCCGGGCCTACCGTCGCACCCGTGGGCACCTTCAACAACGAGCTGGGCCTGCCGCACACGGCGCTGCGGGCGGACGCGGCCACGAGGTATCTGGTGCTGGAGATGGGTGCCCGGGGCATCGGGCACGTGCGGTACCTGTGCGCGATCGCGCCGCCGCGCATCGGCGTGGTGCTCAACGTGGGGGTGGCGCACATCGGCGAGTTCGGGTCGGTGGAGCGGATCGCGCTCGCCAAGCGGGAACTGGTCGAGGCCCTGCCCGAGCGGGGCCTGGCGATCCTGAACGCGGACGATCCGCGGGTCGCGGCCATGGCATCCGCGACCGCGGCGCGCGTGGTGCTGGTGGGCGAGGCGGCGGCGGCACAGGTACGGGCGGTGGACGTGCGGCTCGACGAGCGCGGCCGGCCCGGGTACACCCTGGTCACGCCGGAGGGCAGTGCACCGGTGCGGCTCGCGCTGACCGGCCGGCACCAGGTCGGCAACACCCTCGCCGCGGCTGCGGTCGGCCGGGAGCTGGGGGTACCGGTGGCCGATCTCGCCGATCGACTCGATCGTCTGCGGCTGGTTTCCACACGAAGGATGGATGTCTTCGACCGTGCCGACAGTGTCACGGTGATCGACGACTCGTACAACGCGAACCCGGCCTCCACCTCGGCTGCCCTGCGCGCGCAGGCGGCGCTGGGGGAGGACCGGCGCCGCGTCGCCGTGCTCGGCTACATGGCCGAGCTGGGTGGGTACGAGCGGGAGGGGCACGAGGAGGTCGGTCGGCTCGCCGCGTCGCTCGGCGTCGACCTGCTCGTCGTGGTCGGCGACAACGCGGCGCCGATCCGTGACGGAGCGGCCGCGGTGGCGAGTTGGGGAGGGAAGTCGGTGCGCGTGACCGATCAGGAGCAGGCCGTCGCTCTGCTGCGCGGGGAGCTGCGCCCCGGGGACGTGGTGCTGGTGAAGGGCTCCCGGTACCGGACCTGGGAGATCGCGGACGCGCTGCGGGAGCCGCCGGCATGAGGGCGGTGATCGTCGCCGCGTGCGTGGCGTTCGTCCTGTCGCTGTTCGGCACGCCGTTCGCGATCAAGGGCTTCACCCGGCTCAAGGCGGCGCAGCCCATCCGGGACATCAACGTCTCGCACTCCGGCAAGCGCGGCACCCCGACCATGGGCGGGGTCGTCTTCATCCTGGGTACCGTCCTCGCCTATCTCGCCGGGCACCTGGTGCTGCGCACCCTGCCCGACCGCGTGGTGGCGCACCCGCCGGGCATGACCATCACCGCGTTCGTGCTGCTCGGGCTGATGGTGTTCTGCGGTGCGATCGGCTTCGTCGACGATTTCCTGAAGGTGCGCAAGCGCAACAGCCTCGGGCTCAACAAGCGCGGCAAGCTGATCCTGCAGTTGGTGGTCGGCGGCATCTTCGGGCTGGTCGCGCTGTACGCATCCGGCAAGGGCGGGCAGACCGTCGGGAGCACCAAGCTGTCCTTCGTCCGGGACATCGACTGGTTCACCATCGGCAAGATCGGTGCCTTGATCCTGTTCGTCGTCGTGGTGATGATGACGACGAACGCGGTGAACCTCACCGACGGCCTGGACGGCCTGGCCACCGGCGCGTCGACGATGGTGCTCGGCTCGTACATGCTCATCGCCTTCTGGCAGTACCGGCACTGGTGCGCGGACATCGGCGCGCCCAGCTACACGTCGCACTACTGTTACCAGGTGCGCGACCCGCTGGAGATCGGCCTGATCGCGGGCGCCGCGGCCGGCGCCTGCCTGGGCTTCCTGTGGTGGAACGCGTCGCCGGCCCGGATCTTCATGGGCGACACCGGTTCGATGGCGCTGGGCGGGCTGATCGCCGGGATGGCGATGGCCACCCGTACCGTGCTGCTGCTGCCGATCCTGGGCCTGCTCTTCGTGATCATCGCGCTCTCGCTGATCATCCAGATCATCTCGTTCCGCACGACCGGCAAACGGGTGTTCCGCATGTCGCCGCTGCACCATCACTTCGAGCTGGCCGGGTGGAGCGAGGTCAACATCGTGATCCGGTTCTGGATCATCGCGGGCATCGGCGTGGTGGTCGGCCTGGGCCTGTTCTACGGCGACTTCCTCCGGGTGATCAGTTGATGTTCCGGTACACCGACCTTTCGTTCGACGAGGTCAGCGGGGTCGCCCGGTTCCGCTACGCGCTGGATGACCTGACCTTCGAGGAGGTCGTGGAGTTCCCGCCGGCACCGCTGACCGGGGACCGGCGGGCCACTTTCCGGCGCGTGCTGGAGTTGCTGCACATCGTCGCCGGTACCAGCTACTACAAGGTGGCCGCGCCGCCGCTCGCCTGTTCGGACACGGTGGCTCTCGCGGCAGGTGCGCGGGCGTACGTCCGCGACCTGTACACACACGGGCTGGCCGAGTTCGCGTACCGCAACGATCTGCCGCACGTGCTCTCGCTCGAACCGCGGTTCCCCGAGGCGCCGGCGCCGGCCCCGGTGCGGGCCGAGGGAGCGCCGCTGGTCTGTGTCGGCGGGGGCAAGGACTCGATCGTCTCGGTGGAGGCGGTGCGCCGCGCGGGAGGAGAACCCGTCCTCTTCGCGGTCAACCCCAACTGGATCATCGAGGGCGTGGTCGACGCGTCCGGGCTGCCCAGCCGCTACGCGCGGCGGCGCATCGACCCGCAGTTGTTCGAGCTGAACAAGGCAGGCGCCTACAACGGGCACATCCCGGTCACCGCGATCAACTCGCTGATCGCGGTCGGCACCGCCGTCCTGCACGGGTTCGGGCCGGTCGTGATGTCCAACGAGCGCTCGGCGTCCTCGCCGAACACGGTCTGGCACGGGCACGAGATCAACCACCAGTGGTCCAAGAGCGAGGCGGCCGAGGCGGGGCTGCGGGACGCGCTCGCCGCGCACGCCGGCCTGAGCGACGGGTACTTCTCGCTGCTGCGCCCCTTCGCCGAGCTGCACATCGCGAAGATGTACGCGCCGATCACCCGGTACGACCACGCGATGACCAGTTGCAACAGGGCGTACCTGCTGCGTGGCGCGACGGCCCGCTGGTGCGGCGACTGCCCCAAGTGCCGGTTCGTCTTCCTGGCCCTGGCGCCGTTCGTCGAGCGGGACCGGCTGGTGGACATCTTCGGCAAGGACATGCTCGCCGACCCGGCGCAGCTGCCCGGCTACCTGGAACTGGTCGGGCTGGACGGGCACAAGCCGTTCGAGTGCGTGGGCGAGGTGGAGGAGTCGCTGGTTGCCGTGGAGTTGCTGCGCGGTGACCCGGCGCCGGTACTCGCCGGGATCGCGTCGGCCGTGCCGCCGGGCGGGTGGCCCAGCGAGGAGCAGGCGCGCGCGGCGTTCACGCCGGCCGGGCGGGGGCTGGTGCCGCCCGCGTTCCACGGGGTGCTGGATGCGCTTGGCTGACCTGGCCGGGCACACCGTCGCGATCTGGGGTACCGGCCGCGAAGGGGTGGCCGCCGCCGGCGCGGTACGGGCACTGCCCGGGGTCACCGTGGTCGCCGTTGACGAGAACGCGGGCCGGAGCGTGAGCGCCTGGACCGCCGCCGCCGGGCCGGTACCGCTGGCCCTCGGCGAGGCCGCGTTCGACGCGCTCGCCGGTGCGCAGGTGGTCGTCAAGTCGCCGGGGATCAGCCGGTTCCATCCGTGGCTGGCACGGCTGGTCGAGGCGGGAGTCACGGTCACCAGCGGTACCCAGCTGTGGATGGCCGAGCACGCCGACCAGGCGATCGGGGTGACCGGGAGCAAGGGCAAGAGCACCACCTCCAGCCTGGTACACCACCTGCTGGCCGGTCTCGGCGAGCGGGTCGAGCTGGGCGGCAACATCGGGGTACCGATGCTGGCCATGCCCGCGGCCGACCGGTACGTGCTGGAGATGTCCAGCTACCAGTGCGCCGACCTGCGCGACAGCCTGCTGGTGGCGGCGGTGACCGCGCTGTTCCCGGAGCACTTCGACTGGCACGGCTCGGAGGAGCAGTACTACGAGGACAAGCTGAACATCCTCGCGCAGCGGCCCAGGCACGCGGTGGTCAACGGGCTGGACCCGCGGCTGCGCGAGCGGGTGGCCGCGACTGGCCTGCCGGTCACCTTCACGGGTGGGCCGGACTCGTTCCACGTCACCGGGGCCGGGTTCCAGTGGCGGCACCGCCCGCTGTTCCCGCGGGAGACACTGCGCCTGCTGGGCCGGCACAACGCGGGCAACCTGTGCGTGGCGCTCGGCGTGCTCGCCGCGCTGGGGGTGGACTGCGTGGCGCGGCGAGAGGAGCTGGCCGCCATCGTGGCGAGGTTCGAACCGCTGCCGCACCGGCTCGGCGTGATCGAGGACCCGAGCGGCCTGACCTTCGTCGACGACACCCTGGCCACCAGCCCACACGCCACGATCCTCGCGGTCGAGACGTTCGCGGGGCGGCCGCTGACGCTGATCCTCGGCGGTGCCGACCGGGGGCTCGACTACACCGTGCTGCGGGACTTTCTGGGCGCCCGTACCGATGGATGTGTCGTCATCGGGATCCCGGACAGCGGGCCGCGCATCGTGGCCGCGCTGGACGGCCTCGCGCGGGTGCACACCGCGACCGTCGGCGACCTCGCCGCGGCGGTCCGCGCGGCCCGGGAACTGACCCCGGCCGGCGGGGTGGTGCTGCTGTCCCCGGCGGCCCCCAGCTACGGGCGGTTCATCAACTTCGAGCACCGCTCGGCCGCATTCCGCGACGCGATATCGGCCACCGCACGACACGCCGTTTGAGGTGCGGTGACCGGCTGTCGGCGCGGGCGATGATGGGTCGGTGGGGGAGGTCGGGCGGGCGCAGCCGGAGCCGGGTTCTGGCGTAGGCGAGCACGCCCAACGCGTTGTCGCGGGCGTCCGCCACGGGCCGCTCGCCGCGCTGCGCGGGATGCTGGACCGGCCGCTCGCCTCCTACTACCTGTTGCTGTCCAGCTCCGGTCTGCTGCTGGTGATCGGGCTGGTGATGGTCTTCTCGGCCACCAGCGTCCAGTCCTACGCCAACGCCGGCAACGCGTTCGCCTCGGTGAGCAGGCAGGCGGTCTTCTCGCTGGTCGGGTTGTTCGCCTTCTGGGTCTTCCAGCGGCTGCCCGCCCGGACCTACCGCGCCCTGGGCCGGCCGCTGCTGATCGCCTCGGTGGTCCTGCTCGTGCTCCTGGACCTGCTGGGCATGCTCGCGGCGCACGGGCACCGGGTGCCCGGCCCGATCCACGCCGACACCGACCAGGCGCTCTGGCTCTACCTGGGGCCGCTGCAGTTGCAGCCCTCCGAGCTGGCCAAGCTGGCGCTCGCACTGTGGGGTGCGCAGGTGCTGGCCACGAAGGGCCGCGCGATCGGCCGGTGGAAGCAGCTGGCGATCCCGCTGTTCCCGGTGGCCGGGCTGCTGCTCGTCCTGGTCGGGGAGAACGACTTCGGCACCATGGTCTGCCTGCTCCTGCTGTTCCTCGGCCTGCTCTGGGCGGCCGGCGTGCGGATGCGGGTGTTCGCCACGATGGGACTGGTCGCGGCGACCGGCATCCTGTCGCTGATCATCATGCCCGGCAAGAACTACCGGGTGGAGCGGCTGACCTCGTTCCTGGACTCCGGCTCGTGCACCCAGCAGCAACTGCAGCGGGAGTGCTACCAGGCGGTGCACGGCATGTACGCGATCGCCAACGGCGGCTGGTTCGGGGTGGGCCTCGGTCAGGGCCGGTTGAAGTGGGGGTACCTGCCCAACGGGCACAACGACTTCATCTTCGCGGTCGTCGCCGAGGAGCTGGGCGTGGTGGGCTGCTTCGTGGTGCTCGCCCTGTTCGCGGTGCTCACCTACACCGGGTTGCGCATCGCCCGGCGGGTGGACGACCCGTTCCGCCGCGTGGTGGCGGCCGGGATCACCACCTGGCTGGTCGGGCAGGCCGTGATCAATGTGGGCGGCGTCACCGGCCTGCTGCCCATCACCGGACTGCCCCTGCCGTTCATCTCCGACGGCGGCAGCGCGCTGGTCGTCACGTTGGCGGCCGTCGGGCTGCTCGCCTCCTTCGCCCGTGCGGAGCCGGACGCGGCCCGAGCCCTGCACGCCCGTCCGCCCGACCGCTGGGTGCGACTACTCTGGGCGCCATTGCCCCCGCTGCCGCGCCGTCGCAGCTTGCGGAGCCGACCTACGGTGACGCTCGACAGCACGCGGAAGTCGCGGGCGGCGCTGCGGCGGTCATGAGGAGGAGATGGCGGTGGGCGCGCTTCGGTCGGTCGTCCTGGCAGGCGGCGGTACAGGTGGGCATGTGTACCCGCTGCTGGCGTTCGCGGACTGCCTGCGCCGGCACGACCCCGACCTGCGGATCACGTGCCTCGGCACGGCCCGCGGGCTGGAGAACGAGATCCTCCCGCCGCGCGGGTACGACCTGCGGCTGGTCCCCGCCTACCAACTGCCCCGGTCGGTCAACATGAACCTGGTGCGCACGCCGGACCGGATGTGGCGGGCGGCCCGGGCCACCCGCGACGTGCTCGACGAGGTGGCCGCCGAGGTGGTGGTCGGCTTCGGCGGATATGTCGCCGTACCGGCCTACCTGGCCGCCTGGCGCCGGCACACGCCGATCGTCATCCACGAGGTGAACGTGCCCCCTGGCGTGGCCAACCGGATGGGGATGCGGTTCACCAGGCATGTCGCGGTCGGCTTCCCGCACCAGACCCGGCAGGTACCGTCGCTGTTCGCGGCCCGGGTGACCGGGGTACCGCTGCGCCCGGCCATCGCCCACCTGGACCGGGCGGCGCTGCGCGCGAAGGCCCGGGCGCAGCTCGGCCTCGACCCGCAGCGCCCGACGCTGTTCGTGTTCGGCGCGTCGCAGGGTGCCCGGTCGATCAACCTCGCGATGGCCGGCGCCGCGAAGTCGCTGACCGCGACCGGCATCCAGGTGCTGCACATCATGGGCGCCCGCAACGAGCCGGTGGAGATACCGCCGGACCTGGCCGCGCCTTACGTGACCATGAAATTCCTGTCCGAGATGGAACTCGGTTATGCAGCCGCTGACCTGGCACTTTGCCGTGGCGGGGCGATGACCTGCGCGGAGACCGCGGCAGTCGGGATGCCCGCGATCTATGTTCCACTGCCGTACGGAAACGGCGAGCAGCGCCGCAACGCGCTGCCGGTGGTGGAGGCGGGCGGCGGCGTCCTGGTCGACGACGCGGATCTGAGCCCCGACTGGATCGAGAGAACGGTGATCCCCTTGCTGCGCGATCCCGCCCGGATCGCGGCGATGAGTGCCGCCGCGGCCGGGTACGGCCGGCGCGACGGCGACGAGGCGCTGCGCCGGTACGTGCTGGAAGTGGTGGGATCATGACCGAGCGCTTGCGTGAGGTCCGGCTGGCAGTGTCAGGCCGGCGCCTCGCGAGCCGTGCGAGCGAGGTGTCGGCATGACTGAGCAATCGCTCACCGCGGAGCAGTTGGGTCGGGTGCACCTTGTCGGTGTGGGCGGCGTGGGCATGAGCGGCCTGGCCCGGCTGCTGCTGACCCGCGGCATCCCGGTCTCCGGCAGCGAGCTGCGCGACTGGCCCGCGCTGCACGGGCTGCGCGCCCTCGGCGCCACCATCCACATGACGCACGAACCGTCCAATCTGGACGGTGTGG
>JBBWZQ010000043.1:0-12098 GCA_039649115.1 Micromonosporaceae bacterium | reverse complement strand
TCGCTGGTGCCGAGCTCGCCCGCGCCGAGCTGGGCGTTGTTGACCACGTAGGTGCGCAGCACCAGTTGCAGCGGCCACTTGTCGGTGTCGTTGATGTAGAGCAGCGCGTTGAAGAACGCGTTCCAGTAGCCCACCGCGTAGAACAGGCCGATCACCGCGAGAACGGCTTTCGACAGCGGCAGCACCACGCGGCGCAGGATCGTCAGCTCGCCCGCGCCGTCGACGCGCGCCGACTCCAGCAACTCCTGCGGCAGCCCCATGAAGAAGGCGCGCGTCACGATGACGTTGAAGGCGTTCACCGCGGTCGGGACGATCAGCGACCAGTACGAGTTGAGCAGGCCCAGCTCCTTGACGATCAGGTAGCTGGGGATGATGCCCGGGGTGAACAGCAGCGAGAACAGCACGGTCATCAGCAGCGGCTTGTGCCCGAGGGTGCCGGGCCGGCTCAGCCCGTACGCCAGGCAGGCGGTGCAGGACAGGCTGATGGCAGTGCCCACGACCGTGATGAACATGCTGACCAGCAGCGAGCGGGTGACCACCCCGCCGGCGAAGATGGTGCGGTAGGCGGCCAGGCTCACGTGCTCAGGGATCAGTACGAAGCCGCCGGACCGGGTCACCTGTGCCTGGTCGGCCAGGCTCGTCGCCACCACGCCGACGAACGGCAGCGCCACCACCGCGCAGACCACCGTCAGCAGCACGCCCTTGGCGGCGCGCACGACCGGGGTGGGTGGCGGGGTGCCGGCGACGGACAGGCGGTTCACGACTGGTAGATCCCCTGCTCGCCGAACAGGTGGGCGACCTTGTTGGCGGCCAGTACCAGGGCCACCCCGACGATGCCCTTGACGAGCCCGACCGCGGCCGAGACGCCCCACTGCCCGTTGATGACGCCGTGGTGGTAGACGTATGTGTCCAGCACCTCGCTGGCCTGCGGTCCCACCGCGCCCTGCTGCAGGATGATCTGCTCGAAGCCGACGCTGAGCACGTCGCCCAGGCGCAGGATGAACAGCAGCACGATGATCGAGCGCAGTCCCGGCAGCGTGATGTGCCACAGTTGCCGCCAGCGGCCGGCGCCGTCCACGCTGGCCGCCTCGTACTGGCCCACGTCGATCTGGGAGAGCGCGGCCAGGAACAGGATGGTCGCCCAGCCGGTGTCCTTCCAGATGACCTGGGCGGTGAGCAGCTCCTTGAACAGGCCGGCGTTGCCGATCAGGCTGAGCGTGGCGTGGTCGTGCGTGCGCAGCCAGTTGTTGAGCAGCCCGCTGCCGCCCAGCACCTCCTGGAAGATCGCCACGACGATCACCCAGGACAGGAAGTGCGGCAGGTAGAGCACCGACTGCACCAACCGCTTGAGCCGCTCGGAGAGCAGGCTGTTGAGCAGCAGGGCGAGCGCGATCGGCGCGGGGAAGACGAACATCACCTGCAGCAGGGTGATGATCAGTGTGTTGGTGACGGCGGTGCGGAACTCGGCGTCCCCGGTGACGATCACCCGGAAGTTCTCCAGCCCGATCCACGGGCTCTGGATGAAGCCCACGAAGGGCTGGTAGTCCTCGAAGGCGATGATGTTGCCGAGCAGCGGCACGTAGCGGAACAGCAGCAGCACCAGGATGCCCGGCACGGCGAGCAGCAGCAGCACGCCGTCGCGGCGCAGCCGTAGCCGCAGCGGCAGCCGGCGCCGGCGCGGCGGGACGACCTGGACCGTGTGTGCGGGCCGGACCGGTGCCTTGATGACCACGTGACCCCCCGGGGGAGCACAGCCGGAGCCGGTCTTTGGCGGAGGCGGGCACCCCAACGTGTCTCTGAGGAACCCGCGTCGCCCCTGTGATCGAGCACGGTACGCCGTCGATCAACGTTTGGAAAGGGCTTTCCTGGTCTTGCTACGACGAGATCTCGTACCAGGGAAGGGAATGATGCGCGGTCAGCGACGGCCGGACGGGGGCTTCGAAGAAAGCGAATGCACTGACTGGCGCACCACCACGTGAGTGCCGAGGACGACGCGCTGCTCCCCCCAGCCGTCGTGGTGGCCGCCGCTGCCCAGCGCCATCCGCACGGCGGTACGGCCGAGTTCCTCGTAGGGCACGTGCACCGTGGTCAGCTGCGGGCGCAGGTCCTGGGCGACCGGCACGTCGTCGTACCCGACCAGCGAGACGTCCTCCGGTACGCGCAGCCCCGCGTCGGTGATCGCGGCGAGCGCGCCGGAGGCCACCGCGTCGGTGTCGGCGAAGACCGCGGTGAACCCGGTGCCGGAGCGCAGCCGGGCCGCGGTGTGCTGGTAGCCGGAAAGCCGGCTGAAGTCGCCGTGCTCCACCAGGCTCCCGTCGACCGGCACGCCGAAGTCGGCCATCGCCCGGCGGTAGCCGGCGCCGCGCCCGACGCTGGTGCTGTGCCCGACCTCGCCGCCGAGGTAGAGGATCCGGCGGTGGCCGTGGGACAGCAGGTGGCTGGTGGCGGCGTGCGCACCGCCCTCGTTGTCGTACTCCACGACGGTGGCCGGCACCTCGCCGCCCAGCGGCGGCCGTCCACACAGGACGAGCCGGGTGCCGGCCGCGTGCAGCGAGTGCGCGATCTCGGCCATCCGCGCCCGGTAGTCGTCGTTGTCGACGATCCCGCCGATCAGGATCACCGCGGCGGCGCGCTGTTCCCGCATCAGCCGCACGAACGCCAGTTCCCGCTCGGGGTCGCCGTGCGTGCAGCCCAGCAGGCACAGCCGGCCGCCCCGCGCGGCCTCCTGCTCGACGCCGTACGCGGCCTCGGCGAAGGCCGGGCTGCGGACGTCGTTGAGAAAGAAGGCGACGGTCTCCGTCTTCACCCCGGCCAGCGCGCGGGCGTGCGTGTTGGCGACGTAGTTCAGCTCCCGGACCGCGCGCAGCACGCGCTGCCTGGTGGCCGGCGCCACCGGGTAGTTGCCGGCCAGCACCCGGGACGCGGTCGCCGCCGAGACGTTGGCGCGCGCGGCGACGTCGTCGAGCGTGCTGGGCCGGTCCGTGCCAGGCACACCGGACCTGGACGCCTGCGCCATCGCCATGCCGCCTTTCGCAAGCCCCTCACCCGCGTCGCTGATCAGGATAGGCCTCGTTGACAAGCGCTTTCTATCGCAATGACCCACGCGCACCGGACCACCCTCGCGGACGCGACGCTGGCGCGGTGCGGCGGCACGCGTCGCCCGGCCACGCGCTGATCCAGCAGCCCGGCCAGGTGAGCTGGCCCGACGGCGGGACCGACCACCCGCGCCTCGATCCGCCGGACGGGCGACAAGTTTTTCCGCACCTGTTAATCCATCCGCGGCTGCGCCGCGTACCACTAGGTGCGGGGGCGGTAGTCGGGTTGGAGGTTCGGGCCTGGATGCGGTGGCGAACGGTGACCGCGTGTTGTACGACGCGTGCGTCCCGCGACAAGCGTTGTGGCGGTGCTGATGGTACGAACGCCATCCGCCCTCGACCCGCGACTCGCGGAACGCGATGATATGCCGGTGCCGCCGCGCCGGGATGCTGGCCACCCGACAGCCACCTACGGGCCCCGCGCCACCCGCGAGGAACAGATGCGTTCGCTGTACGCGCAGCACGCGGCGGCGCTGCTGAACTTCGTGTCCCGGTTGGTCGGCGGGGACCGGCAGCGCGCCGAGGACATCGTCCAGGAGACGCTGTTGCGCGCCTGGCGCCATGGCCACAAGCTGGACTGGCGCTCGGGGACGTCGCTGCGGCCGTGGCTGGTGACGGTCGCCCGGCGGATCGCCATCGACGACCATCGCAGCGAGGGGGCGCGCCCGACGGAGGTCTACGACCTCGACATGGAGAGCATGACCGCCTTTGACGACACGGATCAGACCCTGCGTTCGATGGCGGTCGTCGACGCGATGCGCGAGCTGACCGCACCGCACCGCGAGATCCTGGTGCAGACATACTTCTACGGCAGGACCGTGGCGCAGGCGGCCGACCTGTTGGGGCTGCCGCTGGGCACCGCCAAGTCCCGCGTGTACCACGGCCTGCGGGCGCTGCGGGCAAGTCTGGAGCAGCGGGGGGTGACGGGATGACAAGCTGCTTCGAGGAGCACCTCGACCTTGCCTCGTACGCCCTCGGCCTGCTGGACGAGGCACAGTGCGCGCACATCGAGGCGCACCTGGCCACCTGCGACGAGTGCGCGCTCGAACTGGAGGCCCTGTTGCCGACGGTCGACGTCCTGGCCGGCGTCGACCGGGTCGCGGCGCTGGCCGCGCTCGAACACGACCCGGTGCCGCTGCCCGATCCCGACTACGACGTGCTGCCCCTCGACACGGGCCGCACCCGGGCGCGCCGGCGCCGGCCCGGCCGGTACCCCGGGCGGGTCGAACTGACCGCGCGGGGCCGCGGGTTCGCCCGGCCGCGGGGCCGGCGGCTGGCCGCGATGCTGGTCGCCGCGGCCCTCGTCATCATCGCCGGCGTGGTGCTGGGCCTGCTGCCGAGCGATGGCGTACCGCAGGTCAGCGCGGGACCGACCGCCGGTGTGCTGTCGCCGGGTGCCACCGTGCCCGGCATCGACAGTCCCCGGTCCCGCGAGTCGGACAACGCCGAAGGGCGCTACTTCTGGGCCGTCAACCCCACGACCGGCACCCGCCTCGACATCATGCTGGCCAGCCGGCAGTGGGGCACCCATCTGTCCTTCGCGCTCAGCGAGGGCAAGGGCCCGCTGCGCTGCCGCATGATCACAATCGACCGGCGCGGCGCGGTCGAGGTGGTGTCGAGCTGGCAGGTACCGGCGGAAGGGTATGGCACGCCCGCCCATCCCGAGCGGCTGCGGTTGCAGGCCAACAGTTCGCTGCTCCCGTCGGAGATATCCCGCGTGGACGTGCAGGCACTCGACCCGGCCGGCCGGCCGACCACGCTGCTCGACCTCAAGGTGCCGTGAGCGGGCAGGCCTCTTCTTGGTACGGGGCCCGCGGCCCGATGGATTAACGACGGGCCCGTGAATCTCATCACTTCCATCGATGCATCCCGCCACGCCCCATCTCCGTACCCCCCAACGAGAACCCAGCACTGACGCGGGAGGTTCAAGGGTGGATCGGGGATCCGGGGGAGCGGCAGGGCCTCGTCTTGTGCGATGGGGTCTGCTGCTGTTCGGCGTGTCGCTCGTCGTGGCCGCGACCCTGCACGTCATCGCGCGACCGGCGGTGGCCGGGGTGGCCGGGACCGCGGCGGCACCGGCCCGGCTGACCGCGACCGGCGTGTCCGGTGCGCTGCCGGCCGGTTGGACGCTGACCCCGTACGGCCCGCTCACCCCCGCCGACCGGGATCTGCTGGTGCGGGTGCGCCAGGCGGGCCTGTGGGAGATGCCGGCCGGTCTCATGGCGCAGACGCAGGCCGCGAGCGGGCGGGTCAAGACGGTCGGCGCGCAGCTGATGGCCGACCACCACGGGCTGGACGTGCAGGTGCAGGAGCTGGCCGGCAAGCTCGGTGTCACCCTGCCCGACCAGCCGAACAAGGACCAGCAGGGCTGGCTCGCCGAGATGCGCGACAAGGTGGGCAACGGCTTCGACACCGTCTTCGCCAACCGGCTGCGCGCCGCGCACGGCAAGGTGTTCAGCATTGTCTCCGCGGTACGCGCGGGCACCTCCAACGATCTCATCCGCGAGTTCGGCCAGACGGCCGTCAACGTGGTGATGAAGCACATGACCCTGCTGGAGAGCACCGGCCTGGTCGACTACGCCGCCCTGCCCACCGCACCCGCGGCGACCCCGCAGACTCCGGCCAACCTGCTCTCCGAGGACATGCGCCCGAGGGTGATCTGGGGCCTGCTGAGCGCGGGCGGCTGCCTGAGCCTGATCGCCTACCTCGTCTACCGGCACCGGCAACCGCGCCACTACGTCGTGCACTACTAGGAAGGTCTTCCACTATGAGAAGGAAAAGGCAGAGCCGGTGGCTGGCCCGACCCGGGGTCTGGCGCGTCGCGGCGGTCGTCGCGGCGCTCCTGCTGATCGGCGGCCTCGGCCTGCACACCGTCCGGTCCTCCGCGGACGCGGCCGACGGCTTCGACACGATCGACGCGCTGGCCGACGCGGCGCGCATCCCGAACGACCAGGGACCGGCCGCCTGCCCGTCGACCAGGCGCGGGTCACGCCACCAGCACGACCACGGTGGCAGGTCCGTGGCCCCCTCGGCGGCGGTCGCCCCGGAGCCGGCGGCGGTCCCCTCGGCGTCGGCCGCGGCGCCGGCGGAGTCGATACCGGCACCGGCGGAGTCGGTGGCGGCACCCGCGCAGGCGCCGCCCGCCAGTGCACCGGCCGCCGGTGAGTGCGACGGCCACGGTGCCGATCCGTCCACATCGGACTACATCGCGATCGGCCAGGTGCAGCCGAACGTCCGGCCACCCGCCCCGGGCCGCGACGCGTCGCGCGGGTCCTTCGTCTCCCAGTGCGGCACCAACACCAACGGGCACCGCAACCCGGACAACTTCATCGTGGCGCCCGGCGTCTCCAACGGCGCACACCACATGCACGACTACGTCGGCAACCTCTCGACGGACGGCTTCTCCACCAATGACAGCCTCGCCGCGGCCGGTACCACGTGCCGGTTCGCCGACCGTTCGGCGTACTACTGGCCGGTGCTGCGCCGGCTGGGCGTCACGGGTGCGGACAGCGCCGCCGCCGGCGGCGGGACCGACGGGAACGTGGGCCGGATCCTCTCGCCGACGTCGGTGAGCCTGCAGTTCCGGGGCAACCCGCGGAGCAAGGTGGTGGCGATGCCGCGCTTCCTGCGCATCATCACCGGCGACGCCAAGGCGGTGACCAACGGGCCGGCCAACGCCCGGGCGCAGTGGACCTGCGCGGGATTCACCGACCGGGTGACGACCAGGTATCCGCTGTGCCGCAACGGGCAGGGCGTGCAGCGCATCCTGGACTTCGCCAGCTGCTGGGACGGTACCAATGTGGACAGTGCCAACCACCGGGCGCACATCGTGTTCCCGCTGTCCAGCGGGCGCTGCCCGAAGAACACCGTGGCGGTGCCGCAGCTGCGGATGACGCTGACGTACAACGTCGGCAACGGCCGGTCCTTCGCGGTGGACACGTTCCCGGAGCAGAACCACAACCCGCTGACCGACCACGCCGACTTCGCCAACGTGATGTCCGACAACCTGATGGCGTTCGTGGTCTCCTGCGTCAACTCGGGCCGCGCCTGCTGAGGGAGAGGAGGATCGACCATGGTGCGGTCGCCCGGCGTTACGGGCGACCGCACCAGGTCATGAACGCCTACCCTAGCCCGGCCGGTAGGCGTCGACCGAGGGCAGCGCGTTGCCCTGCCAGTCGAACTGGGTGAGGTTGTCGTTCGGGTTGCCGGCGCCCGGCTCCCAGCCGACGCCCGGGATCCACTCCGGCTCCCAGGTGAAGAAGCCGGCGCCGCGCCCGCCGGGCACCTGCGCCAGGATCTGGCGCAGCGCGCCGAAGTACCCCGCCTGCCCCTGCGGTGTGGCCGGGTAGGCGGCGCCGTCGGGCAGCTGGTCGACACTGTCGATGAAGTTGGCCAGCTGGTCGCCGTTGCCCAGGGTCCACGGGTACGCCGTCTCGACGACCACGAGGTCCCGCCCGTACCGGGGGGCGAGGTCGTTCAGGTTGGCTTGCAGCGCGGCGAACGAGCCGTGCCAGAACGGGTAGTAGGACAGGCCGATGACGTCGAAGTCCACCACGCCGGCCGCCAGGACGTGGTCGTAGAACCAGACCGAGCCGCCGTTGTCCCCGCCCCGGTCGATGTGCACCATGACCCGGGCCGGATGCCGGCGCGGGCTGCCCTCGCGCACCCCGGCGATGCCGGCGTTGAGCAGGGTGGTGAACTCGGTCCAGTGCGCGCCGTCGGACTGGTAGATCTGGCCGAGCGGCCAGAGCATGCCGCCGGTGATCTCGTTGCCGACCTGCACCATGTCGAGCGGCGTGCCCTGCCGGGCGAAGTCGGCCACCAGCCCCCTCGTGTACCGGCGCACCGTACTGGCCAGGGTGGGCAGGTCCTGGCCCTGCCAGGCGGCCGGCGTGTTCTGGTGGCCGGGGTCTGCCCAGAAGTCGCTGTAGTGCACGTCGAGCAGGATCCGCAGGCCGGCCCGGTGGGCCCGGCGGGCCATGGCGAGCGCGGTGGCCTCGGTGCTGTAGCCCGCGGGTGGGTTGGTCCAGACCCGCAGCCGGATGTAGTTGGCACCGTGGTCGGCCAGGATGCGTTCCACCGGGCGCACCCCGCGGCGGTCGCGGAACCGGACACCGGCCGCCTCCAGTTGCGGGGTGAAGGACAGGTCGGCGCCGCGCAGGCGCGGGGCGCGCGGGTGCGCTGCGGCGCCGGCCGTGGCCGGTGAGGCTCCGAACAGGACGGTCCCGGCCCCGATGGCGGGGGCGGCGAGCAGCAGTGACCGCCGCCGCAGAGGGAGGAACTGACGTGGACGCACCTTCAACTCCTCAGGTCGATGTGCCGTGAACGCTCACGGTAATCCTGTGGCGGATCGAAGGGAAGAGTTCGCAGTACAGCAAGGGGTGAACCTCTTGACGTACGTCGATGTCTGCCAAGATACTGGGAGCGCTCACAGCCTGGAGGTGAGGGACTCGTGCATCGACGAACCGGCCTGCGCATCGGCGTCCTGGCGGTCTGCGCACTGGCCACGGCGGCGGTCGTCCGGCCGGCCGGCGCCGCCTCGACGCTGGCGATCCACGGCGCGGACCTGTCCACCCTGCAGCGCGCGGAGGACCTGGGCGCGCGGTACTCCGACACGAGCGGCACGCAGGGCGACCCGCTGCTGATCCTCAAGGCCGCCGGCCTGAACTACGTGCGGCTGCGGGTCTGGGTCAACCCGGCCAGCGGGTACAACAACCAGGCCAGGGTGGTCGCGTTCGCGAGGCAGGTCAAGGCGGCCGGGCTGAAGCTGCTCGTCGACTTCCACTACTCGGACACCTGGGCCGACCCGGGCAAGCAGTTCACGCCGTCCGCGTGGAGCGGGCACAGCCTCAGCCAGCTGGAGACGGACGTGTACCAGCACACGTTCAACGTCTGCAACGCCCTCAAGGCCGCCGGTGCCACGCCGGACATGGTGCAGGTGGGCAACGAGATCAACCCCGGCATGCTGTGGCCGGTGGGCCGGCTGACCGGCGGTACCGCGGGCTGGAGCAACCTCGCCGGGCTGCTGACCTCCGGGTACAACGCGGTGAAGGCGGTGTCCGCCGCGACCCAGGTGATGCTGCACATCGCCAACGGCGGCCAGCACGACCAGGCGATCTGGTGGTTCGACCAGGCGCGGGCGTTCGGCGTGAAGTGGGACGTCAGCGGCGTGTCCTACTACTCGTACTGGAGCGGCACGTTCTCCGGGCTGCAGTCGACCCTGAACGACATGGCCAGCCGGTACGGCAAGCCGGTGGTGGTGGCGGAGACCGCGTACCCGTTCACGCTGGGCAACGCGGACTCGACGGGCAACAGCATCTCCAGCTCGTCGCAGCTCACCTCCGGCTACCCGGCCACGGAGGCGGGGCAGCGGGCCAACTTCCTCGCGGTCATCAACGCGCTCAAGGCGGTACCGGGCGGCCGCGGCCTCGGGTACTTCTACTGGGAGGCGAGCTGGTACGCGGTACCCGGCAACGGCTGGGATCCCGCGAACATCAACGGCTCCGGCGACGGCTGGGACAACCAGGCCCTCTTCAACTGGTCCGGCCGAGCCCTGTCGGCCATCACCGACCTCGCCGCCTGACCCCCACCCCGAGATCCTCGCGAACTTCATTGCAGTTGCGGTGTCCAGCGGGGCGCGACACCGCAACTTCAATGGAGTTGCGCGAGGACGAGGTGGGTGACGTGGGCGCGGAGGGTGGCGCGGGCTTCCGGGGGGAGGTGGGGGTCGGTGACGACGGTGTCCACGGCGGACAGGGGGGCGATGGTGGCCACGCCGATCGCGCCCCACGCGGTGTGGTCGGCGATGACGACGGTGTGGGTGGCGCAGCGCAGCAGTGCCCGGTCGGTCTCCGCGGTCAGCATGTCCACCGCCGTGTACCCGGTGCCCGGTGACATGCCGCGCACGTCCAGGAATGCCACGTCCAGGTTGACCTGGCGCAGCGTCCGCACCGCCACCGGCCCGGTGTGCCCCCCGTAGCTCGCGCGCACGCCGCCGACCAGGATGACCACCTGCCCCTCCGCGCGCTCCAGCCGGGTGGCAGCGGGCAGCGACGGCGTCACGATGGTGAGCCCGGGGGTGCCGCGCAGGTGGGTGGCCAGCTGGGCGGCCCGGGGACCGGCGGACAGCCCCACCGCGGAGCCGGGACGGACGAGGCCGGCCGCCGCCCGCGCCACGCAGTCCACTGTGGACGCGAGCGCGCCGTCCGGATCGTGGTGGCCGTGTCCGGTGGCCCGCACCGCCCCGCCGTGCACCCGCGCGAGCAGGCCGCGCCCGGCCAGGTCCGCCAGGTCGCGGCGGATGGTCGGCCCGGAGACGCCGAAGTGGCGGGTCAGGTCGCCCACCCGTACGGCGCCCCGGGTGCGGGCGGCGGCGAGGATCTCTGCCTGGCGCAGCTGTCTGAGCACGGGGCCGCTGTCCGGTCAGCTATCCCCGGTATCCACCCGGACCTGGCCGGCCGGCACCGTCCCGCCCGCGTCGACGTCGCTGTCCAGGTGGTTGATGACGAACGTGTACGGGCCGCGGCGCACCAGCTCGACGCCGTCGGGCAGATCGGTGCGCGGTGCCAGGCCGGCGTCCGCGTACGCGCGCCCGAGCACCGAGCGCAGCGCCGGGCCGGACAGCCGCGTCGACACGTACCAGGCGTGCCCCCGCCCGCGCGCGTACCGGGTCACCGCCGGTCCCCCGGGTGCCGGGCCGTCCGCGTACCGCAGCACCGCCTCGGCGCCGCGCAGGCTGATGTCCTCGGCCCAGACGTCCCCGGACCCGGCGTCCTCCGCGAGGGTGACGCGTTCCCCGCGGCGCAGCGGGAGGAACTCCGCCACGGTGAGCCCGAGCAGGTCCCGCAGGGCACCGGGGTAGCCGCCCGGGTGCACCGTGTCGGTGCCGTCCACGATGCCGGAGAAGTACGAGACGACCGCGGTGCCGCCGTTGTCCGCGTACGCGGTGAGGTTCTTCGCCGCGGCCGCCGTCGTCAGGTACAGGCTGGGCACCACGACCAGCGGGTACCGGCCCAGGTCGCCCTCGGGGTGCACGAAGTCAACGGTCAGGTGGTCGCGCCAGAGCTGCTCGTAGTAGGCCTCGACGCGGTCCCGGTAGGCCAGGTCGACCGACGGGCGCCAGTCCAGCTCCAGCGCCCACCACGACTCCCAGTCCCAGACCATCGCCACGTCCGCCGCCACCCGGGCGCCGCGCAGGCCGGCCAGGCCGGACAGCTGCGCGCCCAGCGCGGTGACCTCGCGCCAGACCCGGGTGTCCCGGCCACCCGGCGGCAGCATCGCGGAGTGGAACTTCTCGGCGCCGAACGGCGACGCGCGCCACTGGAAGAACATCACTCCGTCCGCGCCGCGGGCCACGTGGGCGAGGCTGTTGCGGGCCAGTTCCCCCGGGCGCTTGGCGATGTTGCGCGGTTGCCAGTTGACCGCGCTCGTGGAGTGCTCCATCAGCAGCCAGGGCGCGCCGCCGGCCAGCGACCGGGTGAGGTCGGCGCACATGGCCAGCTCGATCTCGTTGTCCGTGCGCTCGGCCTGCAGGTAGTGGTCGTTGGCGACGATGTCCACCTCGGTCGTCCACTTCCAGTAGTCGAGCCACTTGCAGTTGGCGATCTGGAAGTTGGTGGTGATGGGCACCTCGGGGGACAGCGGGCGCAGGGCGTCCCGCTCCCGGCGGTAGTTGGCGAGGTGGGTGTCGGAGCAGAACCGGAGATAGTCCAGCTGCTGGCTGGGGTTGACCACGGTCGGCCCGAGGCGGGGCGGGTCGATCTCGTCGAACGAGCCGTAGCGCTGGCCCCAGAACGATGTGCCCCAGGCGGTGTTGAGCGCGTCCAGGTCGCCGTACCGGGCGTCCAGCCAATCCCGGAAGGCGGCCGCGCAGGTGTCGCAGTAGCAGTGCGCGTTCACCCCGGCGAACTCGTTGTGCAGGTGCCACAGGGCCAGGGCCGGGTGGCTGGCGTAGCGCTGGCCGAGCTCCTGCGTGATGCGTACCGCGGCGCGGGCGTACTCCGG